>JBAQRU010000407.1:0-3596 GCA_049296025.1 Lysobacteraceae bacterium | reverse complement strand
GGCCGCGCGTTGGCGTACGCACGCACGCGTCTGGCCGTTGCCCGCCACCGCCTGCTCGATCACCCGCTGGTGAAATTCGCGCTGTTTCCGCTGGTGCCGGCATTGCCGGCGTTCCGGCTGCACCAGCACATCGCGTTCGGCGGCACCTTCGGCGAATACCACACCTACGGCCTGCAGGCGTATCTCACCGCGCTCGGCATCTGGTGGGCGTCCTGGGCGATCGGCCTGGTGATTTTCTCGGCGTTGCTGCGGGTCATCATCGAAACCGGCACGTGGCTGTCGCTGGTCGTACGCCGCGAATCCGCGATCGGGATCAGGCGCATGCTCGAAGTTCTCGGTCGGGTCGTGTTCTACGTGGGTGTTCCGGCCTGGCTGCTGATCCGGTTCTGGCCTTGGTGAGCCGGCTTCAAGTCTGAGCCGGAGCAAGGCGATCGAATCACGGAGTGGAACCGCTGTCCGCGATTCCACTCCGCGTCTTGCGCTCAGAACAGGGTCACGGAACACGCACCCAGAAAAGCGCGCGTGCCGTATAGCGCACTGACCGGCGCGTTCGCGGCGACGGTCGTCGGCCCCAGCGCGGTGTAGACGCGCCACGGTGAGCCGGCCAGCGAGGCCTGCGTCGCATAGGCGCTGCCGGCGTAGCCGATCCTGCGGACATGGCGCAGCGGGCCGTAGCCGCTGGGATAGATCCAGTACTTCACTTCCGCGGTGCCGCCGCTGCACGCGGCGCTGCTGACGCCGTCGTTGGTGGTGAACCATGAGGTGAGCGCGTTGGCGCCTTCGCGGGTGAAACTGAAGTGGATGTGGTCGTTGTGCGGCCCGCAGGTCGGGCAGGGACGGAAGCCTTCGTTCGCGCGATCCGACGTCCAGATCACGTTCTTCCAGATGATTTCGATGATGCCCAGACGCCGCGCCTTGGAATGCGGATTGCCGTACTCGTCGGTGGCGAGGATCCAGTCGACGATGGATTGCGCCCGGGGTTCGGTGGCATTGACGTAGAAATCGAGCGCGCGGCCTTCACGATGATAGGACGTCGCGCTGATGTTGCACGGTCGGCCGATGTGCCAGTTCGGGTTGAACTGATTGGGCGCGCCGAACCAGAAACCCAGCAACTGGCGAAGCCGTTCGGGCCCCGGCTTGTTGGTCGGATTGCAGACGGGTGGATACTGGTTGCGGGCGGCGTAGGGTTCGAGATTGTTCGGCGGATACGGCCATCCGAGTTCGAACACCTCGGCCTTGGCGGAAGGCGCGACGCCTGCGATGGCGATCGAAAAAACCGCTGCTGCAAATGCGTGCCTGAAAAAAGCCGCGTGTCTGGAAAAAGCCATGATCGAATCCTCCATGTCGTGATCGACCGCCGAAGCATCGCACCCGGCAGGGTTATGGCGAAGTTAAGAGAATGTGAACGTTTAACCGCTTCAACCATGACTTCAAGCGTTTGACCGCGGCATTGCCGTGCGGGATGCTCGATATCGACCGAGGGCTTTACTGATGGGGGAATCGTCGTGACCGTTCAACGTTCGCGTGTGCTGTTGATGCTGTTGCCGGTCTTCGCCTGGAGTGCAGAGGGCGCCGCGTTGACGCGCGATCTGCCGCCGGGGCTGCAGGTACCGGAGGCGGCCGTGGCTGGGCCGGACTTCGACGTGGAGCGCGCGACCGAGGCGTATCTGGGCCTGCTGTCGCCCGGGCAGCGTGCGCAGTCGGATGCGTATTTCGAGGGCGGCTACTGGCTGCAGCTGTGGCAGCTGTTGTATGGCCTCGGCGTGAGCGTGCTGTTGCTCGCCACCGGATGGTCGCGACGGATGCGCGACCGTGCGCAACGGATCAGCGCGCGCCGCTGGCTGAGCACCGCGCTGTACGCGGCGATGTTCCTGCTGGCGACGCAGCTCATCGGCCTGCCGCTGTCGATCTATACCGAATACGTTCGCGAACACGCCTACGGACTGTCCACGCAGGGCTTCGGCGCATGGTTCGGGGATCTGGCCAAAGGCAGCGCGGTCGTGCTGGTGATCATGCCGTTCGTCATCGCCGGTCTGTACGCGCTGCTGCGTCGCGCCGGCGAGCGCTGGTGGCTGTACGCGGGCATGGCCAGTTTCGCGCTGATCCTGTTCATCAGCATGATCGCGCCGGTGTTCGTCGCACCGCTGTTCAACGACTACAAACCGTTGCCCGCCGGAGAGGTGCGCGAATCGATCCTGTCGCTGGCGCGTGCGAACCGCATCCCCACCGAACACATCGAATGGTTCGACGCTTCGCGACAGACCACGCGGGTCAGCGCGAACGTCTCCGGTTTCGCCGGCACCACCCGGGTCAATCTCAACGACAATCTGTTGAAGAAGACTTCGCTGCCTGAAATCAATGCAGTGATGGGTCACGAGATGGGCCATTACGTGCTGAACCATTCGCTGCGGCTGTCGGTGTATTTCAGCCTGCTGATCGCCTTCGGCTTCTGGTTCGTCCACGTCACGTTCGATCGGGCACAGCGGCGCTGGGGCCAGCGTTTCGGCGTGGAAGGACGCGCCGACCCCGCCGGCCTGCCGCTGATCTCGGCATTGATCTCGGTGTTTTTTTTCGTAGCGACGCCGGTGAGCAATTCGATCGTGCGTCAGGCCGAAGCCGAGGCGGATGCCTACGGACTGAACGCCGCCGGCGAACCGCATGGATTCGCGACCGCAGCGATGCGCCTGAGCACCTATCGCAAGATCCATCCAGGCAAATGGGAGGAAGCGATCTTCTACGATCACCCCAGCGGTTACGACCGGGTGAGGCGTTCGATGGAATGGCTGAAGGAACATCCCGAGGCGGGTCGCCGGGGACCTTGATCGTGGGCGTTCATCGGATGCACTGTCCGGATGCGTGCCGATCTGCCGTTGGAATTCCGAACCGCCCAGGAAACCACCATGCGCGTCCGCCTGATGCTGTTGCTCCTGTGCGTGGGACTGTCGGGATGGGTGCCTTCGGCGTTCGCGCTGGGCAACTGCAATAGCGATACCTATGTGCGCAGCTTCGACGCGCGCCTGAGCGGCGCCGGCTGCGTGCCCTTGGTGGAAACCGATATCCGCTGGGCCGGCGGGCGTCAGCCGCTGCGGATGGTGACATCGGTGGAGTCCGCGGCCGAGCCGTCGCTCGCGTATCTGATCGCGCCGATCCGCAGCCTCGCCCAGCGCACCGGTCGCGCCATGGACGAGATGGGCGGCGTCGAGATCGCGCCGGTCACCATCTATCTCACGTCGCTGCCGCCGCCGCCGGAATTGGGCGCGAGCCAGCCCACCGCCGCGCTCGCCAGACCCTTTCCCGATGAATGCGAAGTCGTTTTCTACTGGTCGCCGGAGGGCGAGAGCTACGACTTCCTGATGTTCACGCTGGCGCACGAACTGTTCCACTGCATCAGCGCGAAATCGTTCCTGAGCGTGTACAACCACGAGTCGGCGATCTGGTGGTCGGAAGGCAGCGCCGAGTATTTCGCGCATCTGGCTTATCCGGGGACATCTTTTTCGGATGGCGATGTCGCCGAATTCGATGCGGGCTCACCGACCCAGCCGCTGTGGAGTTTCACCTATTCCAGCGTGCCGTTCTTTTTCTGGCTCGGACAGAAC
>JBAQRU010000406.1:0-5047 GCA_049296025.1 Lysobacteraceae bacterium | reverse complement strand
CCGCCAACGCGCCCCCAGTCCACCGCCAGCACCCGCTGCGGCTGGCGGGCCGACATCCGCAGCAATGCCGGGCAATCCGCGCGATGCACCGACACGCCGCGCCCCTGGGTGAGATAGCCGACGATGGGTTCGCCGGGCAGCGGCTGGCAGCAGCGCGCGATCTGCATCAGCAGATTGCCCACGCCGACCACCGTGAACGCCGAGTTGCTGCTGTTGGCGCGCTGGGGTTTCGGCGGCGCGCGCGCCAGTTCGCCGCGCGACGTGTCCGGCGCCGCGCTCGCTTCCTGACGGCTGCGTTCGTGATCGAGCAGCGCCCGCCCGACCTGGTGCGGGCCGGCATCGCCCAGCGCGACCAGCACGTACAGGTCGTCGACCGTGTCGACGTGGAATTTCGCCAGCATCGGCGCCAGATCGGCCTGCAGCAGCGACAGCCGCCGCAGCTCTTTTTCCAGCATCTCGCGCCCGGCCTGCACGTTGCGCACGCGGTCGAGCTTGTGGAACCAGGCGCGGACCTTGTCGCGGGAACGGCCGCTGGCGAGGAATCCGTTCGAGGCCACCAGCCAGTCGCGCCTCGGCTCGCCGGTCTTCGCGGTCAGGATTTCGATGCGCTCGCCGCTGCGCAGTTTGTAATCCAGCGGCACGATCCGGCCGTCGACCTTCGCGCCCCGGCAGCGATGGCCGACCATCGTGTGCACGTGGTACGCGAAATCCAGCGGCGTCGCGCCCACCGGCAGATCGATCACATCGCCCTGCGGGGTCAGCGTGTAGATGCGGTCTTCGATCAATTCGCTGTCGAGCGCGTTGCTGAGGCGCTGCTCGGCGCTTTGCTCATCCTCGCCGGCATCGCGCCCGCCATCGAGCAGTTTGCGCATCCATTCGATCTTGCGATCAAGCCCCGCGTCCGCTGGCGCCGAGCGGCCTTCCTTGTAGCGCCAGTGCGCGGCGACGCCGAGTTCGGCCTGCGCGTGCATCTCGTGGGTGCGGATCTGCACTTCCAGGGTCTTGCCCTCGGGACCGATCACGGCGGTGTGCAGCGAGCGGTAGTCGTTGCGCTTGGGCCGCGCGATGTAGTCGTCGAACTCGCTGGGAATCGGCGTCCACAGCGCGTGCACCGCGCCCAGCGCGGCGTAGCAGGCGGGAACGTCCTTCACCATCACCCGCACCGCGCGCAGATCGTAGAGCTCGCCGATCGGCACGGCCTTCTTCTGCATCTTCTTCCAGATGCTGGTCATGTGCTTCGGCCGGCCGGCGACCTCGGCTTCGACGCCCTGCGCTTTCAGCGCGTCGCCCAGCTCGCGCTTGACCTGTTCGATGTAGCGCTCGCGACCGCCGCGCTTCTCGTCGAGCCAGCGCGCGATCTTCTGGTAGGTCTCGGGTTCGAGATGGCGGAACGCCAGGTCCTCCAGTTCCCACTTCAGCTGCCAGATGCCCAGCCGGTTCGCCAGCGGCGCGTGGATGTCACGGGTCAATTGCGCCAGCGCCTGGCGTTCGGCCGCCGGACGCTTGCCGGCGGTGCGCATCCGCGCCAACTGCCGCGCCAGCAGGATCGGCACCACGCGCAGGTCCTTCACCATCACCAGCAGCAGCCGGCGCAGGCCCTCGGCGTTGCGGCCACCGGCGTCGGCCGCATGCAGCGTCCACACCTGGCCTGCGGCGCGCTGGCCTTCCAGCAGGGTCGCGACCGTCGGCCATGCCTTCGCGAGCTGTGGCTCGATCCGCGCCCGCCACGCCGGCAGGTCGTGGAGGATCGCCGCCAGCACCACATCGCCATCGGCGTTCAGCCGCGCCAGCGAGCCCAGGGTGTCGCCCAGCTCTGCCAATGCACCTTCAGCCAATGGCTCGTCCCCCGCCGATTGCTCCAGCACCTGCCGCCAAGGCGCGCCCAGCGCCGCCACCGGCGGCAGCGACAACAGGGCTTCAAGAGGACTGGCGACGGCGGCGGACACGCGGTGACGGCCTGAGTTCGATCCGGGGGGATTGTGGTTCTACACTAACCGCGTCCCGCCTCCGGCGAAATCCCCACAGGATCCGATCATGTCGATGCTCCGTCCGCTGCTTCCGCTCGCCCTGCTCGCCGCCCTCGCGCTTTCGCCGCTCGCTGCGCTCGCCCAGCAGCCCATCGAACGCGAGATGACGCCGCAGGAATTCAAGGCCGCCGGCCTCGACAAGCTCAGCGCGGAGGAACTGACCAAACTCAATCTGTGGCTCGGCCGCAAGATCGACACCGTCGTCACCGAGGCCGCGTCGCAGGCCAAGGACAAGGTCGAGGCGGAAAACCGCGGCTTCTTCCACTTCGGCTCGAACGAAGCCATCGTCGCGCGCATGACCGGACAGTTCCGCGGCTTCGGCAAAGGCCGCGACTTCACCCTCGACAACAATCAGGTCTGGCGCCAGACCGACAACGCCGAACTCGTCGGCGCCAAACTCGACAGTCCCGAAGTGCGGATCACGCCGAGCATCGCCGGCAACGCCTGGTATCTCGCGGTGAAGGGTTACAACACGCGGGCGAAGGTGGAGCGGGTGAAGTGAGGATGATCGGCGGATGAGATTGTTTTACCCGCAGGATCCCTTCGGCCACCACATCCCGGCGCCACGCGACGCCGGGATGTCGAAAGATCAATAAGCGACGCAGATACCGCCTGGCTGCAGGTCGCACACCTGCCACAACTGCCACGCGGTACCATCGCAGTAATAGGTGATCTGCAGTTGTTGCCAACGCGAAAAATACTGAACGTCGTAGGTCGTGCCTTCGTTCGCGGAAGTGCAGGCGATGTTCGGCGTCGGCCAACCGACCGCCTGTGCGTTGCCGATTCCCATCGCGCCGGCCATCAGCGCGATCGCAAGCCCTTTCATCATCGTGAGTTTCATGGATGTTCCTTTCCGGTGAGCAGGATGCCGCCAGCGATGCGCATGCCCGGCAGTTGGCGGCGTCCTGCCGGAGTCCCACGGCCCGAGGTTAGCAAACCGCCGCCGCAGGCATTGGAACCCCGGTCACGTGCTCGGCGTGATCCGCGAGGCGGATGAAAGCTTCGTGGATCAATGCGGTCGCGCGCAGCGTGTGATCCTGACGCTCGCCGCGCAATGCGCGCTCGGCGAGGCGATATCGGGAAATCAAGCGTTTCGGGGCTTGGCACCTGCTGGAACGCGCACGCTATCGCAGTTGCGCGAGTCGGGTCGCTAGTTTTTTCGCCGAAACACCGCTCTTGGCCCCCAATTCCTGTGCGAACAGCGAGACCCGGAACTCCTCCAGCTCCCAGCGCAGGGCCTGCCAGCCTGATGCGGCATCGATTCCGCGTGCGCGCGCATCGGCCAGCGCATCGGCGAACGGTTTGAGTTCCAGCATCCGAGCCTGGTCGCGCACCGGATCGCGCAGCGCGCGTTCGGCGCGCAGGGTCATCGCTTTCAGATAGCGTGGATATTCGCCCAGCGCGTCGGCGGGCGTGTCGCGCAGGAAACCCGGCGACGCCAGCGCGGCGAGCTGCGCGTGCATGTCGTCGAGATTGGCTTTCGCCCAGCCCATGAGCCTGGATTCGAGCGCGGCGCGCACTTCAGCGACACGGCCGAGAATGATTTCGGCCTGCCGCAGCCGGGACATCGCTTCGGCGAACAATTGTTTCGCGATTGCGTCGCGGCGCAGCGCGAACGCGGCACCATCGCGGATCGCATCCAGATCATCGGCAGCGAGCGCGACGAACGCGCCTTCGACTAGGTCCTCGCGCAGGCGATCACTGTCCTTCAAGCCATCGCGACGCGGCGACTGCGATTCGATCGCGGCATACAGCAGCGCGGTCTTCGCCTGCACCGGCAACTGCTTGCGCGCCTGTTTGAGCTTTTCCGCCGATGCGATGCGCAGCAAACGGCGCACGCCCTGCGGGTGATGCCGCTGCGCTTCGGCGCGCTCGGCATGCACCGCCAACGAAACGCTGTCGCCGTCGTCGTGCAGCGCCGGATACGCCGGAACGCCGCCCGCGCCCGGCACCGAGAGCGGAATCGACGTCGGCGGAAAATCGGTCAATCCACACTGCGCCAGCCCTTCCGCCGCGCGTGCCGAGAACGCATCGGCGGCGCGCTTTCCGAAGCGCGCGCGCAGATCGTCGAGGTCGCGGGATTCGGCGAGCACGTTGCGGCTGTCGGCATCGAGAAGACGCAGGTTCGCACGTAGATGCGCATCGACGGACGCGGTGTTGAAGTCGACCGCGCTCACTTCGACGCCGGTCAGTTTCTTCAGGAACCGCGCCAGCGCGCCTTCGATGCTGTCGGCATCGGGCAGCGGATACGCCTCGGCGAACGCGCGCGCGAAATCCGGCGCCGGCACGAAGTTGCGACGCAGGATTTTCGGCAACGACTTGATCAGCGCCACCGCCTTGTCCTGCACGAAGCCCGGCGCCAGCCACGACAGCCGCGTCGGATCCAGTGCATTGAGCAGATGCAGCGGCACCGCCACGGTCATGCCGTCGTCGGGCGCGCCGGGCTCGAAACGGTAGTTCACCGCCAGACGCACATCGCCCAGCGGCAGATATTTCGGGAAACGCTCGGCTTCGCTGGCGCCGCCGACCATCAGATCGTCGAACGACCACTCCAGCTTCGTCTTCTCCGCCGCCGGCAACTTGCCGTACCACGCATCCAGCGCCTGCTGGTTGTGGATCTGCGGCGGCAGGCGGTCGAGATACCACTGCGCCTGCCAATCCTCATCGACGACCAGTCCGGCGCGGCGCTGTTTGGCTTCCTCTTCTTTCGCTTTCGCCAGCATCGCGAGATTGCGCTGCAGAAATCCCGCGCGGGTATTGATCTCGCCGGTCGCCAGCGCATCGCGCGCGAAAATCTGCCGCGATTCTTCCGGAAACAGCGCGCCATAGTGCACCGGCTTCTTCGGCGCCAGCACCAGCCCGAACAGACTGATCTGTTCGCTGCCCACCACCCGTCCCTGCGAACGCGCCCAGTGCGGATCGTGATGCCGGCGCGCGAGCAGATGCGGCAATTCGTCGATCGCCCATTCCGGCTCGATCGCGGCATTGGTCATCGACCAGACTTTCTCGGTGTCGAGCAA
>JBAQRU010000405.1:0-2594 GCA_049296025.1 Lysobacteraceae bacterium | reverse complement strand
GCATTACGGTCTGGATTTCTGCCCGGCGTTCTCGTACTGGCTGCGCAACTTCAATACCGTCGAGACTCTGGAAATTTGGGAGCAGGTGTACAATCCTGCTTTCAATTATGGCGGTTTCGCCACAATTAAAAACCACGTGGGCGCACGGAGACTGGAAGGGAAGCGGCCATGAGCGACAAGCCGGTGCGCCTGACCGCGCCGCCCGAAGGATATGCCGACTGGCTGGCCGATCTCAAGGGCCGCATCCACACCGCGCAGCAGCGCGCCACGCTGGCGGTCAACCGCGAGCTGGTGTTGCTGTACTGGCAGATCGGGCGCGACATTCTGGCACGGCAGGCCGAGCAAGGCTGGGGCGCGAAGGTGATCGAGCGGCTGGCGCATGATTTGCGCGCCGCCTTTCCTGACATGAAGGGGTTTTCCCGTGCCAACTTGATGTACATGCGGGCTTTTGCCGAGGCTTGGCCGGATGCCGAAATTGTCCAACAGGCTGTTGGACAATTGCCTTGGGGGCATAATCTGGTGTTGCTCACCCGGCTGAAAGATGCGCAGCAGCGTCTGGCTTATGCCCAGAGCGTAATCGCGCACGGCTGGTCGCGCAATGTGCTGAACATCCATATCGAAACCCGCCTGCTGGAGCGCACCGGCAAGGCCGTCACCAACTTCGATGCCAGCTTGCCCAAAGCCCAATCCGATCTGGCAAGCGAGTCGTTGAAAGACCCTTATCGTTTCGACTTTCTGGGCATCACCGACGAGGCGCAGGAGCGCGAGATCGAACACGCCTTGGTGAAGCATGTCACCGATTTTTTACTGGAGCTGGGCGCTGGGTTTGCCTTCGTCGGGCGGCAGGTGCTGCTAGATGTGGGCGGTGACGAATTTTTCATCGACCTGCTGTTCTACCACCTCAAGCTGCGCTGCTATGTGGTGATCGAACTCAAGGGCGGAAAGTTCAAGCCCGAACATTTAGGTCAGCTTGGGTTTTATCTGACGGCGGTTGATCGCCAAGTGAAAAGCGAGCACGACAATCCAACCATTGGGCTTTTGCTGTGTAAAAGCAAAAACAAGATCGTGGCTGAATACGCCTTGGGCGATAAAACGCAGCCGATGGGCGTTGCCGAATACAAGTTGCTGGAATCGCTACCCGCCGAACTTCAAACCAGCCTGCCCAGCATCGAACAGATCGAGCGCGAGTTGGCGGGCGATGACAGCCGGTGCGACGAGGACGAATCATGATTCAGGCCAGCTTCGCCCTGCGCGGGCGCAACCCGGACGTGCTCACCTGCATCGCCAACCTATCGAACGACGAGGTGTTCACGCCGCCCGAGTTCGCCAACCGGATGCTGGATACGCTGGCCGAGGCCTGGGCCGCCAGCCACAACGGAGCGAACCTCTGGGCCGACAAGACGGTGAAGTTCCTGGACCCTTGCACCAAGTCGGGCGTGTTCCTGCGCGAGATCACCCGCCGCCTCACCCAGGGGCTGGCGGACGAAATGCCGGACCTCCAGGCGCGCGTCGATCACATTCTGACGAAGCAGGTGTTCGGCATCGGCATCACCCGGCTCACCAGCCTGCTCGCGCGGCGCAGCCTGTATTGCTCGAAGCACGCCAGGGGCGAGCACTCCATCGCCAAGGGCTTTGACAGTGAGGCAGGCAATATCTGGTTTGAGCGTACCGAGCACACATGGGCCAACGGCAAATGCACCGACTGCGGAGCAAGCCAGACGGAGTTGGACCGTGGCGAAGGGCTGGAAACCCACGCCTATGCGTTCATTCACACCGATGACATCAAGACTCGGGTCGCCGAGTTGTTTGGAGGCGATATGCAGTTCGACGTAATCATTGGCAACCCGCCCTATCAGTTGAACGATGGCGGCTATGGCACGAGCGCGGCACCGATCTACCAGTTGTTCGTGGAGAAGGCGCTCGACCTCGATCCGCGCTACGCGGTCTTCGTGACGCCGTCGCGCTGGATGGCCGGTGGCAAGGGCCTCGACAAGTATCGGGAGCGGATGCTTACCGACAAGCGCCTGCGCCACATCGTGGACTACCCGAAACTCTACGAGGGCTTTCCGGGCGTCAAGATTCGTGGCGGGATTTCCCATTTCCTGTGGGACCGGGACTACAACGGCCCGTGCGAGGTGCAAACCATCTGGGATGGTCAGCCGACAGGCCCGGCAGTTGCGCGCTACCTCGATGCCTACGACATTCTCGTGCGGCGCAATGAGGCCGTGCCCATCTTGGAAAAGGTCAGAGCGAAGGGGGAACCAACACTTGACGCTCGCATATCCAGCCGAAAGCCGTTCGGGCTTGCGACGAATTTCAAGGGCAAACCGACTAAGGCGGGTTTGAAGAAACCGATTCGGCTCTTTGAGAACCAGCGCAGTGGATGGATTGAACGCGCGGCCATTACTGTCAATTCAGCATGGATTGACGAGTGGAAAGTGCTGATGACAGCCGTTCAGGGGACGAGCGCGGCGGTTGAGACCAAGTTCCTCAGCAAGCCCATCATCGCTGAGCCGGGAACTGCGTGTACCGAGACCTACCTTGTCGCGGGCCACTTCGATGGTCAGACGGAAGCGATCAACTTCGCGAAGTAC
>JBAQRU010000404.1:0-2050 GCA_049296025.1 Lysobacteraceae bacterium | reverse complement strand
GGGCCGGCGCCTGCCGCCGGCGCTGGCGACTGCGCTGCGCCAGCTCGCGCGTGCGCACAACGCCACGCTGTTCATGACGCTGCTGGCCGCGTACAAGGCGCTTCTGGCGCGTCTGGGCGGGCAGGCGGACATCGTGGTGGGCACGCCCATCGCCGGCCGCCGCGACCCGGCGCTGGAAGTGGTGGTCGGCTTCTTCGTCAACACGCTGGTGCTGCGCACGCAGGTGGACGGCGCGTCGGGCTTCGCCGACCTGCTGGGTCGCGTCCGCGAGACCGCGCTGGGCGCGTGGTCGCACGCCGACTATCCGTTCGACATGCTGGTGGAAGACCTGAACCCGCCGCGCCAGATGGGCCGGCATCCAGTGTTCAACGTCTTCTTCACCCTGCAGAACGAGATGGAGCGCACGGCCGATGGCAGCGGCTTCGCCGGCTACGGCATGCAGGCGCTGTCGGAGGCGCCGCCCTTCGCGAAGTTCGATCTGACGATGTTCGTCACCGAAGTCGACGACACCCTGCTGGTGCAGCTGGAATACAGCACAGACCTGTTCGATGCCGCGCGCATCGACCGCATGCTGCTGCAGTTCGAGCGCCTGCTGGAAGCGGCGGTCGCCGATCCGGCGCGTTCGCTCGATCGCGTCGGCCTGCTCGGTGCCGACGAATACCGGCAGCAGGTCGTCGAGTTCAACGCCGGTGCCGATCGCGAACCGCCTGCAGGCGGCGTGCATCGTTTGTTCGAGGCCATGGTCGCGCGCGATCCGACCCGCGTTGCGGTGGTCGATGGCGATGCCGTCGTCACCCGCGGCGAACTCGACGCGCGCGCCGAACGTCTGGCCGCACAACTGCGCGGTCGCGGCGTGCGTCGCGAGCAGTACGTGGCCCTGCTGATGGACCGCTCGATCGCCGCCGTGGTGTCGATGCTGGCGGTGCTGAAGGCCGGTGCGATCTATGTGCCTCTGGATCCGGACTATCCGGCCGCGCGGCTCGAGCTGATCCTCGGCGATACCGCCGCACCGTGTCTGCTGACCCTGTCCGCGCATGCGGCGCAGGCCCACGCGCTGTCCGGACAGGTGCCGTCGCTGCGCCTGGTACTGGAACTGCGCGAGGATGGCAGCTGCGTCGAGGCGGTGGAGCGTTCCGCGCTTGCGCAAGGTTTCGACGCACTGCCCAGTCAAGCCGCGTACGTGATGTACACCTCGGGCTCCACCGGCACGCCGAAGGGCGCGATGGTCACCCATGGCGGCATCGCGCGCCTGGTGCATGCGCCGCGCTACTTCGAACTGGGCGAAGCCGACACCATGCTGCAGCTCGCGCCGCTGGGCTTCGATGCGTCCACCCTGGAAATCTGGGGCGCGCTGTGCAACGGCGCGCGCCTGGTGCTGGCGTCCGGCGGCGTGCTGTCGCTGGAAGGCATCGGCGAACAATTGCGCATCCATCAGGTCTCGGTGCAGTTCCTGACCGCTGCGCTGTTCCAGCAGATGGTCGAACACCGCCTGGGCGATCTGGCGGGCTTGCGCGAACTGCTGTCCGGCGGCGACGCGCTGCCGCAGCGGCAGGTGCGCCGCTTCCTGGAAGCTTATCCGGGCAGCCGCCTGATCAACGCCTACGGCCCGACCGAAAACGCGTGCATCTCCACGGCCCATCCGCTGTCGCTGGCCGATGTGCAGGCCGGCGTGGTGCCGATCGGCCGGCCGATCGATGGTTCCAGCGCCTATGTGCTGGACGATGCCGGCCAACTGCAACCGGTCGGCGTGCCCGGCCAGCTGTATGTGGGCGGCGCCGGTCTGGCGCGCGGCTATCTCGGCCGTCCGGGCCTCACCGCCGAACGCTTCGTGCCGCATCCGTATCCGCGTCGACCCGGCGAGCGTCTGTACGCCACCGGCGACATCGTGCGTCTGCGCGAAGACGGCACGCTCGAGTTCATCGGTCGCGCCGACGGGCAGGTGAAGGTCCGCGGCCACCGCATCGAGCTGGGCGAAATCGAAGCCGTTCTGGCCCGCCATCCGGCGGTGCGCGAAGCGGCGGTGCTGGCGCGTCGCGGCGCGGGCGAGCAG
>JBAQRU010000403.1:0-13386 GCA_049296025.1 Lysobacteraceae bacterium | reverse complement strand
GTTCGTGCAGTTTGCGCAGCCAGCGCCGCAACTCGACGCGCACCTTGGCGTCGAGCGCGCCGAAGGGCTCGTCCAGCAGCAGCACGCTGGGGTCGATCGCCAGCGCTCGCGCGAGCGCGACCCGCTGCTTCTGCCCGCCCGACAGTTGCTCCGGATAGCGACCGCCCAGCTCGGGCAACTGGATCAGCCCCAGCAGTTCGTCGACGCGGCGCGCGATCGTGGCCTTGTCGGGTCGGCGTGCGCGCGGGCGGCTGCGCAGACCGAAGGCGATGTTCTCCGCAACGGTCATGTGCTTGAACAGCGCGTAGTGCTGGAACACGAAGCCGACATTGCGTTCGCGCAGGCTCAGGCGCGTGGCGTCGCGCTCGCCGAACAGCACCCGGCCGCGATCCGGCGCCAGCAGGCCGGCGATGACACGCAGCAGCGTGGTCTTGCCCGAGCCCGACGGCCCGAGCAGCGCGATCAACTCGCCGGATTCGATATCGAGATCGACCGAGTCCAGCGCGGTGACGCCGCTGTAACGTTTTTCGAGTCCACGGAGAGTGAGCTCCATATCAATGATTCCTGTGCGATGCGGCAAGCGCGTCGCCGCGCCGCGACAGCAATTGAAAGTCGAAATCTCTCACCGGCGCGCCGGGCGGAAAATGCCGGATCGGCAAGCGGTTCATTTCAGTGCTTCCTGCGCGATGACGAGAGCGCATCGCCGTGACGCGCTTCGAGCCAAAACTTGACCACCAACGTAATCAACGCCAATCCCGACAACAGCGACGCCGCCGCGAACGCCGCGGTGGTGTCGAATTCGTTGTAGAGGATTTCGATATGCAGCGGCAGCGTATTGGTGAGTCCACGGACATGCCCGGACACCACCGACACCGCGCCGAATTCGCCCATCGCCCGCGCGCTGCACAGCAGCACGCCGTAGACCAGACCCCATTTGATGTTCGGCAACGTGACCCGCGAAAACAGCATCCACGCGCCCGCACCCAGCGAACGCGCGGCCAGTTCTTCATCAGCCCCCTGTTGCTCCATCAGCGGGATGAGCTCGCGCACGACGAACGGAAACGTGATGAACAGCGTCGCGAGCACGATCCCCGGCCGCGCGAACAGGATCTTGATGTCGAGGGCTTCGAGCAGCGACGCGAACCAGCCGTGCGATCCGAACAACAGCACCAGGCACAGGCCCGCGACCACCGGCGACACCGCGAACGGCACATCGATCAGCGACAGCAGGACACGCTTGCCCCGGAACTCGAAGCGCGCAAGCGCCCATGCGGTCAACGTGCCGAAGATCGCATTGATCGGCAGCACGATGGCCACCGTGAACAGCGTCAGCGACATCGCCGAAAGCGCATCGGGTTCGCCCAGCGCCGCCCACCACGCACGAAAACCTTCGCCAAACGCTGCGGACAGCACCATCAGCAGCGGCAGCAGCACCAGCAGCGCCATCGCGCCGATCGCCAGCAGGATCAGCGCCCAACGCACCAGCAGCGGCTCACGGATCGGATCATCGTTCATGGCGCCCCCCTTTTCTGCGCTCATGCGCGAACAGCAGCGGAATCGCGTTGATCGCCAGCAGGCACAGGAACGACGCGACCAGCAGCAGCGCAGCCAGCACGACTGCGGCGTTGTAATCGTTCTCTTCCAGCCGGATCGTGATCAGCAGCGGCGCGATCTCGGTCCTGTACGGCAGATTGCCGGCGATGAAGATCACCGAGCCGTACTCGCCCAGCCCGCGCGCGAACGCCAACGAAAATCCGGTCAACAGACCCGGGAGCAGTTCCGGAAAGATCACCCGGCGCAGCGCGGTGAGCCGCGACGCGCCAAGCGAAGCGGCCGCCTCTTCCTGTTCGCGCCCCAGGCTTTCCAGCAGCGGCTGCACGGTGCGCACCGCGAACGGAAGGCCGATGAAGATCAATGCCAGCACGATGCCGACCGGGGTATAGGCGATCTTCAACCCGAGCGGTTCGATCCAGCGCCCGATCCATCCGTGGCTGGAATAAATCGCGGTGAGCGCGATGCCCGCGACAGCGGTCGGCAACGCGAACGGCAGATCGACCAGCGCATCGAGCAGACGACGCCCCGGAAAGCGATAGCGCACCAGCACCCACGCCACCAGCACGCCGACGGCCGATGCCACGATCGCCGCAGCCAGCGCCGCACCGAAGCTCAACTCCAGCGCAGCCTGCACGCGCGGATCGCGCAGCGCGCGCAGCCAGCCCTCGGCCCCCAATCCGACCGCACGGTGGCTCAGGGCCAACAGCGGCAGCATCACCACGAGGCTCAACCAGGTCAGGCCGAGGCCGAGGCTCAGACCGAACCCCGGCAACGGATGGCGCATGCGCGGAACGCGTGCGCTGTCGGCGACGACTGCGCTCACTTGCCGGGCAGATAGATGCGGTCGAAGAATCCGCCGTCGGCGAAATGTTCCGCCTGCGCTTTCTTCCAGCCGCCGAACGCGCTGTCGATGGTCACCTGCGGCAGCTCGGGAAAACGCGCGAGATCGGTGGCCGGCACTTTGCCGGGTTCGGAAGGCCGATAGAAGTGCTTGGCAGCCAGACGCTGTCCTTCCTCACTGTAGAGAAAGCGCAGATACGCTTCCGCCTGTTTGCGCGTGCCGTGTTTGGCGACGTTCTTGTCGACCCAGGCGACCGGCGGCTCCGCCTTGATGCTGATGCTGGGCACCACGATCTCGAACTGGCTGCGCGTGTCGCCCTGATTGAGGGTCAGCAGCGCTTCGTTTTCCCACGCGATCAGCACATCGCCGATGCCGCGCTCGACGAAGGTCGTGGTGGCACCGCGCGCACCGGTATCGAGCACCGGCACATTCTTGAACAGCCGCGTCATGAAGCCCACGACCTTGTCGCCATCGCGATATTCCTTCGATGCCCAGGCCCACGCGGCCAGATAGTTCCAGCGGGCGCCGCCGGAGGTTTTCGGGTTGGGCGTGATGACCGCGACGCCGGGCTTGGCCAAATCGCCCCAGTCGCGGATCTTCTTGGGATTGCCCTTGCGCACCAGAAACACGATGGTCGAGGTGTAGGGCGAACTGTTGTGCGGCAGCCGCGTCTGCCAGTTCGCGGGCAACAGCTTCGCATTCTGCGCGATGGCGTCGATATCGACAGCGACGGCGAGCGTCACCACATCGGCTTCCAGGCCATCGACCACCGATCGCGCCTGCTTGCCGGAACCGCCGTGCGAAGCTCGGATCTTCAGGGTTTCGCCGGTCTGTTGTTTCCATTGAGCCGCGAAGCGCTCGTTGACCTCGGCATAGAATTCTCGGGTCGGGTCGTAGGACACGTTGAGGAATTCGGTGTCGGCGCTCTTCGCGGTGGTCGGCAACAGCACGGCGGCGGACAGCGCCACGCCGAGCAGCAGCGTCTTGATGGAGAGCGTCTTGATGGACATGATCATGAATGCATCCTCACGAAACGTCAGAAAGAGAATTGGGCACGGGTGAAGATCGACTTCTCGTCTTCGCGATCGGCACCGGCGGCAGCGCCGCCTTCGAACGTGGTGTGCGTGTAATTCGTTACCAGTTTGAGATTGCTGTTGAGATACCAGTTCAGGCCGACAGTCCAAGCATTGGCGGAACGCGCCGACGTGGCGATGTTGGCGAAGCGCGGGAACGCATCGTCGTCGATGTTCAGCTCGCCAATACGGCCGACCAGCTCGAATGCGCCCCAGCCTGCACCACCAGACGTAAATGGATGGTTAGGCTTGGCGACGCCGCGATAGCTGGCGTCCTCGCCGGTCAGCACGACGCTGGCGGTGACCTGATACGCATCGCTTTGGAGATGATCGCGGCGGCCACTGTTGACGCCGCTGGTCACCCGGACTTCATGCTCCGACGTGATGTATTCGCCCAGCACACCATAGCGCCCGCGATAGAAAAAGCCCTGCGGCGAGAACCGGCGATGCAGGCCATCGGCGGCGACGTTGGTGTTGTAGGCGAAGAACTGGGTCTGCGCAGGGGTGCGATAGCGCGGCAGGAAATTGTTGCCGGCGCCGAAACTCTCGCCGACGCTGGCCGCGATACCGACGCCCAGTCCGGACAGCGCGTTCGCCGAATTCTTGAACGGCTCCCAGAATACGCGGCCGGCGTAATCGAATTCGTTGTCGGGATTGGTGGTCGCGGCATCGCGTCCGTCGGGTGCGCCGTTGTAGACGCCGACGACGTAGTTGAGTCGACTGCTGAACAGTTCGCCCTGCAACTGCACGCCGAGATCACGGTTCGGCGCCAGTTCGGTCGGAAACCCGCGTTCCACCAGCGCGATCGCGCCGCCGGACTGCAGTCGCTCCAGACCCACCGGGCCCTTGACCTTGCCGATGCGCACCGTCGCGCGCGGATCGAATTTCAGATCGACGTAGGCGTCGACGATGGTGGCGCTGTCACCAGCGAATTCCGGGGTGAGGCGGAACCCGATCAACGGGCCCCAAGTGCCTTCGAGCGTGGGGCGGATGCGGCGGAACAGGAAGGTGTCGTTCTGCGGCACAAGATCGTCGCCGATGAAGACGCGACTGTCGGCCTGGACCAGGCCGCGCACCTTGAGTTCGAGGCCATCCGGCGATTTCACCGACAGCCCCTTTGCAGGCGTCAGCGACACGACCGGGTCCTTCGCGGCTTTCGCTGCGGCGTCCTCGGCCTGCAGTTCGAGTTTGCGTTCGATCACGCGCAGGCGCTGATCGAGATCGTTCAGGCCGCTCGCGTCCGTTGCGTCGTCGCCGCTCACGCCGAGACGCGCTTCCAGCGCTTTCAGCCGCGCCGTCAGGTCTTCGACGGTGAGGGGTTGTTCGGCATGCGCGAACGGTGCGGCCAGCGTCAGCGCAATGGTCACGGACAGAATGCGTGTCAGTGGCAGGATGCGTGCAGCGGCACGCGATGGATATCGGGGCATCGTCGACTCCGTGAGGGTTGACGCGCGTCCGGTGGTCCGGTCTGCGCTGGAAGAAGCAAATGGAAGGAACAAATGGAATAGCGGAAATGGAATAGCGCGAATGGAAGAACGCGATCAGCGTTCGTTGAATCTGAATTTCTGGCTGCGGGTGATCTGCACGATGCGGGTGTTGTGGACGACCACCTCGATTTCACCGTAGGCGATATCGCGGAGTGCGGCGATCACCGCGCGTTCGTGCTCGCTCAAGGGAGCGCTCACCGGCGGAAAGCCGGCGATATTCTCCGTCAGCGGTGTTGCGTCTTCTTCCTTCTCCTGCATCGGAAACCTCCATCAGTTCGGGGCGGCGGGCGGGGCGTCGGCGAGGGCGAAGTCGCGGAGACTGCGGGCATCCAGCACCCGCGACAGCGCATCGCGCGATTCGCGCATCAATGCGCGCAATGCGCAGGCATCGGGGTCGGGGCAGTCGCGACACGGTTTGTAGTCGGTGACGCTCGCGCAGCGCACGGGCGCCAGCGGCCCGTCGATCGCGCGGATGAGGTCGCCGATCATGATGTCTTCCGCTGGAAGCGCCAGCGTGTGGCCGCCGCGCTGCCCACGCCGGCTTTCGACGAAACCGGCGGTGCGCAGATCGACCAGGATCGTTTCCAGGAACTTGCCCGGCGCACGGCAGCGGACCGCCAGCTCATGCGCTTGCAGGCGTTGCTCGCCCGAACGGGCGAGCTCGCTCATCGCGCGCAATGCGTACTTGGCTTTCATGGTCAGCATGTGTGGCCGGCAATTCCTACTCAACTTGTAGGGATTGTTGCCACGCCCGTATCGCCAGGTCTAATGCCCGGCCGTCATGAGGTCATAGCCGAACCGATCAGCGCTTCAGCCGACCGCGAAACCCTGCAGTTCGGGACCCGGGTCGACAGCCTCTCGCGCCACCGCCTCCACCCGCGCCAGCGGCGGGCCATGCTGCAGCCATTCGGCGAGGCGTTCGATGGCTGCGGCATCGCCGACGGCGAGCACTTCGACGCGGCCATCGGACAGATTGCGGGCGTAGCCGTGCAGGTCCAGCGCATTCGCCTGCGCTCGGGTGTATGCGCGGAACGAAACGCCCTGCACGCGCCCGCTGACAAGGAAACGTGCGGCTGCCATCGCGGTCAGCCCGCCGTCTTGCCGTCGACGACGGCGGCGAGATCGTCTTTCGTCACCGGACCCATGAATTCTCTCGCGATCCTGCCGTCGGGCGCGATGATGTAGGTCATCGGCAAGCCGCGCGGCGTCGGAAAGTCTGACGGCGGGTCGTAGGTGTCGATGAGCGCGATCGGATATTTCACCGGGCGCTGCTTGAGGAATGCGCGCATCTCGTCGATGGCGATCTCCTCATAGGCCAGACCGATCACTTCGACATCCTTGCGCTCGGCGTCGAAAGCGTCGAGTTCAGGCATTTCCTTGATGCACGGCGCGCACCAGGTCGCCCAGAAATTCACCACCACCCAGCCGCCGCGCTTCGCTGCGAGGTCGTACTGCACGCCGTCGAGCGTGTCGATCCTCAGCGAAGGCGTGTCGGGGGCAGTGGCTGCGGCAGGCGCAGTCGTATCGGCTTTCGCTTCGGCCGGAGCAGTCGCCGGAGCATCGACTCTGGGCACTGCCGGCGCCTCGGGTTTGCATGCCATCAATGCGAGCAATGCACACGACAGCAGGCAGAATTTGAAATTCATTCGTGATCCTTGCGGTAGATCGATGCGACCGGCTTGCGCAGCAGGTCGCGCAGCGGAAGACGCAGCTCGTCGAGCGCGGCGATGGCGGCATTGCCGAGCGCGTCGTCGCGGGCAGGCAGCCAGGCTTCCGCGGTGGGGATGCGCAGCTGGCAGGCTTCGTAGAGTTCGCCGAGGCTCAGATCGTCCAGATCGCGCGCCAGCAGCCATTCGCCGGATTCGGCGCGACTGAGCAGGCCGATCGCGCTGAGCTGCTGCAGCATCTGCTGCACCACCGCATCGGTGAGCATCGGTTCGAGCTGACGGATGTCTTCGAGATGCAGGCCCTTGCCGCGTTTGCGGTATTCGTCGAAGCGCCCGAGCAGGCGCAGCAGGCCGTAGAACTCGTAGCCCCACGGCAGTCGTTGCGACGCGGGCTGATAGCGGAACGCCGACAGCGACGATGCCAGCGATGCGCCGAGCAGCACCGCGACCCAGCTGAAATAGACCCAGCCGAGGAAGATCGGAATCAATGCGAGCGTGCCGTAGATTTTTTCGTAGGTGCCGAAACTGCCCAGGTACGAGCCCGCCGCGATCTTGACGATTTCGATCATGATCACCGCGAAGAACGCGCCCAGCGCGGCGTAGCGCCACTGGATCGTGCGATGCGGCACCACCCGGTAGATCACCACCAGCGAGACGTATTCGATCAGGATCGGCGTGAACCGCAGCAGCCAGTGTTCGACCCATTGCCCGGGCTGCGTCTCGAAGATCGCCAGCGCGAAGAAGCGCGCCGAAATGGCGAGGCTGGCGGCGGCGAGCAGCGCGCCGAAGGTCATCACCGTCCAGTACACCATCAGCCGGCCGAACGTGGGTCGCGAGGTGGGCACGCGCCAGATCTTGTTGAACGTGGCCTCGATGCTGGTCAGCGTGATCAGCAGCGACACCACCAACACGATCACGCCGACGGCGGTGAGTTTGCCGGCGTTCTTCGAGAACTCGAGCAGATGCGTCTCCACGGCACGTGCCGAGGACGGCACGAAGTTGGAGAAGATGTAGGCGCTGAGCTGCGCGCTCCATTGCTCGTAGACCGGGAACGCCGAGAGAATGCCGAAGACGACCATGCTCAGCGGCACGATCGCGAACGCGGTGGTGAACGACAGCGCGCCGGCCGCCTGGAACAGGCGGTCGTCGAGGAAGCGCTTCCACAGGAAGCGGGAAAAGGTCCCGGCGCGCGCGCGGTCCGATGTCAGGGAACGCAAGCGGTCGAACCAGCGTTCGAAGGTGTTCTGTGGCGCCATCCGCCAAGGTTAACAGGCGCGGCCCGTCGCCGAGGCCGTGCACGTGTCGGGTCGCGACAGCCCCGGGCGCTTGCCGTACCCTTTGGGCATCGTTCGCGCGGAAATTCCCATGACCGAAATACTGGTCCTCTATTACAGCCGAGGCGGCTCCGTGGCCCGCCTCGCCAGACAGATCGCGCGCGGCATCGGCGAGGTCAACGGCGTCTCGGCCCGTTTGCGCACGGTCCCGCCAGTCGCGCCGGTCACCGTGGAAGCCGCACCGCCCGAACCCGAGGATGGCGCGCCCTACGTCGAGAAGAGCGACCTGTCGGAATGCGCCGGATTGATCCTCGGCAGCCCCACCCGCTTCGGCAACATGGCCGCGCCGATGAAGCATTTCATCGACACGCTGGGCGCGGAATGGGCCAGCGGCACGCTGGCCGGCAAACCCGCAGCGGTGTTCACCTCGACCGCGAGCATGCACGGCGGCCAGGAATCGACCCTGCTGTCGATGCTGGTGCCGCTGCTGCACCACGGCTGCATGATCGCCGGCATCCCGTTCACCGAGCCGCTGCTCAGCAGCACCCGCAGCGGCGGCACGCCCTATGGCGCCAGCCACGTCGCCGGTGCGAAGGACGACCCGCAGCTCACGGACGATGAAGCCGTTCTGGCGCGCGCGCTGGGCCACCGGATCGCCGCACTCGCAGTCAAACTGGCATGAGGACACCGTCATGAACGTCACCGATCGCGGCACGCGGACCGACCGCATCGTGCTGGTATCCACCCTGCTGGCTCTCGCCGCGCTGTACACGCTGTGGTACCACGCCGACGACGACCGCATCGCCGCACTGCTGGTGTTCGCGCTGCCGCCGCTGCTGCTCGGCATCGGCGTCATGGTCCGCCGCGCGACCGCACGGTTCTGGGCCGGCGTCTTCGCGCTGTGCTGGTTTTCGCATGGGGTGATGGTCGCGTGGGCGCACGCCGATGAGCGTGTCTTCGGGCTGGTCGAGATCGCACTGTCGCTGGTGATCGTGTTCAGCTCGAACGCACCCGGCCTGCGCGCGAAGTTCGGCAAGAAAGCATGACCCTGCTGCACGGCCTATAATTTCGCAACTCCAGCCACCGGCCTGCCCATGGACCAGCTTCTCATCGTCACCACTGGCGGCACGATCGACAAGATCTACTTCGACGACAAGTCCGACTACCAGATCGGCGATCCGCAGATCGGACGCATCCTCGAAGAACTGGGCGTCGCCTTCCGCTTCAGCGTGATCCCGATCATCCGCAAGGACTCGCTGCACATCACCGCCGAAGATCGCGACCTGCTGCGCGCGACCATCGCCGCGCAGCCCGCGCGCCATGTGCTGGTGACCCACGGCACCGACACCATGGTCGAAACCGCGAAAGTCCTCAGCACGATCGCCGACAAGACCATCGTGTTGACCGGCGCGCTGAATCCCGCGCGCTTCCGTGGTTCGGACGCCGAATTCAACGTCGGCACCGCGGTCGGCGCGGTGCAGTCGCTGCCACCGGGCGTGTACATCGCGATGAACGGCCGGATCTGGGATCCGCTGAAGGTGCGCAAGAACGTCGCGGCGAACCGGTTCGAAGCGGCGGGCTGAACGGCCGGCGAAAGCGTCACCACGCGGATCCGACAAGACCCGATCGCGATGTCGGGCCAAGAGGCCCGACCTGCGCTTCGGCGGTTACAGCCGGGTCCAGCCGAAGCCCTCGCCGCTGCGGTAATACACCGCCGACGCCTTGCCGTAGAGCGATTTCATCGGCACCAGTCCGAAGTAACGGCCGTCCGCGCTGTTGCCGCGATGGTCGCCCAGTACCAGGCCCATGCCTGCGGGAATCGTGCTGGTGGCGACATCCGGGCCGCCGCCGTCGCGCAGGTTCAGATGCACATCGCGCGCGCCGAAATGTTCGATATCGCCTGCTTCCGCATCCTGCAGCGGCTTGCCATCGATCCACAGGCGGCCGTCGATCAACGCGACGGTGTCGCCGCCGACCGCGACCAGTCGTTTGATCAGGCGGGTACCGTCGGCGGGCGATTTGAACACCACCACATCGCCGCGCTGCGGTTCGCCGCGATCGATCAGTTCGATATCGGTGAACGGCACGCGCAGGCCGTAGGCCATCATGTTCACCGCGATCCGGTCGCCGGGCATCAGCGTCGGCTCCATCGAGCCACTGGGCACCTGGTAATGGTTGGCGAGCGAAGTCCGGGTCACGGTCAGCAGCAGGACCATCATCGCGAGGGATGCCCACTCGCCGCGCCAGAACGGCACCTTCCCGCGCACGTCTCCGCTGCTCTCGTCTCGGGCCGATGGTGTCTGGGTCATGATGATTCTCCTCGCGATGGGTCGATCGAACATCGACCGGCCGGGACTCGCCGGAGTTCCCGTGACTGATGGCCTATGCCGTCACGGGCCCCATGCCGTCATGGCTTGATCCGCACGGCGCCATGATGTTTGTCGACCAGCGACCACGGCAGGACCGACCATTCCGGGTTGTCGCAAACGCGGCCCGCGCGCGGAAAGATCGCGCCCAGATACACGCCTTTCCCGGTGATGTACCAGGTCGGGAAGTCCCAGACATCCTCCATCTCGTAGCTGCAGTCTTCGTCGGGCTGCCCCGCGAATTCCTTCGGGTACAACTCACTCAACCGCGCGGTGACCCAAGGCGCGAACACGCTGTTTCTGTACTCGTACCATGCCTCGTTGTTGCCTTCGCCGTATACCGGCGGCGCGCCCTTGCCGAGCCACAGCACATCCTCCAGCACCAGCTCGCGACCGGTGCGCGGATCGAGATTCAGCGGGCCGTCGCCGAAATCCGGATGCGCACCGCCGCAGTAGTAACTGACGAACAGACTCACGCTGAGCGCATCGCGACCGATGTAGCGCAGGGTCGTGGTCGATTCGTGATCCGACAGCGGCGCGGCGGTGCAGTCGAGAAAACTCTCCACTTGTTTCCAGTGCGCGCGCGCCAGCGCCAGATTGACGGCCGGCAGTTGCGCGGCCGGATAGCCGGACACCACGCGGAACAGTTCGACATCGCTGGTCGGCTCGCGCCACCACTGCAGCCGGTAATCGCCGACGGTTTCAAGCTTGCCGGCCTGCAGGGGCATGCCGTGCAGCTGCAGGAAGCGGTAGGGATCGCTCGCGCGCAGTTCGGCCAGGCCGGGATCGTCGGTTTTCGGAAGCGTCGCGCTGGATGTCCTGCGCAGACGGATCGGCAATCGCTTGCCATTGCCGATCCATTCGCCGACGACCGTGTCGCCGCTGGCGGGCTTCAAGGCCCATGTCGAACGCGCGTCTTCGCCGGCCACGTAGATCTGTTCTTCCAACGCAAGACTGCCATCCGCCGCACGGGTGCCGGCCAGATCGATGCCGTGGCGATGCTTGCGATAGAAATACTGGCCGTTGAGATCGCTACCTTCGCCGGCCGTATCGAATTTGACCACAACCTGCGATTTTCCCAGCGTGCCCTCCCACACCAGCGTCTGTGCCTGCGCGAGACCGGCAACCCACATCAACAGCACCGCGCATATCGCCATCGCGTGCCTCGGAACGAAACGACTCGGAGTGTTCATCGACGACGATTCCTTTGCGATCACGAACGGGACGCGCGCAGCGCCTGCTGTTCGACGAGAGTGAGCGCCACCTGATTGCGCAGATAGGCGGGTTCGAGTTTTTCGGGCGCGACCGATTCGCCGCGCAGCAGTGCGATATGCGCCAAGCGCACGACATCGGCGGCATGCGGCAACGCTTCGGCATCGACCGCGTGCCAGTCCGGCGGCAGGCGCGACCGCAAGACACCGCCGAGCGCACCGAAGCCCGTGCCGACGCCGAACCGCGTGTCGCCATGTTCCGGCAGCGATACGGCATCAGGCGGAAGCACCTGCTCGTCCGAGCTGGACTTCGGCCACAGCGCGCCGTGTTCGGTCGTGAGCACATAGCGCGCGGCGTAGACCTCATTCATCCGCGCATCGATCGCAGCGAGCACCGAAGCGCCCTCGCCCGCACCCAGCGGCACTGCGCGCATCGCGAGCGCCGCCAACGTGGACACCGGCACCGCCGGACGATCCAGCGCCAGCGCGATGCCCTGCGCGATCGCCACGCCCAGACGCACGCCGGTGAACGCGCCGGGACCACGGCCGACCGCGATGGCATCGAGCTGCGAACGGGCGATGCCGGCTTCGGCGAGCAACGCCTCCGCCCAGGGCAGCGCGAGCTCGGCATGGCGACGCGGCGCGATGTCGTAGCGTTCGCGCACTTCGCCGTCGACCCAGAGGGCGACGGAGCAGGCTTCGGTGGACAGTTCAAAGGCGAGAAGTTTCATGAGGCTATTGTAGGTCGGGCCAGGGCCCGACCTACGACGACGCAGGTTCCCCATTGCCGGCTTTACCAAAAAACGCCCGCACGTCGTCCACCGAACGCGTGCGCGCGAACGGCGGCAGCGAATCGAGAAAAGTGCGTCCGTAGGATTTCCCGATCAGACGCGGGTCGCACAGCACCAGCACGCCGCGATCGGTTTCAGTGCGGATCAGGCGGCCGACGCCCTGCTTCAGCGCGATCACCGCCTGCGGCAGCTGCTCATCACGGAACGGGTTGCCGCCTTCGCGCCGGATCGCGTCCAGCCGCGCTTCGAACACCGGGTCGTCGGGCGCGGCGAACGGCAGTTTGTCGATGACGACCACGCTCAGCGCATCGCCGGCCACGTCCACGCCTTCGCGGAAACTCGCGGCGCCGAGCAGCACGCCGTTACCGGAATCGCGAAACCGCTGCAGCAGCACCGAGCGCGGCGCCTCGCCCTGCACGAACAGCGGCCAGGGACCGCCGCGCAGCAGCTCGGCCGCTTCACGCAGCGCGCGATGCGAGGCGAACAGCACGAAGGCTCGCCCGCCCGAGGCTTCGAGCACCGGACGCACGGCATCGATCACTGCACTGGTGTAATCGCGCGAGTTCGGCTCGGGCATGCGTTGCGGCAGATAGCACAGCGCCTGATGCGGCCAGTCGAAGGGACTCGGCGCCAGCAGCGTGCGCGGGTTGTCCAACCCCAGACGCACGGAAAGATGATCGAAACCGCCGGCCACCGCCAGCGTCGCCGAGGTGAACACCCAGGCCGCGCGCGATTGCTCGCGATGGTTGCGCAGCGGCCCGGACACGTCCAGCGGCGTGCGCTGCAGGCGGAAACCGCGCGGCGACAGTTCGTACCAGCGGACGTCGTAAGCGCGCGGGTCGGGTTTCGTATCGTCGCTATCCTGCGAAGCATCGTCGATCTCGACGACTTCCTCGTGCATCGGCAGATCGGCGTGCAGCTGCGCGCCAGCTTCGTCTCCCGCGAATTCACGCCGCCGCGCGAAATCCGGCGGCGCCCAGCGCAACAGGCGCGAGCGGTTGTCGAGCGCGCGCGCATGACAGCTGTCGAAGCCGGGCGCGGATTCGCGCAGCGGCGCCAGCGCGTCGATGAAGGCGCACAGCGCGTCGTCCAATGCGCCCAGGGCATCGAATACGCCGGGCT
>JBAQRU010000402.1:0-4468 GCA_049296025.1 Lysobacteraceae bacterium | reverse complement strand
CACCGATACTCTCGCGTTCAGCGCAATTCCACGCTCACCTCGACTGCTGGCGCTGCGATGCGCAGTTCGCCATCGCGCCATTGCGCGGGCTTGCCGTCGATCCGCGTGCGGCCCGGCTGCGCATCCGCCAGCGGCCACGGCAGTACCGCGCCACCGGGCGGAAAACGCGTGCCTTCGGCGAGCCGCAGCAGCAGCCGCTTCGGCTCGCGCCGCAGCGTATAACCGAGCCGACCCTGCGGCGTGCGCAAACCATCGACCGCGATGCCGTCGCCGTCGAGCCAGCGCGCGGGAATCCCTGCCGCGAGCACAAGACTGTCGTCGGCTTCGCGGGAGTAAGCGAACATGTCCAGCGCCGAGCGCATGAAATCCGACGCGACCCACGCGTGCGGCAGATCGCCTAGAAAAAATGGTTTGCGCGGCGTGCGCGAGACCACTTCGCCCCACTGGTTCCAGCCGCGCGGCGCGCGATCGTCGAAGAAGAACTGCACCGCATCCCATGCACGCTCGCGCCAGCCCAGGCGCACGAACGCGCCGACATTGCGCCATTCGTAGGGCGTGTAATCTTTCCACTCGCGCTTGCCGTCGCGGCGCTGTTCGAATTCGCGCCAGTAGCGCTCGAAAGTGTTGTGCAGCAGATCCTGCGGCAGGATGCTGTTCGCGAGCCCCGCCTGTTCGCCTCCGGGCGCGAGCGCGATGGTGGTCGAGGTGGGATCGAAGTCTCCAAGCTCGGCGGCGCCCGGCAGATAGTCGATGCCGTGTCGCGAAGTCGCCGCGCGCAGCGATGCGCCGAGATCGGCACGAAAACGATCGCGCGCCGTTGCCATGCGTCGCGCATCCTCGCGCTTGCCAAGTCGCTGCGCGATCCACGCGGCATCCTTGTAGCCGCGCAGCGCCCAGAAGTTGTCCCAGTACGAATGCATCGGTTTCGCCGAGTAGCCCTCGTGGCTGATCGACACCGGCATCATCCCGTAGAACGCAGGGTCGATTGCGCGATTGGCGTCGGTGCGCTCGCTGGCGCTGAGTATTTCCATGTAATCGAAGGCGCCGCGCACGTGCGGCCACATCGCCGCCAGAAACGTATCGTCGCCGGTATGCCGCGCGTAATCGGCGATCGCGAAGATCAGTTCACCGTGGCTGTCGTTCTCGGGCACCGGGTCGCTACCGCGATCGTCGACGCAGCACGGCACCTTGCCGTTGTCGAACTGGTACGGCGCATACCAGTCCAGGTATTCGCGGACCGCGTCCTCACGCCCCATGCGCAGCAGGCCTTCCGAAATCATCGCGCCGTCGCGGATCCAACTGCGCGCGTACGAGCGCGTTCCCGGCTGCAGGCGCGGGCCGACGCGCGAAATCAATTGATGCGCGAGCGCGGTGCGCAGGGTATCGACCAGCGGCTGGCCCTCCTGGGGCACCACGAAACGCACGCCATCGAGTTTGGCGCGCCAGCCTTCAGCGACGATCGCCTGCCGCTGTTCCGGCGTGCAGGTATTGCCTTCGCAGAAAGGCTCAGCGGACAGCGGGATCACCAGCGCGACCTCGCGCGATTCGCCCGGCGCGAGCCGCCAGCGATACAGCAGCGCGCCAGAAGCGAGCCCGGTCGGATCGTCCACTGCGGTGGCCGTCGGCAATGTGCCAGCAGCAAGGTGCGATACGGTCATGCCGCCATCGAACGGCGTCGCGAACGCAGCGTCTGCCGCGCGTTCCGCATACACACGCGGACGGCCGTCGACGCGAACGACGCCATCTTTGGCGAAGGCCAGCGATGCGATGCGACTCACACCGCCGGTGGTATTGAGAAACTGGCTGGGCGGATTCACCTGGAACGGCTGCACCACGAGCGCCAGCGTGTACTCGCGCGTGGTCGCGCTTGGATTGCGCAATACGTAACGCACAACAATCTGCGAACGCGACGACGGGCTTGCCAATGAATCGCTATCGACGAAAGCGGTCGTGCGCAGGTGCGCATCCGAATGCGACCAATCGACGCTCGGGATCGGCAGATAACCGTCCTGCAGCGATTGTGTTGCTTCGACATCGGCCCAGCTCAGCGATGTTCCATCGACGATCACGAACGGTTCGATGCTGAAACCGCCCTTCTCGACTTCGATCGCGCCGTCCTCGCCAATCAGACCCTGCTCGCTGCCGCCGTCGATGCCGAGGATCGTCCAGTACGCCTGCTCACCGCTGAAACCACGCGGGAATCGACCGCGCGGCTGGTCCTTCGCCACCGACGCGACGAAATCGTTCGGGATGGCCGCGAATGCCAGCGGCTCGACGCGGACTTCGGCCAGGGCGACATCATGCTCCGCCGCGCCGCGCGTCTCGATCGCAAGATGCCGCGCTTCGGATTCCGGCAGCGCGATCCAGTCGCGCCCGCCGTCGCTGCCGACGACGTCGCGCAGCGTGCGCCAGGCACGGCCATCGTCGGACGCCAACACTGCGTATGCGGCCGGATGCGCGCCCTCGGCCCAATCGATACGCAGCCCGCCGAATTCGGTCGAGGCGCCGAGATCCAGCGAAAGCCTCTGCGCACTACGGCCGGCATGCCAGACCGTGGATGCATCGCCATCGACCACCTTGCCTGCATCGCGCGCGGCCTTGGTGGCGCTCGCGGATGCGATGCGCGGCTCCGTCGCGTCTGGCGGGAGCGCGACGAAACGCAGTTCATCAAAGCAGACCGTTCCTTTGCCGCCAGCGCTGTTGTTGAGCGTGAACTCCAGCTTCGCGCTCTCGCGCAACACCGGGTCCGCGCCCGGCCCCCACGCCTTGCCGATGTGCCGGCGTTTGTAGCGTACCGGAGCCCATTCGCGGGGAAATGCGTACTTCGGTCGATTGACCCACCAGACGTTGTCGCCGCTGGCGTCGATGAGCTTGAACTGCAGGTCGTTGGCGGGCGATTGGCCGCGCAGCCTGAAATCGAAACGGTAGTTGTCGGTGTATTCGATATCGAGATCGCGCTGGATGCCGACATAGCCGGAGACGCCGTTGAAGTCGTAATCGAGGCAGAGCCCGCCGTCTTCGGCGCGGATGATGCCGCTGACCTGGGTCGAGGCGATCACGCGCCATTGCGCGGGATCGTCGAAGGTGTCGAGCATGAGCGCCGCGTCTTTTGCCTGGGCACTGCCGACCACCATCAACACGCTCACCATCACGCAGCGGCGAATCAGGATCATGTTTGAAGCACCTCTGAAATCAACTATCCGGGGAACCGACGAACCGCTCGGCTTTCAGCCTTTCACGCTGCCCAACAGCAGTCCTTGGATGTAATACCGCTGCAGCATCACGAACAGCAGCAGCACCGGCAGCACCGTGAGCACGGCGCCGGCCATCATCATTTCCACATCCTGGATGTGTTCGCGCGAGAGCGACGCCAATGCGACGGGCAAGGTGTAGTTGGCCTGGTCGGTGAGCACGATCAGCGGCCACATGAAATCGTTCCAGCTGCCCATGAAGGTGAAGATCGCCAGCGTCACCAGCACCGGCTTGAGCATCGGCAGCACGATCCGGAAGAAGATCAGCCACTCGCCAGCACCATCGATGCGCGCGGCTTCGATGAGCTCATCCGGAATCGAGCGCGCGTACTGGCGCACCAGGAAAATGCCGAAGATCGATGCCAGCCCGGGCACGATCACGCCCGCGTAACTGTTCACCAGACCCATCTGCTTGAGCATCAGGAACAGCGGCAGCATCGCGACCTGGGATGGAATCACCAGCGCGGCGAGCAGCAGCTTGAAAATGCGTTCGCGGCCGGCGAAGCGCAGTTTCGCGAACGCATAGCCGGCCATGGTGTTGATCAGCAGCGACAGCGCGGTGATCGCGATGGCGACCAGCACGCTGTTGGCGAAATAGCCGCCCATGCCGATCCGCTCGAACAGCGCGCGATAGTTGTCCAGCGTCGCCGACGACGGCAGCAGCGGCGGCGGAAAACGGCTGGCGCCGCCTGCGGGCATGAACGAAACCGACAGCATCCACAGCAGCGGCGCAAGACTGAGCAAGGTCAGCGCGAACAGGCCGGCGTGCACCAGCAGCGCGTGACCGCGAGAATCGCCGACTGGTCGCCCCACCGTCGCGCTCATACCATGCCCTTCCTGCGGCCGAACCGCATCATCGCGGCGGTCACCGCAAGGATGATCAGGAACAGCAGGAACGCCACCGCCGAAGCGCGGCCGAGATTCCACCAGCGGAAGCCTTCCTCGAACATGAAGTACAGCACGCTGACGGTGCTCTGCAGCGGATCGCCGCGTGTCATCACATAGGGTTCGGCGAACAGCTGGAAATAACCGGCGACGGTGATCACGCCGACCACCATCAGCACCGGCCCGAGCATCGGCAGCGTGATGTGCAGGAACTGCCGGCGACGCGAGGCGCCGTCGATGCGCGCGGCTTCGTAGAGATCCTGCGGAATCGCCTGCAGGCCGGCGAGAAAGATGACCATGTTGTAGCCGAAGTTCTTCCACACCGCGAGCAG
>JBAQRU010000401.1:0-16588 GCA_049296025.1 Lysobacteraceae bacterium | reverse complement strand
CATCGCCTCACGTTCGGCCTGCCGCTGCGGGCTGCGCTCGGGCGCCAGCTGGGATTCGTTGAAGGCATGCATCGCGGCGGTCTTCGGGTCGCGGCGCAGGGCCATGACTTCGCGATAGTGCGCAGCGCTGCGCGGGCGGGCCGCATCGTCGTAAGCCACCATCAGCGTGTCGACGTCGAGCGCATCGCTGTCGGCGACCGGCACTTCGCCGCGATACACCATCAGGCCCACCGCCACTTCCGGGAAGAACCACACGGTGTCGCATTGCAGCGCGATGTCCTGCGCAGCGTCGGCGCCCTGCCCCTGCATGAGCACGAACGCCCGCGCCTGCATCGCCGGCAGACTGCCGGCCAACACCGCTTCGGTGGGATGCAGGCCTTCCAGTCGATAGGCTTCGCCACCGGCAAAACGACCGTGGAACTGCTGATCGATCGGCGACAGGTTGTACATCGAGAAATCGAAATCGCGCGGCAGCCCCGGAAAATCCTCGCTCATCCAGCGCTGGTCGTAGGTGCCGCTGGCGATCCGCTTGCGCTCGGCATGCGCCAGCGACTGCGGCGCGAAACCCGCGTACGGCTGATCACTGCGGCCCGGCGTCACCGGCCGGTCGGCGTATTCGATATTGGGCATCCTGCCGGCCTGCACCTGCAGCCACGACAGTGGCGGCAGATGGCCGCAGCCCAGCGGATTGTCGTGATCGGCGCCGCCGTAGGCGCGATCCAGCGTGAGCGGCATGCGGGTGAACGGCGCGGGCATGTGCACGCAGACCGAGCGCGTCCAGGTGCGGTCCCAGCGCCGGTCGCCGATCACCCGCAGCCGTTTGTCCACCGGCCCGCACTGCAGTCTCACCTGCATCGCTTCGACCGGCTTCGGCGCATGCGCCGAGCCGCACAGCATGACTTCGGCATGCGCCTTGGGCAGCACGTGATCCAGCGGCAGTCCCGCCGGCAGCTGCGGCAGCACCTTCGGCCACTGCAGGTTGTCGACCAGGAACCGATCGTCGCTGCGACCGAGCGAAAAGAACCCCAGCGCTGCGATCGACAGCCGGTGCCGGCCCTGGAAACGATAGGGCTGGTGCAGGATGCCCATGGTCAGCGGTTTGATGATTTTCATCGGGTGATCTTCATCGTCACAGCACCAGGATGATCACGGGGATCTGCATCACCGGCCCGTTGAGGTCGATGCTGGCCTGGTCGGACTTCGCCGAGACGTGCACGCCCGGCCCCGCCACTTCGATCGTCGTGCTGGAACCGGTCACGCTGAGCGTATTGGATTCGCCGGTCACGCTCATCGTGTTGTTCATCCCGGTCATCGACACGCGGTTTTCCATGCCGGTGATCGACACCGCGTTGCCGGTGCCCTGCAGGCTCAGATCGATGTTCGCGCCGATCAGCGAATTGCGGTTGCTGGCGAGAGTCGCCGAATTGGCATTGCTCACGCCGACGACATCGTTGCTGTTGGTCGCGCCGATCGCGCTGGAGCTGCTCTGCGCGGCGACCGTGGTGAAGTTGTGGACGATGTTGTGGGTGCTGCGGTTGGTGCTGGTGCCGGTGATGGTGGAGACGTTTTCCGAATCCGCGAAGATGTCGCTGTTGCTGCTGACCTTGCCGTGATGGGTGCTGTTGTTGGTCGACGTGCCGCTGATGGTGGTGTTGGAAAGCACATCGCCGTTGTGGGTGCTGTCGTTCTCGACCTTGCCGGTGTAGATCGCGACGGATTTGGTGTCGCCGTGGCTGTCGCTCCTGGAATAGGTGTTGCCCCACACCACCGAACGCGAGGACTGCACCGCCGCCAGGGTGTCGGCATCGGGCGCCTCGGGCTGCACCAGCGCGGGATCGCTCTTGCCGACCACCGATTGATGGTGGCTGCTGCCGGCGGCGCTGAAACTCTTCTGTTCCAGGCTCCACGAATAGCTGTAGCTCGAACCGTACGACCAGGATTCGTTCAATACGCCTTTTTCGTTTTTCTCGGTGGTGGAATAGCCGTAGTTGCCACCGCGCGAATAGGAAGCGTCGCGGAATTTTCCGGTCGCGTAGGCGTTCTCGACCAGGGTCACCGCCTTGCTGACATCGCCCCGGGTCCACGGCTGGCCGAAGCGGATGCTGCGGCTGTCGCCGAAGCTGGTGGAGTAGCTGTTGCCGACCTGGGTATGCGCGGTCCAGGTCGAGTCGGTGATGGTCTTGCTGCCGTCGGCCTGGACCATGTTCTGGACCTCGGGCAGTTCGGACTCGTCGTTGGCGCGCGACACCCACACGCTGCAGCCCACTTCGGGAATGCTCTGCATGTGCGAGGCCAGCTTCACCCACACCGGCGGCGCATCCGGGCCGTCGCAGGAAAAACGCACGTACACGCCTTTCGCGTTGAGCTTGCGATGCACGCCCTGGCTGTCCTGCAGCAGCTGGCGCCCGAGGCTGAAATCATCGGGCACGTAGTACGGCCAATCCTGTATCGCCTCGCTGCCCGCGGGCGTGGTGACATGCGCCAGCACCATGCCCTGCTGGGTGTCCTGGATGCCGACCATCGACACCAGACCCTCGGCCAGCGTGGCCGAGAACTGGTTGCTGTAGTCGCCATCCAGACTCGAACTGTGCTGCACGTGGGTCAGCACGAACTCGACATCCTTCAGCTCGGGACGCACCTCGGAACCGGTGTAGTCCGACGGCGTGGGCTGCATGCGGAAGCGATGCCCGACCCGGAACGCGGCGCAGCGGCTGGCGCCGCTGAACTGCACATTCGCGGTATGCATCGCCAGCTCGGTGGACTGCGCGAAATCGCGCACCTGGTTGTCGCTGAAACCGTACTGCACGATCTTGTACTGCTTGAACGGCAGATCGCCGGTATCCGGGCGGCTGTTGGCGCGGAAGCTGGTGAAGCTGGCCAGCGGATCGCCCGGCTGGGCCACGTCCCAGGCTTCGCTCTGCAGCGTGAACACGCCATCCACGCCGCTGCTGCCCATCGACTGCTGATAGCTGTACTGCGACACCGTGTCCCACTGGTGCATGCCCAGCTCGTCCATGCCGGTGCTGGTGTAACGCAGCGCCCTGTCGCCGCTCAGCGCGGGCGGATACGCCGGCTGGTTGTCGAACACCATCACGTGCCGGCCCGCACTGTGGGTGAAGTAATAGAACACGTGCGCCTTGGTCATCAGCCGACGCATGAATTCCAGATCGGTCTCGCCCGCCTGCAGCCAGTCCTGCACGCGCGTGGAGGCGATGTTGGCGCTGCCGGTCAGTCCATCGAAGGATGCTTCCACGCGGTGCTCGCGGCACAGCTGCTCCAGCACTTCGCGCACGCTTTTCTGGCCGAAAATACGATACCGGTTGGTCAGGCCCATCCGCCACGCGGCCGGCCGCATCGTCACCCGGTAGAGCCCGGGAATTTCGATCGCGAACGACGCGATGATGCCGTTGAACAGCGAGAACTCGCCCACGTCGTCGCCGCCCAGCGCCAGCGACAGCGCCTGCTGGCCGGTGCTGTGGTCGTCGAACGCGCTGTTGCCGATGCCGACGGTGATCGGCCGGCCGATGATCTGCGAAAACACCAGCGCTTCGCCCATGTCCGCTGCGGTGGTATCGCCGTGCAGTTCGAGCTGGTATTCGAACAGGTCCGAAACGCTTTCCTGGCCCTGGAACTGCAGCAGGCGCAGCGCGCTGTCGCCCAGCACGTTGCCGCCCGGCATCTCGATGCGGCAGCCCTGGAACAGCTGCGGCTGCTCGACCAGTTGGACCGCAGTGCCATCGATCGGATCCAGCGGCAGATTCATGCGGCGGCTCCCGCGTCGAAGGCGTCGACTGCATCGAACGCGGCGATCGTGAAGCGCACGGGGCGTCCGTGATGCCGCCCGAGCCACGCGGTCTGCCCGAGCCGCGGACCCAGACCACCACCGCGCCGGGGCGACTGCAGGCGCGACGGCGGCACGGTGGCGGAGTCGAGCGTCAATTCCACTTCGCAGTCGAAGCGGCGATCCAGCAGCATCCGCACCAGCGCGGCCAGCCCTTCATGCGCGGCCCCCGGCTGCACATCGCCGGGGTACGCACGGCGCAGCGGCAACAGCGCGCAGGCGGCATCGAAAGGCATGCGCGCGACGTGCAGGCGCACCGACGCGTGCGCGTCCCAGGTATGGCTGCCCAGCAGGCTCTGCTGTCCCAGCGCATGCCGCTGGCGTCCCAAGGCGATGCGGTCGCCCGGTTCGATATCGCGCCAGCGTCCCACCATCGTCTGCAGCCGGCACCGCACGCCGAGGTAAGCGGTGAGCACCTGGGCCACCACCGCCGCGCTTCTGCGGGTGTTGACCAGTACCCCGGCCAACCCCAGCCAGGCGCGCATCGGCAGCGGAATCTGCGCCTGCTGCGCCGGCAGGGCCACGCCCATCAGCGCGCGCAGTTGCATCGCGTAGCGGGTCCTGTCGGGCTGCGCGGGATCGAGCGCGCGCAGCGAGCGTCGCTTCAGTTCGTGTCGCAGCACATGCACGCGCTGGTTGAACACATCCAGGAATGCGGCCATGGCATGCGCGCCGACGCGCTCCTGGTCGCGCACCCATTCCAGGAACGGTTCCGGCAGCGGACCCAATTCGCTGGCGACGCAGTAATTCGGCGTGCGCAGTTCGATGCGCGCGGGCATCTTGCGCCCCTCCCGCACTTCGTGGCGGAACGCCGGCATGGCCTTGGCCCGCATCAATCGCGTGACTTCGTGCCCGGTGAAGTTCGCGCGCAGATCGGCGCGGAAACGCAGGCGCAGCCCGACCGGCCATGCGCCCTCCACGTCGGCACCCGGCTTCTGCTGCAGCAGGCGCACCAGCTGGAACACGTTGAAGCGCGCGTACTGCCCGATGATCGCCTGGTTCAGCGAAACCCGATTGGAACCGCTGCCGCTCGAACCGGCGCCATTCGAACCACCGCCGTTCAGAGGAGGAGCTGGTTGCCTGCCAATGGTGGCCATTCCTTGAGCACTCCTTTGAAGTTGGGCATGAACAGGCGCACCTGCACCACCGTGTTGACGGCGGCGTACAGGGCGAAGAATTGGCGCAGAACCGCGCAGAACAGGACCGCACTGGTCTCCTCGAAGCGGGAATGATCAAGCGTGAGATCGATCTCGAAACCCTGCGCATAACCGCCGGGCCGGCCTTGCCAGCGCACCAGCGAACGGCTCTTGATCGAGAGGATGCCGTCGATCGCGCGATGCCCCAGCGTGCTGCTCGGGCCCACGTGCTGGCGCAGGATGTCCTTGAGCGCGGCCAGCGCATGCGGGCCATTGGCCAGCGACAGATGATTCAGCGCGAGCTGCGACACCAGCAGCCACGGCCGCTCGCCGGTCATCGGCGGGGTCTGGTGCGCGGTCGGCTTGCCCAGCACGCGCATCTCGGTGATCGGCGCGGCGCCTTCGATCTGCAGGAAATCGCCGACGCGCAGACGCTCGGGCATGCGCCGGTTGGTGCACAGCGCACTGCCGCCGATCACGTCCTCGGCCGGATCGGTCAGCATGAATTTCGCATCGAGAAAAGACACGTACAGCTCGGTGCCGCCGATGCGCGGGCGCTGGCTCGCTTCGCGCCGGGTGATGTAGAAGTAATCCTGCCCCTCGACGTGCTGGAAATCGTCCATCGTGAAATACGGCACCACCGCCCGCGGCTTGGCGCCCGCGCGCACCGCATCCAGGCGATCGATCCGGTAGATCTCGCAGTTGTCGTGCTGCGAGGCGTCGCCGGTCAGCCGGTATTCGTAGCGCGAGTGGTCCAGATTGAGCGGGTCGATGCGCTGCTGGTACAGGTTCACCAGCGGCACGCAGTTCGTCGCCAGCATCGCCGGGGTGAGGCGCAGTGCGGGATTCGGCGGCACATCGAGCAGGAACAGCAGATCGACCGTGTCGCTGGCGGACTTCAATTCCAGCGACGCGATATCGAAGAACAGGAATTTTTCCGGGAACGCGAAATATTCCTGCAGGATCCGGAACGCCGGATGCGCCTGCGGATGCGATGGCAATGCGGCCTCGTCGGGCTCGAACCCGACCCAGCGCAGGCTGTCGGCCGGCAGGATGTGCGGTGCCGATCCGCGCGCCTGGCCATTGCCGGGATCCTCGACCACCGCGATTCCGCGCAGATTCACGCCCAGCAGATGATGCAGCGCATACGCGGCGCTGCCGGCTTCGGCGTTGAGGTGCAGGCGCAGCTTCTGCGGCTGCAGCTGCGCCAGCGACGCGCGACCCTGCTTGCGCAGACGCACCCGCAGGATGCCGCGCACATCGGGATCGGGCGCGAGCAGCGGATAGTCGCCGGGCGACACGATGCCCAGCTCGGTCACCGTCAGCGGACACAGCACGGTCTCGCTGCAGGTGCGGAACCGGCAGACCGCGCTGCCGCCGCCCTTGACCGGCACCGTCGCCATCACGCTGCGGCCGCATTCGATGACGGCGACACCATCGGGCTGCACGCCGATCTCGGCGATCAGCATCGACGGCAGCGGCGCTTCCAGATGCGGGTACAGATCGCCCAGCAGCGCATTGGGCAGATCGGCCTGATCGATCTCCAATTGATAGCGCAGACGCCCGGTCAGATAGGCGAAGGACTGCATCATCAGATCGACCTGCGGATCGGAAGAGCGGCCGCGCTGCAGGCCGAGCATGTTCGCCTGCTCGGGAAAATCGTTGGCGAACTCGCTGGCTTCCTCGCACAGAGCGGTCAGCTCCTGCTGATAGAAATCCTTGAGGCGATCCGCCGGGGAGTTCATGCGCGTGTTCCTGTCCGCGCTCAGAACGGCGCAGCGACGCGCACGTTGCGCGGCTGGTCTTCATCGGGAAACACCGCGCTGACCAGCAGCCCGTAGGGGCTCAGCGGATCGTCGTGCCGCTCGACGCTCACCCGCACCGACGTCAGCCGCGGCTCGTAGCGCGCGATCGCATCGCCCAGGGTTTTCGCATAGGCCTCGAACTGCAGGGTCGCGCTCGCACCGATGGTCGGCACCGAGCGCATGCCCCACGGCACCACGCCGACCGAATCGCCGACGCTGCGCGCGGTCGATGCGATGCGCTGGATCTGCGCGATGACCGCCGCGACCTGGTCGAATGGCTCGGATCGGCCATCCAGGTTGCGGGGAAGAACACTCAGACGCTCGAACAGGAACTGCATGGGGACCCCGCACTGGGCAATGCACTGGCAGGCGGACCGCCGACGCGACGCATCGGCGGCCCGGGCGCGACTCGGCTCAGGTGAAACTGCCGATCGGTCGGTTGTGCATCACGCTCCAGCCCTTGTGGATGCTGCCCTTGGTCGACATGTCCACGTCCTGGATGGTGTAGGTCCACAGGATTTCTGTGAAATTGAGCTTGAACTGCTCGGTCGGCATGTCGTTGGGATGCGACTGGAACTGGATCTCGCTGATGATCGCGTCGCGCAGCGCGAAGGTCATGATGTTGCCGGTCCTGTCGCCGGAGTTGCGGGCGATGTACAGCATCGTCGGCTCGTCCTTGCCCGACCCCAGCGTCTCGGCGCGCAGGCAATAGTCGTAGAGCTTGACCGATGTCTGATCGACGTACTTCACGCAGGTGAACTCGGTGATCACCGGCCGGCCCGAGGTGCGGGCCTTGTTGCTGACGTCGGTGGTGATCTGCTGCTTCATGCCCTGGTGGATCGACACCAGTTCAAGACATTTGTCGAACTTGAAGATCGGGTCGCGCCATTTGTCGTTGTCGATATAGGTCGAACTGTCTTCGCCGATGATGTCCGATTTCCCGGGCCGCAAAATAATCAGGTCCATTGCTTTGGTTCCTCGTATTGAATGTGTTGGGCGATCTCTCGCCGGACGGCCTTGGCAAGCAGGCTGTTTTCAACAGCCTGCCAGGCCTACTTCGGCAGATCGGCCACGAGTCGGATCGATGTGGTCAGTTCTTCCAGCTGGAAATGCGGCTTGAGGAACACGGTCGCTTTGTAAGCGCCGGGCTCGCCGGGGACATCGACCACGACGATGGACGCCTCGCGCAGCGGGAACGCCGACTTCACGTCCTGCGATGCGTTGTCGTCGAGCAGCACGTATTGCGAAATCCACGTGTTCAGGAACGTCTCGACGTTGCCGCGAGTGAGGAACCCGCCCACCTTGTCGCGCACGATCACCTTGATGTAGTGGGCGAAGCGCGAAGCGGCCATGATGTACGGCAGACGCGACGACAGCGCTGCGTTCGCGTTGGCATCGGCGTTGATGTACTTCTTCGGCCGGTTGGTGGTCTGGCCGCCGAAGAACGCCGCCTTGCCGCTGCCCTTGCTGTGGCACAGCGCGATGAAGCCAAGATCGTTGATCTCTTTTTCGCGGCGGTCGGTGATCGCCACTTCGGTCGGACAGAGGATTTCCTTGATGCCGTCGTCGCCGCCGCTGCTGAAGGTGTAGATCGGCAGGCCTTCGACCAGACCGCCGCCTTCGACACCGCGGATCGCGGCGGTCCAGCTGTACAGCGAGAACGCATTGGTGATGCGCTCGGCCAGGAAATACGCGGCGTTGCCCCACAGGAAGTTCCTGTTGTCCGGCACGCCGTCTTCGGTCAGCACCGCTTCCTCGAAGCGGAACCCCTCGGCCGGCAGCGTGTCGTCGCCGTACGGCAGACGCAGCATCACGTGCGGCAGCACCAGCGAAACATAGCGCGAATCCTCGGTGCCACGGAACTCCGACCACGCGGTCAGATCGGCGCCTTCGAAGATCTTGGCCAGATCGCGCGGCTTGGCCAGGTCGCCGAAGTCCGGCAATCCGAACATCGCTGGCGCGGCCGCCGCGAGGAATGGCGCATGCGCCGCCGACGCCACGCTGGACATCGCGTTGATGAAGGTCATGTCCGGCGCGCCCGGGCCGATTTCGTAACCGCCCAGCAGCATGCTGTAGGGCGAGCCGCCGAAGGTGCCGTACTCGGCTTCGTAGATCAGCTTGAACAGTTTGCTCTGGTCGAACTCGACCGCCTTGGACATGTCGTCCTGCAGCTCTTTGAGCGTGGCGTTGAGGATGCGCAATTTCAGCCGCGTGCCGGTTTCGGTGCGCGACACGAGATGGAACAGCCCGCGCCAGGTCGATTCCATTTCCTTGAACTTCGCGCTGTGCATGATCGCCGAGAGCTGCGTGCTGAGCGCGGCATCGATCGCCGCCACCGCGAAATCGATCGACAGCGCCGACCCACGGCCGACACCGCTGCCGCCGCCAGCGCTCACGACCGGAAACACATGATCGCGCAGCGCGGCGGACACACCGGTCGCGAAGTCGGCAGGCGCCGGGAACGCCGCCGCCAGCATCGCGGACACCTGGGTTTCGACCGCGCTGTACGGGGTCGCGGTTTCGATCGCTGTGACCAGCGGCGGCAACGTGGTCGTGCTGTTGGTCCCCAGCGCCGTTGCGGTGGCATCGGACACTTTGGCGTTGTTCGGATCGGCCAGTGCGACCAATTCCTTGACCGCATTCTCGGCAGCCACGGCCGCGGCTTCGAACGGCGCGACCGCCGCTTTCAGCGCGGTCCTTGCCGCATCGCTGCCGGTGGTCGGTCCACCGGCCGCCTTGATGTCGTCCTGATGCGAATCCTGCGTCCTGAGATAGTCGGCCGCCTTCCGCAACGCAGGCGCGGCCTTTTGCTTCAGGGCATCGCTCGCGGCGTGGATCTGCGCGGTGGTCGCGGTCGCCGGTTTGGCATCGGTAACCGCCTTCACCGCATCCGCCAATACCGTCAGTGCGGACCTGGCCGTGGACGCCCACTGCGCGCCGGTGCTTTCCATCGCAGCCACGGCATCGTCGAGCGCCTTGGCGGCGGTGTCCTTGACCTCGGCGCGGGCCTGGGCATCGCGCAGCAGCTTGCGCTGCTGGTAGATGGCGTCCAGCACCGGCACCTTGTGGACGACGTTGATCGGCTCGAAATCGGTCATCGATTCGAACACCACCGCGCCTTTGAGCGCACTGCCGTCACTGCCCGGCAGCACGTTCTTCACGGTCTTCAGTTCGACGCGTGGGACGCTCTGCTTGAGCACCTCGTTGAAATTATCGCGATCGATGTCGACGATCTTGCGATCCCTGTACTCCGGCAGCGCTGCCTTCGGATCCGCCGGACTCGGATCGCGGTCGCCGGACAGGTCGGCGAAAATGCCGACCACGAACGGGAGTTCACGTTTCTCGATGGCGCCATTGGTATGCACGTCGTAGGTGATGCGTACACGTGGTGGACGCACCCGCAACAGCTTCTTCTGAATGCTTTCGCTCATTCGCTTGCCCCAACCCTGGGTTGTGTTGATATTCGATGCGTCCGACTTGCGGACCCGTGGCGGCTGCCGGACTGCATGCAACCTTCAACAACCTCGTGTCGTTCCCCGGCAATCGGGAAACGATCGACAGTTGCTTCGCGGATACCAGTAACAAGATGCGTGCCAAGCCGGTTCGATGCGGGAAACCCCTGAAAAACAAGGCTCTGATTGAAATCCGGCGGGAGCGAATAGCGTCGATGGAGTGAATCCGGACTCGCCCTGCACCAGCGGTGCGACGGATGTATTGCAGCACGGCCCGCAGCGATTCCTTTCGAATCAATGCCTCGCATGCGGACGAGACGCGAACCGGCGTCGCGATGGGGCGTGAGTGGATTTTTTCCCGCCGGGTGGAATTTCACCCATCGACAAATCGCTCGCGTCCAGCAACTTCGAAGCACCGGCAATACGACATCGACACTGCGTGAATCGGCTGTTATCGTCGACCATCGGGCACAGCGATCGGATACGCCGATGAGCAGCAACGAAGGTGGTGGAAAATTCGGGCCCGGTGCCCGCAAAGCCGCGAGCAAGGCACTGGGCGGTGCCGGCGGCATCCCCACGCCACCCCCCAGACCCGGGGCATCGCTCGCGATCGCATCGGCTGCACAATCGGCGGCCGGGGATTTCGCCGCTGCGGCGCCGCCACCGCGCATCGCGCCACTTGCGCCACTTGCACCTGCACCCGCACCACTCGCGCCCGTGCCTTCATTGAGCGATGAAGCGGCTCGGGCAAAAGTGGCCAGGGCTGGATTGCGCCAGTTCAAACGCGACTATCCCACCAGTGGCGGGATCGTGCATACGCCGACCGGCGATGCTTCGGCATACAAGGTCTTCGAGCGCAATACGCAGGGGCAGCGAGTGGATTACGTCACTACCGCCGGCAAGGCCTTCCCCGACAGCCGGGAGCCGAAGCGGTACGCGCACATTGCGGAAGATCTCACGCCTTCGGCCGCCAAGGCCGCATTGGGAACCCAGCCATTGAGCGCGGAAGAAAGCGTCGCCGCGCGGCGTGCGGCAACAACGGCCAGAACGCTTGCGTATTTCTCCGAACAGCAGCGCAACGGAGGCGGAAAGCACGCCAGAGCCGCATTGCGCACCGTCGCCGAAGGGCATCTGTCGCCCGCCGATGTCTACGCCGGCGCGACACCCGCATTTCCACAGGCCAAGCGTCCGAAAGGCGTGCAATATCATCGCGACGTCATCTCTGGCGCCTTGCCGGTGACGCCAGGCTTCAAGACCGTGGTGGAGCACTTCTCCGACAGTTCCGAGGACGAGGAAGTCGCAGCGCTGTCGCCGCGCGAGGCGATCCATCAATACCGTCTCCACACCGAAACCTCGGCGGTTCGCAAACAGCTCAGCGCAGCTGCGGCTGCAACTGCCGAAGAAACGCCAACGCCGACGCCAACGCGCCGCAGGCGGCGCGCGGCCAGTCCCGCAGTGCCCGAGGATTTCGAAGCCGAAGCGCCCTTGGCGCGAAAGCGCGCTCCGCCGGAAAAAGAAGGCAAAGCACGGGACCGGAAAAGAGAAAGCAAGCGCGGGCGAAGATAACCCTTTCAGCCGGTGCCGCTGGCGATGCCGCGCACGACCATGCTCGGCAATGCGCTCTGCGCGATGGCCTGCGCTTAGAGCTTGTTCAAAATCTCACCACAAACATCGCTCTTGCTCGTCATTCCCGCGAAAGCGGGAATGACGAGCGAAATTTTCAACGCACAAAGATTTTGAACAGGCTCTTAGATCGTGTTCGATCGCTTGCGTCCGCCGCCGCCCATCGGCATCGGCGCAAGTCCGCCGCCACCACCGCCACCGCCGCGCCCCAGCGGTGTTTTCACGACGTGTTGATCGGTCGTGCCGTGTTGGCTGACCGATTGCGTCAGCGCCTGATGATACGAAGGTGCGGTCACGCCCTGGGTATCGACGCGATCGCCGTGGCGGGTGTTGTACTGCGGGACGAGTGCGTTCGTGTCTCCGACGCCTGTCAACGTCGGAAATTGGCGATGGCCACGGTCGCGCATGTCCTGCATCACCCGCCGCGCATCCGGGAGATGCACGAAAGGCACATGCACCTCGCGCATCTGCGAGGGTTCGATCGACGGCCGCTGCGCTTCGAAAGGCGCGCGCAGCACGCTCGACTCGCTGGAAGGCGACAGGATCGAGAACGTGGAGCGCATGCGCCGGTTCGCTTCGTCGATCTGCGACGGTCCCGACAGCACATTCGAGCGCCTGCCGTTGAGAATACTGCTCACGTCTTCGCTCGGCATCCTCAGCATTTCGAAGCGCTGCATCAGGTCCATGCCGCCGCGGACTTCTTCGTCCGTCTGACGCCGCGTGCCCAGTTCCACCGAACGCTCCAGCGAAACCGTGAGCGAGCCATGATGCGGATTTTCCACCGCAGCCCGCGAGACCTCACGCTGCTGCCGCAGGCCATCGACCTTCGGTACGCGGGTGACTTCGACATGATCGGCATCGCGCAAGGGCCCGTCGTGCGACGGATTGAAGCCGATCCCGCGTCTGCGCATCTCCGGCTGCGGCAGGATGCCATGCGTCAGCACGCTGCGCATGGTCATGTAGAAGCCGAAATCGTTCGCGCTGGGCAGCGACATCGCACGCGGTCGACCGCGCGGACCTTCCGGATCGCGGGCGGCATCGCGATTCGGGCCCGGGCCCGCCATCTTGATACCGGGCGGCAAGGGAATGAACGGTCCGCGATCCGACGAATAATGACCATCGAAGCCCTTGCGCCCGCCACCGGGATCATCGCCGCCGCTGCCACCGCTGGCGCTCGCGACCGCAACGCTGTCTCTGGCGCTCATGACCGCCGCCTCGCATCGGACACCGACAGCGGCATCGCGACCCGGGTCTCTGCGCCCATGCGCTCGAACAGGGTCCGCAATTCCTCGACGTTGTCCTCACGCGACTGTGCGCCGCCCCATCGATAGAACATCTCGTCCGCGTTGGGCGGTGCCGGACAAATATCCAGGGCATCGAAACCGAGCTTTTCCAATGCACGGCGCGAAGCCGTATTGTCGTGGAACACTTTCGCGTAACAGGCGCGCATACCGGATTGCCGGTGCGCGTCTTCCAACAGCAGCCGCACTGCCGCAGGACCCAGGCCATGGCCCTGGAAATCGCTGCCCAACCAGTAGTAAAAGAAGCCGACGTCGCCGCGGATGATCAGACTCACGCTGCCGACGAAGCCCCATTCGGCATGGATCACGGCGTACACGCGCTGATCGCCATAGCCCCAGCACTGGTCGAGCCAACGATGCCAGTGCGCATCATCGTCGAAACTCGGCAGGCAGCAGCGTTGGGCGATGGTCGGATCGAAATACTGCCACCGGAAATCTTCCGCATGGTGATGCCCCAGCGGCTCCAGCCGCAAACGCTCGTCGACGATGGCCGGCACGCTGCCGTCGACGAACGCGATCCACCGCTTCAGCGCATCGTGCATCTCCACCGCCCAGCGATCCTGCGGATGCAGCAAGGCCAGCGTTCGCGCGCGGGTCAACGCCGTCTGCGCCGCACCCAGCCGCAGCTGCGCCGTGGCCATCAGCGCACCCGCCCATCCGGGCAATTCGCCTGCGGCTTCCATCCGCTCGCAGATCGCCAGCAGCAGCGGCCAATCGCACCATGCACAGGCCAACTGCAGCAGTGTCTCGCGAACGCACGCAGGCGCGGCCCATGCGAGGCACAAGGCTTCGCGCAGCCGGATCAACCATGCGATACGCGACGCTGGCGCCAGTTCGTGGGTCCGCGCCAGCACGTCGGGCAGCCAGCGCTCGAGCGCTCGCGGCGACCACTCCGCCGCTTCCAGCGTGTCCCACAGCATCGGCAGCGACGGCGCACCAGGCCAACACGCCGCCGTGTCCGCATGGGCATGCGGCTCAATGGGTGCGATCGCGTACACGGGATGCTCCGTCGATGATGCCGATGATGTCGCGCCAGAGGCCAGCGCTGTCTGCGGTCGACATGGCTACACGATCTGTTCGGGATGTGCGGAAGTGATGCTGGGACTGGCGCTGCCTCGGCGCGAGTACCAGGACAGGCCCGCGCCGATCGCGCCGAATGCGCTTCCCGTCACCCACGCCGCGCCCGAGACCATTGCGGCGGTCGCGGCGCGCGGATCGACAGGATTCTGTCCCTGCCAGTACGTACTGAGGGCACCTGCCGCGCCGGCCACCATATTGGCCGCACCGCTGGCGATCTGCGCGGTGCCGGCGAAGGTCGCCGACCAGTTTCTCGCGCCGCGCATCGTGTTGACGCCATCTGCAATCGTCGCCAGGCCCGCGCCCGCCCACAGCGCATTGCTGGCATACGAGCTGTAAAGCGACGCCTGATCGGCCTGCCAGGAAGGCGAATCGACCGTTCCGAAAGCGGTGGAAGCGACGCTGCTCGCCCCTGCCAGGGCATTCAGAACGCCGGTACCGGTCGTCAAGGGCGCGTTTGTGCCACGACCCGTCGCCGTACTGATCGCACCGGAGACGGCCCATGAGGATCCCGACACCAGATTGCGCACGGTCGCCGAGTGCGGAACGATCGCGGTGGACAGACTCAAGCCGGCACCGATGGCATCGGTGGTCTGCGCGGCGATCGTTGCCACGTTCACGGCCGTCGGGCTCCAGCCCTGTCCCTCGCTTTGCGACTGCGGCTGCGGCATCGACGACAGCAACGCGCTTCGCTCGTGCGGAGCCTCGTTGATGTTGATGGCAGTATCGCGACGCGGCGAATGGGGCGGCATCTGCGACAGCGGCATCTGCGACAGCCGCCGCTGCGAATCCGGCAACACAAACGCATGGCTGTCCGCACTGCTCGCATGCCTGTCCGCACTGCCCTGCAGCTCCGGCATCGGCGATGCGACCACGGCGCGGCGCTCGACCGGCGACGGCACCGTGCCGAAGGGTTCCATCTGCCCGCTGCGAGGCCCTTGCATCGGAATCACTGGCGACGACAACGACGACGACCGCGAACGCGGAGGCGACATCGGCTCACGGCCATCCACTTGCGGGACCACCCGCAAACTGGGCACCACCGGTTGCATCGCCGACAGCGAAGAGGATCGGGAACGCGGGGGCGTCATCGGCGCATGGGCGTCCGGCAGCACGACCGGCTGCAGGCTGGGCACCACCGGCTGCATCGCCGACAGCGAGGACGATCGCGAACGCGGAGACGCCAGCAAGGGCGCCTGCAGCTCCGCAAGCGGGCCGGACCGCGAAGATGATGGCGATGACCCGTGCGAACCGCGTCCGCCGTCGCTCATTGCGACGACCCTGCGCGAATGCGGGCATCATCGCGACCGCCGATTCCCTTTGGATGGGAATATGCGTGTATCGCCAGCCGCCCGAGGTTATCCATCGCTGTCTCGCGGAACGAGCGCAACGATCTGGACATCGACGCTCCGCGCCCGGCCAAGATGCACGACAACAGTACGAACCAGGACATTGCGCATCCGCTCACCTTCCCGACTTGCGCAGCACCGTCTCGGTCGGCGCTTCCCACTGCATCCGCGACGTCTTGATGCGCAGATCCATCGCATCCAGCGACTCCTGGTTCAAACGCCCGGGCTTGCCTACCTGGCCGATCGGAAAGCTCACGCCCTGGGGATGGCTCTTCGCCATCGACAGTTCGCCCATGGCCTTGCTCTGCTGCGACGGCAGCATGCCCATGCGATGGTAGAAACCGAACGCGCTGGGCGCGGTCATCGTGGTGCGCACGAAGGGTTTGCCCATCTCCTGCGCGTCCATGGCGATCTGATGCATCAGGAACTTACCGCCGCCCGGTTTCCCGGAGACGATGCCATGCACGGTCAGATCGGTGGCATTGCGGTCGTAGCTCGCGGTGCCCTGCGGGTTTTCGATCTCGCCGCGCTTGCCGTCCACGCTGGGCCGTCGATGCACATACTCCTGCATCTCGATCCACTGCCCGCCGCCGTTTTTTTTCTTGCCGCTGCCGAACCGGTCCATCGTCGCTCCTTCATTTTTCCACAGCCACGCTTCCAAGCAGAAAAAAACAGTGCGCCAGCGACCGCGCTGCACGCAGATTGCGCACCTTGCAGCGACGCCTCGTGACTTCATCACACAGCAATTTCCGCGCCATCCGCAGAACCCGCCGCAGCCTTCATGCAAATCAATTGCTTGCGCGGAACGCGCCCGCATCCGCTCGCTGCGCATGAGGTGCATTTCGACCTCATGCCGATGCAAGCCGGGCGGATGATCGACGGCGCAGGCAGCTGCGATCGTCGGCGACATTCGCGGACAGGCCTGCTTCGAGGACATGGCAGCGGACGAGAGCGGGCCGAGTCGTTTTTCACCCAGTGGGTGAATTTTCACCTCACCCACGACC
>JBAQRU010000400.1:0-12863 GCA_049296025.1 Lysobacteraceae bacterium | reverse complement strand
GTCTCGGGCCGATAGTCCGGGCCGATCCGATGCACCGGCCACGCGTAGGCCAGCGGCCACGCCAGCGGCGAGACCAGCGGGCGGCCTTCGAGCAGATCGCCGTGCGGCTCGTGTGCGATCTCGTCGTTGCGCGCTTCGCTGATCTGCAGCGCGAGCTCGATCCATTCGTAGTGCGCCAACTCGCGCAGCCACGGCGGATCGTCATGGCCGGTATCACGGCTTGCATCAGTGCTTGCGCGCGCGTCCAGATAGCGCAGGAATTCACGCGCCAGCTCGGTGAACAGCGGCGTCTGGCAATCGTGATCGCGATAGAACGCGCGGATCAGCGCCTGCCAGCCATCGTCGCCGTAGAGTCTGCGCAGCACCGGGAAATTGCCGGCCAGCATGCTCTCGACGTTGTTGAAAAACAGTTCGCGATAGATCTTCAGTCTCCGCTCTTCGATCCCGGGCGGCGGCGGTACGCGCTCGGGGTCGCGGATATGCGCGGCGAATGCGTCCTGCTGCGCGGCGAGGGTGTCGTTCGATTCAGGCGGCATGGCGCTGGTCATGTGCGGGCGCTCCGGCGATGCGACGGCGGACCTGGCCGAGTTCGTCCAGCAGATCCTCGAACGGTGGAAGGTTGAAATCGCGCTCCAGCAGGGTGGGGCGCGGCCCGAACAATCCATACGCTTCTTCGAGCAGCGCCCAGACCTGCGCGTTGACCGCGCTGCCGTGGGTGTCGATCTTCAGGTCTTCGGCTTCGTCGTAATGGCCGGCAACGTGGATGTACGCCACACGGTCGCCGGGCAGTGCGGCGAGGAATTTCGACGGGTCGTAGCGATGGTTGGTGGCGTTGACGATGATGTTGTTCACATCGAGCAGCATCATGCAGTCCGCTTCGGCGAGCACGGCGTTGATGAAGTCGATTTCGCGCATCGGGTGCTGCGCTTCGGACACAGGCAGCGTGGCGTAGTACGAGATGTTCTCGATCGCGATCCGCTGGCCGAGGATGTCCTGGGTGCGGCGGATGCGCGCGGCGACGTGACCCACGGAGGCTTCGCTGAAGGGCAGCGGCAGCAGGTCGTAGAGTTGGCCGCGACTGTCGCCGCAGGCGCTGAGGTGTTCGCTGTACAGCGCGCAGCGGTGCGTCTCCATGAACCTGCGCACCTTGACCAGAAACGTTTCGTCCAGCGCCGCAGGCCCGCCCACCGACAGCGACAGGCCGTGGCAGATCACCGGATAGCGCGAAGCCAGATCGGCGAAACCATCGCCGAGCGCACCGCCGACGCCGATCCAGTTCTCCGGTGCGGTTTCGAGGAAATCGAAGCTGCCGGCGGGGGCGCTGCGCATCGCCGCCAGCAGCGGGCGGCGCAGACCGAGACCGGCGGCATGGGGCGGGAGAGGGAGAGGCGTCATCGGCTGAGTCGTGGTTGCTGAAGCAGTGCGGATTCCAAAAACGAAGGACGGCCGCAGTGCGGCCGTCCGGAAGCGAAGGCCATCGTCAGCGACGACGGCGGAATCGCATTACATATTGCTGCCGCACTTGCCCTCGCCGCACTTGCCTTCGGCCGCTTTCTTGTCTGCGCCGGCAGCGGCAGCAGGTTTGTCGCCGCCGCACTTGCCTTCGCCGCATTTGCCTTCAGCTGCGGCCTTGTGGTCACCGCCGCATTTGCCTTCATGGGCCGCCTTCATTTCTTCGGCGGTGATGAAGCCGTCGCCGTTGCCATCATGCGAGGCGAATTTGTCGTCCTTGCCACCGTGGGCGGCGGCGAATTCGGCGCGGGAGAGCTTGCCATCCTTGTCGGTGTCCATCATGGCCATCCCGCAGCTGCCTTCAGCGGCTTTGGCGCCACCGCATTTGCCTTCGCCACATTTGCCTTCAGCAGCTTTGGCGCCGCCGCATTTGCCTTCGGCAGCTTTGTCGCCGGTGGAGGCGCCGAGCAGATAGCCCTGGGCGAGGTGGGTCGATGCGAACGCGGAGCCGGACAGCAGCAGGCCGCCGGCCAGGGCTGCAGAGACGGCGATCGCGACGGGTTTCTTGGTGCTGGACATGAGCGTATTACTCCTGGGTGGTGGAATCGGGACGTTGGGGGTGGGGAATCCTAGCGTGGAACCGCGATGACTTGCATCTGGGGCGCCGGCTGCGGTGCGAGATATTGTCTGGCGAGGCTGCGTGCGCGGTGCAGTCGCGCCTTGGCGGCTTCCGGGTGCAGCGACAGCGCCGACGCGATCTCACCGATGGTGTGACCTTCGAGATCGCGCAACAGGATGATCTCGCGGTAATGGGCGGGCAGAGCGGCGAGCGCCTGGGCCACATCGCGGATCAGTCCGGTCGGGGCTGGGTAGTGCGGGCCGTCGATTTCTTCCAGATCGGTCGGTTGCATCAGCAGATAGCGGGTGGCGCGTTTCAACCGGTTGCATTCGCGCTTGACGATCCGGAACACCCACGAGTTGTAGGCATCAAGTTCGCGCAGCGCCTTGAGCTTTCGCGAGATCAGCAACAGGCTTTCCTGCACGGCATCTTCGATGTCGTTGATCCCGCAGTGATATTCGGCATAGCGGCGCAGATCCTGACGCGAACGCACCAGCACCCGTTCGAGCGCGCGGAGGTCCCCGTCACGGGCGGCGGCGAGCGAATTCTGGAATGTAGGGTCTTGTTGCACCGGTCTCTCCTTTGGAGGTTCCGCAATCTACGCGTTGCGGCGTCTGCGGTTGTGCATAAAGAGTTAGGTGGGGATCGGTCAGGTGTGTCGCTGGGGCGCTCATTGCTGGCTGGATTCAGACTTCGTTTATGTACCGTTCTCCGGGCGCAGGAACGGCCTTCTCGACGAATCGAGCGTATTGGCGTGGAAAACTGTCATCTTTGGTCGATAATATTTCCATCATTCCGGGATTATGGATTCATGGAAATCAAGCAAGCCACTGCCGCGCTCGCCGCCCTCGGCCAGTCCACGCGCCTGTCCGTGTTCCGTTGTCTGGTCCAGGCCGGTCCGGAAGGGCGCATGCCGGGCGAGATCGCCGAAACCCTGTCGCTCGCCGGGGCCACATTGTCCTTCCATCTCAAGGAGTTGGCTGCGGCCGGACTGGTCCAGGCCGAACCCCGCGGCCGCTTCATCTGCTATCGCGCCGATTTCGATGCCATGCGAGCGCTGCTCGGATTTCTGACCGAAAACTGCTGTGGCGGCAATCCCGACGCCTGCGCGCCAGTGGCCTGCGGCCCGGCCAAGGGCATGAAGGGCGGGCGCTGAGCAACTCAGCCGACCACACCGCCCGCGCACATCATTCCTCCCTGAGCGAGACGAACGAATATGACGATCCGCATCGGTATCAACGGTTTCGGCCGCATGGGCCGGCTCACCCTGCGCGCGGCCTGGGGCGACCCCGACCTGCGCTTCGTGCGCATCAACGATCCGGCCGGCGACCCGGCCACGCTCGCGCATCTGCTGATGTTCGATTCGATCCATGGCCGCTGGGATCGTGAAGTCGCCACCGATGGCGATGCCCTGGTGATCGATGGCCAGCGCATCGCGATCACACGCAACAAGGACCTGGCCGCGACCGACTGGTCCGATTGCGATGTGGCGATCGAAGCCTCGGGCAAGTTCCGCAAGCCCGATGTGCTGCAGCCGTATCTCGACCACGGCGTGAAACGCGTGGTCGTTACCGCGCCGGTGAAATCCGCAGGCGCGCTTGATGTGGTGGTCGGCGTGAATCACGGCCGTTTCGATCCCGCGCAGCATCGCATCGTCTCGGCGGCATCGTGCACCACCAACTGTCTCGCCCCGGTGGTGAAGGTGATCCACGAAGGCATCGGCATCCGTCACGGCAGCCTGACCACGATCCACAGCCTGACCAATACCCAGGTGATCGTCGATGCGCCGCACAAGGATCTGCGCCGCGCGCGCGCCTGCGGCAGCAGCCTGATTCCGACCTCCACTGGCTCCGCGACCGCGATCGCCGAAATCTTTCCGGAATTGCGCGGTCGCCTCGACGGTCACGCGGTGCGCGTGCCGCTGACCAATGCTTCGTTGACCGACTGCGTGTTCGAGGTCGAACGCGCCACCACGGTCGATGAGGTCAATGCACTGCTGCGTATCGCGGCAGAGGGCGAACTGAAGGGCATTCTCGGCTACGAGACCCGGCCGCTGGTGTCGATCGATTTCCTGCATGACCCGCGCTCCGGCATCGTCGATGCGCTGTCGACGATGGTCGTCAATGGCACCCAGGTGAAGATCTACGCCTGGTACGACAACGAATGGGGTTATGTGAATCGAACGGCCGAACTGGTGCGCATCGTCGGCGCTGCGGACCGGTAAGCGAAGATGTTGTCGCGGCTTTCCGATGATGTCCGCCAATATCTGCTGATCACCGGCAACTACTGGGCGTTCACCCTCACCGACGGCGCGCTGCGGATGCTGGTGGTGCTGCATTTCCACCAGTTGGGCTACACCCCGCTGCAAGTGGCGTCGCTGTTCCTGTTCTATGAAGTGTTCGGCGTGGTCACCAATCTGTTCGGCGGCTGGCTCGGCGCGCGCATCGGGCTCAATCGCACCATGAACATCGGTCTGGCGCTGCAGGTCGGTGCGCTGGCGATGCTGATGGTGCCGGCGTCGTGGCTGGTCGTGCCGTGGGTGATGACGGCGCAGGCGCTGTCTGGAATCGCCAAGGACCTCAACAAGATGAGCGCGAAAAGCAGCATCAAGCTGCTGGTGCCCGATGATCGCCAGGGCGCGCTGTATCGGTGGATCGCGGCGCTGACCGGCTCGAAGAACGCGCTCAAGGGCGTTGGTTTTTTCCTCGGCGGTGCGCTGCTGACCACGGTCGGTTTCACGAGGGCAGTCGGCATCATGGCCGTCGCGCTGCTGCTGGTTTGGATATCGAGTCTGGTCCTGCTTCGCCGCGATCTGGGCAAAGCCAAGGCCAAGCCGAAGTTCCGCGACATGCTGTCGAAGAGTCGCGCGATCAATCTGCTCTCGGGTGCGCGCATGTTCCTGTTCGCGTCCCGCGATGTCTGGTTCGTGGTCGCGCTGCCGGTGTTCCTCGCGCAGACCCTGGGCTGGGATTTCTGGAAGGTCGGCGGATTTCTCGCCGCCTGGGTGATCGGCTACGGCATCGTGCAGTCGCTGGCGCCGTACATCACCGGCCGTCGCAGCGGTCGCGTGCCGGATGGCCGTTCGGCATTCGTGTGGGCGCTGTCGCTGGCTGGAATTCCCGCGCTGATGGCCGCGCTGCTGATCAACGGCATGTCGCCGGCGGCCGTGCTGATTGCGGGTTTGAGCCTGTTCGGCGTGCTGTTCGCGATCAATTCGTCGCTGCACAGCTATCTCATCGTCAGCTACGCGGCCGAGGACGGTGTGTCGCTTGATGTCGGTTTCTACTACATGGCCAATGCGCTCGGTCGCCTGTTCGGCACGCTGCTGTCGGGCTGGCTGTTCCAGGCGTACGGCATCGCGATCTGTCTGGCGGTGTCGTCGGCGCTGATCGCGTTGGCGGCGCTGGTCTCGATCGCGCTGCCCAGACATGCGCGGGCCGCAGTCGCCTGAATGATTGCCTGAATGCTTCTCTGAACGGACGAGGCCGCCTTTCGGCGGCCACGTCGCGAATCGTTGACGCTTGGAATTGCGGAAGCTTCAACCCGTGATGTTGGTGTCGTCGCGCTTCTCGCGCGGCGGCATCGGGCCTTCGCCGTATTCCTGGAACCAGATGTTCTCGGCGATGTTGGTCGCATGGTCGCCCACGCGTTCCAGATTCTTGGCCATGAACAGCAGATGCGTGCAGGGCGTGATCACCCGCGGGTCTTCCATCATGTAGGTCAGCAGCTCGCGGAACAGGCCGGTGTATTGCGTATCGATCTCGGCGTCTTCGGCGCGCACCTGCTGTGCGGCTTCGACATCGCCATCGCGATAGGCGGCCAGCACCTTGCGCACTTGGTGCACGACCAGGCGGCCGAGGCTGCCCAGGCCGCGCGTGTGCGGCAGCGGCGGCGAGAGGTTCAGCGCCATCGAACGCTTGGCGACGTTCGAGGCGTAGTCGCCGATGCGTTCGATATCGGAGGCGATGCGCAGCACGGCGAGGATTTCGCGCAGATCGCGCGCCAGCGGGCCGCGCAGCGCGAGCTTCATCGCGTCGTGGCTGACCTGCAGTTCCAGCGCGTCGATGGCTTCATCGTTGGCGATGATGCGCTCGGCGGCCTTGCCGTCGCGGCGATCGACCACATCGAGCGCGGCTTCCAGTTGCGCTGCGGCCATTTCGCCCATGCGCAGGATTTCGTCCAGCATGACGCGGCGTTCGTCGTCGTGGCTTTTGACGATATGGTCGTGGGATTGCGTGTTCATCGGCAACTCGTGAATAGGAAATGGTGACAGGCGTGTGTCGGATCGGTTCCGGTAGCGCGGGTTTCGGGTTTCACCCGAATCTTCCGGTGATGTAGTCCTCGGTCTGCTGCTTCGACGGTTTCGAGAAAATCTTCTCGGTGACGTCGTGTTCGATCAGGTCGCCGAGGTACATGAAAGCCGTGTAGTCGGAGACGCGCGCCGCCTGCTGCATGTTGTGGGTGACGATCGCGATGGTGTAGTTCTGCTTCAACTCTTCGATGAGTTGTTCGATGCGGCTGGTCGAGATCGGATCCAGCGCCGAGGTCGGCTCGTCCAGCAGCAGCACGTCCGGGCGCAGCGCGACCGCGCGCGCGATGCACAGGCGCTGCTGCTGGCCGCCGGACAGGCCGAGCGCGCTCTGGCCGAGTTTGTCTTTCACTTCGTCCCACAGTGCCGCCTGCTTGAGCGCTTCCTCCACGCGTACCACCATGTCCGCTTTCGACAGGCGTTCGTGGTGACGGATACCGTAGGCGACGTTCTCGAAGATCGTCATCGGGAACGGTACCGGCTTCTGGAACACCATGCCGACCTTGCTGCGCAGCCGGTTCATCGGATACTTCGGATCGAGGATGTTCTCGCCGTCCAGCAGCACTTCGCCGACCGCCGTCATCTTCGGATACAGGGCGTAGATGCGATTGAAGATGCGCAGCAGCGTGGACTTGCCGCAGCCGGACGGGCCGATCAGCGCGGTCACGCGCTTTTCCGGGATATCCAGATCGATTTTCTTCAGCGCAAGAAACTTGTCGTAGTAGAAATCCAGGTCTTTGGCGCTGATTTTCACCGGCGCGGCGGTTATCGCGTCGCGATGCGCGGCGACGATCCGATGCGTGCCGCTGTGCTGGTGATGGGCTGAAGACGTCTGGCTGTCCGCATTGGTGGCAGTGGTCATGGGCGTGTTCCGGGCGAAGTCAGTCATGGGAAATCCTGTTGCGAAGCAGGATGGCGCGTGCGACCAAACTGATGGCGAGCACGAACATGGTCAGGATGAATGCGCCCGCCCATGCGAGCGTGTGCCAGTTTTCGAACGGGCTCATCGCGAACTGGAAGATCACCACCGGCACGTTCGCCATCGGCGACATCAGATCGGTGGTCCAGTACTGGTTGTTGAGTGCGGTGAACAGCAGCGGCGCGGTTTCGCCGCTGATCCGGGCGAGCGCGAGCAGAATGCCGGTGACGATGCCGGCGGACGCGCTGCGGTACAGCACCTGCACCGTGACCTTCCACTGCGGCACGCCCAGCGACAGCGCGGCTTCGCGCATCTGCGCCGGCACCAGACGCAGCATTTCGTCGGTGGTGCGGACCACGACCGGCAGGACGATGAAGGCGAGGGCGATCCCGCCGGCCAACGCCGAGAAATGACCCGTCTGCGCGACCACGAGGGTGTAGACGAACAGGCCGAGCACGATCGACGGTGCCGAGAGCAGGATGTCGTTGACGAAGCGGACCGTTTCGCCGAGCCGCGAGGCCCACGTGCTGCGCGAGTATTCGGCGAGGAAGGTGCCTGCCAACACGCCCACAGGCGTGCCGATGACGATACCGAGCAGGCTCATGATGATGCTGCCCATGAACGCATTGGCCATGCCGCCGCTGTCGCCGGGCGGCGGCGTCATCTCGGTGAACAGCGCAAGATTGAGCGAACTGATCCCTTTGCTCAGCGTGGTCCACAGAATCCAGCCGAGCCAGAACAATCCGAACAGGGTGGCCAGAACCGCAAGCACCTGCGCCAAGATGTTCTTGATCCTGCGCTGCAGGTAAAGCGAATTCCGCGATGCGGAAATCTTGCGGGCAGGTGCCGCAGGGGTGTTGGAAGCGACAGCCATCAGTTGCCCTCGCGCTTTTTGAGTTGGCGCAGCATCAGCCGCGCGATAGCCAGCACCACGAAGGTGACGATGAACAGTACGAAACCCAGGGCGATCAGCGACGACAGATACATCGGCGAATCGGCTTCGGAGAATTCGTTGGCGATGCTGGCGGCGATGGAGTTGCCCGGTTCCAGCAGGGACAGGCTCAGGCGGTGCGCGTTGCCGAGTACGAAGGTCACGGCCATCGTTTCGCCGAGCGCGCGGCCCAGACCGAGGAAGATGCCGCCGATCACCGCGGAGCGGGTGTAGGGCAGCACGATGTCCCAGATCACTTCCCAGCGCGTGGAACCCAGTGCGTAGGCGGATTCCTTCAACCGGCCGGGTACGGTCAGGAACACTTCGCGCATGACCGAGCTGATGAACGGGATGACCATGATCGCCAGCACCAGACCGGCGGTGCCCATGCCGAGACCGAGCGGCGGACCGGAAAACAATGTGCCGATGACCGGAAGTTGTCCGAGGTTTTCATCGACCCACGGGTAGACGTGCAGCGACAGGAACGGCACCAGCACGAACAGGCCCCACATGCCGTAGATGATCGAGGGAATGCCTGCGAGCAGTTCGATCGCAGTGCCGACCGGCGTACGCAGCCAGCGCGGCGCGATCTCGGTCAGGAACATCGCGATTCCGAAACTGACAGGTACTGCGATCAGCAGGGCGATGAATGCGGTGACCAGCGTGCCGAAGATCGGCACCCGCGCGCCGAAGTCCTGGAGCACCGGGTCCCAGGCGTCGCGCCAGAGAAAGGCGAGGCCGAATTTCTCGAAGGCTGCAAGTCCGCCCCACAGCATCGAGAATGCGGCAGCTGCCAGCGAAATCAGCACCACGACGCCTGCGCTGGTCACCAGCCAACGGAAACCGCGATCCGCGCGCGTGTCGAGGATGTCGCGTCGCGAGCTGGGCATGGAAATCGAGTGAGTGCTCATGCAGAAGCGTGACCGTTGTGGATGCGTGTCATATGGAGGTCATCGGCGTTGCGTCATCGGCGTTGCGGTCGCCGAAGTCCTGAACGCCGACCACGCGCACGAGGCGCGTGGTCGGTATCGAAATCGAACCATCGGTCTCCGGGCCTCAGCCCGGACGACGATAGTCCTGATGAAAATCAGAACTTCAGTTCTTTGGCCCAGTAGGCCTGGATCTGCTGCACCAGCGCTTCCGGCAGCGGCACGTAATCGAGCGCCTTGGCCTGTGCGTCACCGTTGGCATAGGCCCAGCGGAAGAAGGCGAGGGCTTCCTTCGAGCGCGCCGCATCCTTCGGCTTGCGCTGCATCAGGATGAAATTGGTGGCGGCGATCGGCCACGAATTCGCACCCGGCGCATTGGTCATCACCAGGAAGAAATCCTTCGATTTCGCCCAGTCGGCGCTGGCGGCGGCAGCCTGGAAGGTTTCGTCGCTGGGCAGCACGAAGTTGCCGGCAGCATTCTTGACGCGGGCATAGGCCATCTTGTTTTGCAGCGCGTAGGACAGTTCAACGTAGCCGATGCCGCCCTTGATCTGCTTCACGTACGCGGCGACGCCTTCGTTGCCTTTGCCGCCCACGCCGGTCGGCCACTTGACCGAGGTGCCTTCGCCGACCGAAGTCTTCCACTCCGGGCTGACCTTGGACAGATAGTTGACCCAGTTGAAGGTGGTGCCCGAACCGTCCGAGCGATGGACCACGGTGATCTTCTGTGCCGGCAGCGTGACGCCGCCGTTCAGCGCGACGATGCGCGGGTCGTTCCACATCGTGACCTTGCCGAGGAAGATGTCGGCCAGCAGCGCACCGTCGAACTTCATCGCGCCGGACTTGAGGCCGACGATGTTGACCACCGGCACCACGCCGCCGATCGCGGACGGGAACTGCACCAGGCCCGCGGCTTTCAGTTCTTCCGGCGGCAGCGGCTTGTCCGAGGAACCGAAGTCGACCGTCTTGGCCTTGATCTGCGCGATGCCGCCGCCGGAGCCGATCGACTGGTAGTTGATCTTGTTGCCGGTCGCCTGCGAATAGTCGGCCGACCACTTCGACAGCAGCGGATAGATGAAGGTGGCGCCGGCACCGGTGATGTCGGCGGCCTGCGCGTTGAAGATGGCGCCGCTGGCGATGACCAGCGCAACGGCCTGCGATTTGATCGATTTGAACACGGAGTGCTCCTGATGAGGGGTGCGGTTCGGGGTGTCCCGAATGCGTCACATTGGAGCGGAGGCGGATGACAGCGATGTGTGTCACAGATGACGGAAATATGACAGCCCTGCATCTGCAGGCAGCGGCGTCGGTGAATGCGCCGGTTGATCCTTGATTTTGCGGAAAACTCTGTGTCCACCGGTCGCGTCATTACGCTGATTTCCAGTCTTCCGCGATCAGGCTGCGCTGTCCGATTAAGTCAGTCAGGCTGCAGTGCCGTGAGCGCCGCTGTCACAATATCGTCATGACTGGAACATCCCGGTGTCAGATTCGGGTCGCACTCTAGCGGCCGTTTACACCGTCTTAACGGGCGATGTCGCCGTTCGCCGCCGCCCGCGTCGGCGCGACTGCCCGATTCCAGCCACCGCTTGCACCCTCCAACCTTCGGGGACACCACCATGCGTCATGCCATCCTTGCCATCGCCATCGGCGCAGCCCTTGCCGGCACCAGCCTTTCCGCATCGGCCCAGTCCAGAGACAGCGAGATCGAAACGCTCAAGGCCCAGATCGCGGAGTTGATGCAGAAAGTCGAATCGCTCGAAGAGCGCACCGACGCGCAGTCCGACGTCAATGTCGACACCGCCACCCAGCTCGACACCATCACCAACAAATCGGTCAAGGTCGACACCAAGGGCGGCATCAAGGCCACATCGGCCGACGGCAATTTCGAAGCGCAGATCGGCGGCCGTGTCCACTTCGACACGTACGCGTTCGATCGCGATATCGTTGACACCACAGGCGGCACGGAATTTCGCCGTGCGCGCTTGACCTTGTCGGGCAAGGCGCTGGGTTGGGAATATAAAATGGAGCAGGACTTCTCCGCCGGCACGAATCTGGATGGTCTGCGCGATCTTTACATCGCGAAGAATGCGTTCGGCGGCAAGTTCTTCATCGGTCACTTCAAGCCGTACCGATCGATGGAAGAACTGACCAGCTCGAACGAAATACTGATGATGGAGCGTCCGTTCTCCTCGACCGGCGGTCTATTCTCCGGTCGGCAACACCAGCAGGGCATCGGCTATCTGCGCGCGAGCGGAAAGTACACGCTGGGCGTGTCGGCGTTCAATTTGCGGGGTAATGCACAGGCGCGTAACGAAGGTGTGGGCGCGGCCGCGCGCTTCACGTATGCGCCGATCAACAATGAAGGCAGAACGCTGCATTTCGGCGGTTGGGCGAGTGTCGAGGATCTCAATAAAGGGTCCGCAAACATCAGCGCGTCTGTTGCATATGGCGGTCGTCGTGGTCCATCGCAGGCGATTGCTGCGGTTTCCGGCGCCAGTGGCGACAAGCTGACAGCATATGGCGTGGAAGCCGCAGGCTCGTTCGGTCCGGCGTTCTTCCAGAGCGAATACGTGCAGTCGACTTTCGAACAGCCGTCCGGCAGCGATCAGGATGTGAACACGTGGTATGTGCAGGGCAGCTGGCTCCTCAACGGCGGCCATAAGGCCTACAAGCCGGCCACCGGTGTGTTCGGTTCGCCGAAGGTCGGCGACAAGGGCCTGTGGGAACTCACCGCGCGCTACGACACGATCGAGAACAAGGACATCGCCAACCGTGAAGCGACCAGCTGGCTGCTCGGCGTGAATTACTACGTCAACCCGAACCTGCGCTTCATGTTCAACTACACGCAGGGCGACAATCAGGTCAACGGCGACGAAACCGGCCAGTACGCGCTGCGTACCCAGTTCGTGTTCTGATCCAACCGCAATCTCTCCCCGCTCGATGTATTTTCAGCCCCGGTTCGCCGGGGCTTTTTTTCTGCGGGTGATTCAGTGCCCGCCTGTGTCGTCGGTTTTTTCCTTGAAGCGACAGACATCGCGCACCGGGCAACGCCAGCATTCGGGTTTGCGCGCTTTGCAGGTGTAGCGGCCATGCAGGATCAGCCAATGATGCGCATCCTGCAGGAATTCCTGCGGGATGCGTTTCAGCAGCCCCTGTTCCACCGCCAGCACGGTCTTGCCCGGCGCGAGTCCGGTGCGGTTGGAGACGCGGAAGATATGCGTATCGACCGCCATCGTCGGTTCGCCGAACGCGGTATTCATGATCACGTTCGCGGTCTTGCGGCCGACACCGGGCAACGCTTCGAGTGCGGCGCGTATCCGCGGAACTTCGCCGTCGTGCATTTCCAGCAGCCGCCGACACATCGCGATCACGTTCGCGGCTTTCGTATTGAACAGGCCGATCGTGGCGATGTAGGGTTTCAGGCCTTCGACGCCGAGCGCGGCGATCGCCTGCGGCGTGTTCGCGACCGGAAACAGCCGGCGCATCGCCCTGTTCACGCTCACGTCGGTCGCCTGTGCCGACAGGATCACCGCGACCAGCAGCTCGAATGGCGAGGAATACTCCAGTTCGGTGGTGGGATGCGGGTTCAGTTCCTGCAGACGCTCGAACATGGTCCGGATATCGGCGGCAGGCATGCCGCCGCGTGGTGTACGAGCGGCTGTTTTCTTCGTCGCCATCGGGTTATTCCGGCTGCGGTTTCGCTG
>JBAQRU010000399.1:0-5541 GCA_049296025.1 Lysobacteraceae bacterium | reverse complement strand
CTCGCTCCCGGACCAGCCTCACGGCCTCCAGCTTGAACTCTCGACTGAAACGTCTGCGTACCATTCGATGCCTCCAGTTCCATCATGACACCTAAACTCGGTGTCCGTGAAACCGGCAGCAGGCCACTCGGATCTGAATCGAATCTTCATCATCGGCAGGCCAGATCGCGCCTGGCGGGCATCTATCCATATCCCTCAATCCCCTGTATATCGATCAAGTGTCGAGGTGAGCTACACCGTCATCAATACAAAGACGGTTTCTAATAGAACTTGGTTCTGGCAGGATCGTCCGGATCGAGGGGCAGGTGCCGCGCGGACATGGACGCGGGCCGTCGTTGAGCGGAAAACTGAAGGGGGGGGACTATTGCCGAACGCCGGGACGATCAGCGTGAAGGAGACGCTCGACCTACTGGATGGCACCTTCGCCGGCGTAAGCAAGGGCATTTGCCAGGGTGAATATGCCTTCTGGCTCGGCTCGGGGATTTCGCGCGAGCGCGTGGTCGATCTGAACGGCGTGCTCGCCAAGCTGCTCGACTTTCTGCGCGTGAACGTCACTGCCGCGGTCGACTGCGCATACAAGAAGGCGTTCGACACGATCATCGACATGGCCAAGCCGTCCGATGACGAGCGCAAGGAGATCGATCTCGCCAAGCCAGTCAAGGACTGGCCCTGCGCCAAGCTGCTGCTGGCGCGACTCTGGAATCAATATTCCAAGGTGCTGGCGGTGGAGATACCGAAGGAGAGTTCCGACTATCTGCTGTGGGTCGGGCTCGACTTTCAGCACACTTTCGCGAGCCAGGATCCGGACGCCGAGCACCTTGCGATTGGCATGCTGGCGCTGGAAGGCGCGGTGACCAAGCTCGCCACCGCCAATTGGGACGGGCTGCTTGAGGCGGCGATGAAGGAGCTGGGCTATCCCGACAATGTCTATCGCGTGACGGTGACGGGCGACGATCTGCGCGGGCCGGCAGCGGCGGCGGTTCTCTATAAATTCCACGGCTGCGCGCTCCGCGCGATCGAGATCGAGGCGACTTACCGGCCGCTGCTTGTCGCGCGATCGGCGCAGATCACCGTCTGGATGAGCAGCGACACGTTTAAGATCGTACGCGATCAGCTTGAAGCGATGATCCAGACATCGCGTACGATGATGATGGGGCTGTCGGCGCAGGACGAGAATATCAAGCACCTGTTCGGCAAGGTGAACGCACACAAGGGTTGGAAGTGGACAGACGAGCCGAGCCCGATCGTCTTCTCCGCGAACGAGCTGGGCGATGATCAGAAGAGCCTGCTTACCGTCGCCTATGGCGACGACTACGAACCCAACCGGGACGTGATCTGCGAGCAGGCCCGGCTCCAGGCTTATGCCAAGCCGCTGCTTCTGGCGCTCCTGCTGCAGGTGCTGGTTAGCAAGCTGGAAGTGCTCGCCGGCGACGCCACCGCGCCCGGCCTCGACGCCGCCGCGCGCGCGGCGATCATCGACGGCATCACGCATCTACGCAATCGTGCCGCGGCGGCCGATAACGGTGACCGGACGGCGTTAGTGCGATTGATCGCGGCCGCTCTCGCGCGCGCCCGGCATCAATTGCAGAACGGGACGAGTGGACCGGGCGTTCAGCAATATTTCCCGATCGACGATCGCCCGGCGCATATGATGCAGGGCAATGTCGCGTTGGCTGCGACCGGGCAGCGCGAGGCCGCCGTGGCGCTCGGGCTGATCGGGCTGGAGCATAAGGAGACGACTTGGACGCCCGCGCTCGACGATCCGGCCGATCCGCGATCGGGTGCGCTGCGGGTGGCGTCGGCGAACAGCACGGCGCGGGTGTTCCTCGCGGCAAATGACGACAATATCACCAACCTGATGGAGGCCGGCGCGTTCGATGAGGACGATGACGATGTCGTCGTGATCTGTTCGCGCAAGGTTGGCGAGCGCCAGCAGCGCAGCCCACGCACATCGCTGCGCGACGGGTCGCTAGGTCCACGCTATGTGTCGTTCGGACCGATGCTCGCCAACGCGACCAGCCTCGATGGTCTGCGCGACGACTTCAGGAACGAGGTCTCGATATGACGACTACGAGCGAACGCGTGGTGGAGATCCTTGTCCAGCAAGGCAAATATCGCCAGCTGGCGCAGCCGATGAAGATCGGCTCGCTGTCGTTCGAGTTCGATCATGCGCTCGTCGCGACTGAGCGCGCCAACGATCTGGTGATCGTGATCGAACTAAAGGGGGGAACTTCGGACGAAGCGGTGATCCGCAAAGTGCTGGCGCTGACGCGCGCGCTCGACGTGCTGAAGTCGAAACGCTCGGTAACCGCCGTTCTGACATCCGGCAAGGCCTTGCCCGAGACAGTGCAGTCGATCAGCCGGGTTTGCCGGGTGCTGCCCATCGGGACGCCGGCCGGGCCGAAGGCGGCGGATGCGGTGCGCGAATGGCTCTCGGTACTGCTGCCTATAAGCCAGCCGGCGACAGTCGACACACTGGTCGATTGGACGGGCGATCTTGGCCGCGAAATCCCGAAGACGGCGGCTGGACCGCTCGCTGATCTATTGGTCGAGACGGCGCCGCTCGGCAAGCAAGCGGTGGAAAACGTGCTGACCGAGGCGATCAAGGTCGCGGTCGAACCGGCGCTGGCCGAAGGCGAGGACGACGCATGAGCGCCGAACGACTAAAGACGCTCGTCATCCGGAACTTCCGCAGCCTGCGCGGCGAGGTCGTGGTGCCCCTCGATGCCCAGGTCATATTGGTTCACGGCACCAACGGCATGGGCAAGACCAGCGTGCTGTCAGCGCTCGAACTCGCGCTGACCGGCAAGATCGCGCACCTCGCCGCCGACGGCGATGGCTATCGGTCCTATCTCACCACGCTGGAGACCGGGGGCGGATCGATCGAGCTGACAACCACCGGGCCGCTTCGCGAGGGCGCCCGGACCAAGGGCACGCTCGATTTCTCCGACACGACGTTCAAGCCGGCACCTTTGCTCGATCCTGCCGACGCGCGCTTCTTTGCCGAGCGCTGCTATCTGCCGCAGGCGACGCTTGGGAAGTTGCTCGAACTCTATGACGACCAGGGGACAGGTTCGACCTCGCCGCTCACCCAGTTTGTGAAGGATCTGCTCGGCCTCGACCCGCTCGATGCGCTGGTCGATGGCTTGTACCCGGCGTTCAACGTCACCCGGATCCGCAACCTTGTGCCTGCTTATCGTCGGCTCGAGAATCTTCGCACGTCGCTCGTGCAGGAGCGCGACCGAACCAGCCAATCGATCCGGGCCACCGAACAGTCGCGTGACACGCGCGCTGTGGCGCTCACCGTGACCCTCGCCGGGCTGGCGATGCAGAACGCGATTACAGTCGACTCGATGACGGACATTGAGGCGTTGCGGACGCAGTTGGAATCGGAGCGAAGCGAGGAGCGCGAGTTGGCCGAACTTGGCGGCGCGCGGTCGCACATCACCGGCCTGATCGGCCGCTGGCGTTCGCTTCCGGCGGCCGACGCGGGCCATGATCGTGCAGCGAGCGAACGCGCGGAGGCGACTGCGACCGAGGCGTTGCGTATGTGGCGCAATGGGGCGGGCAAGGAGTTGGGCGACCTTATCGCGACACTGCGTAGCCAGTTTTCAGACATCCCTGAAATCGATGACGGGCCGGAGGAGGCACGCGCATTTGCCGCGCGCCGGGCCGAGGCGGAAGCGACGCGCGCGGACGGCCTAGTCAAGGCGAGCAATGTGGCGGCTGAGAACGCCAAGGCGCTGAACACGACCGTGCAGCGGGCCACCGCGCGGATCGGTGAACTGAATGACGCGCTGGCGAGTGGTGCCGAGGACGCGCGTTCACTTGCGACGGCCCTCGCCGGCGTCGCGCCGCATGTTGAAGGCGACGTCTGCCCGGTGTGCGATCGCAATTTCGCCGAAAGGGATGCGGGGTCGCTTTCAGCGCATATCGCGACGAAGATCGCGTCGCTGACAAGCGAGGCCGGCCGGCTCCAGGCCTTATCGTCCGAGCGGGCCGAAGAAAGCACACGGCTTGCGGCTGCGCAGCGCGATCTTTTGAGCGCGAGCAGAGGGCAGCTCGGCGCCGAGGAACAGGCCGACTTGACGGTGCGCGCATCGCAGATGGCGGATGCAGCGCAACGCCTCAAGCACATGTCACCCATCGCTGAGGAAGGCCAGCGGCTGACCACGGGCGCGCGCGACGCGCGCGATGCCGTGGCGGCGGCACGGCGGCTGGATGAAATGTCAACTTCGCTGGTGCCAGAGATCGAGCAGCTCGTACAGAGCGTGACCGGCACTCCGGCGAGCAGTTTCGACACGATCAACACGGCGCTGGCCCAAGCAGACCGCCTCGTCGGCGAGCGTGTTCGCGCCGCAGAGGCGGTGCTCGCCGCGCGCGTCCGCGCTTTGTCGGAACTCGAACTGTATACCAAGGACCGGGCGCAGATCGACATGCTCAAGGGCGAGCTTGAGGCGACCACGAAGCGCCTCGCCACGGTCGAGCGCGCGGCGGCCGAAGTCGAGACCGATCGCGCACACGCCAAGAAGGTATCGGATGCGGCCAACCGGGTGCGCGCCGGCATCGTCGGGAAGGTGTTTAATACTTCGCTCAACAAGGTTTGGCGAGACTTGTTCGTGCGGCTCGCGCCGTCGGAGCAGTTTGTGCCGCAATTCCAATTGCCCACCCAGGATAGCGGTAAGGTCGAGGCGGTGCTGGAGACGCTGCACCGCTCTGGCAAAGCGTCGGGATCTCCCGGGGCCATGCTGAGTCAGGGCAACCTTAATACAGCTGCGCTGACACTATTTCTCGCTCTTCATCTGTCCGTACCGTCGCGGTTCCCATGGCTGGTGCTCGACGACCCGGTTCAGTCGATGGACGATGTACACATCGCGCAGTTCGCTGCGCTCCTGCGGACGCTCGCCAAGAGCATGGGACGGCAGCTCATCGTCGCCGTGCACGAGCGCGCACTGTTCGACTATTTGACCTTGGAACTAAGCCCGTCATTCCCTGGCGATAGCCTTATCGCCGTGGAAATCACTAAGAACTTTGACGATAATGCCGTCGCAACGCCCGCGTCGTTCGCCCATCAAGAAGACCATTTGATCGCAGCTTGATGTTATCCCGCGCACGGGTCATCTCTTCCAGCCGGCGAACTACCCAGAACCAGGTTAGCTTAGCAGCCCCGACAACCTATGGGGATAGCTATACGAGCGTCCACTTATCGCATGTTGCATCGCGGAAGCTGCCATTCTGCTACCGGCCCATCAAGCGACATAAATCTAGGAAATTCGCTGAACGTCCCGGTTCTCTTTGACCTGAGCCAGATCAGCCGACGCACTGTCAGACGACTCCAAGTAATCGCGACGTAGCGCTTCGTACCTAGCTTCAATTCGATCCCGCTGATCCTTGGGCAGGGAGGCTATTCCTCTTGACCTGACCCCCATGGTTCATCCAACTGGAAGCAGAGACCTGTGGTCAGAATTACGCATGGTGGCGATTGAAGCAAGGGGAGGGGCATGCCCCTCCCCTTGCTTGCGCAGGCCGGCGGCGTAGGCC
>JBAQRU010000398.1:0-12037 GCA_049296025.1 Lysobacteraceae bacterium | reverse complement strand
CACCAAGCTGAGGTTCAACGAAGACTACAGCCTCAACGGCGATTGGACGCGAACGGCAGCCGGACAACTTTACGGCGCTGATGGGATGTTCAAGCTCGGCAAGGAAGGCAACGGCACCGCCAACTTCCGCGTCGATGAACCTGCGGACACTGCTGCGTTCAATACCAAACTGAAGTTCAACGAAGACTACAGCCTCAACGGCGATTGGACCCGCACGGCGGCCGGGCAACTCTACGGCGCCGATGGTACGTTCAAGCTCGGTAAGGAGGGCAACGGCACCGCTGCATTCCGGATCGATGAACCCAATGGCACGTCGCTATTCAATACCAAACTCAAGTTCGATGAGAGCACGCTTTTCAACGCCGATTTCAGCAATACGAAAAACGGCAGTATCTATGGTGCTGATGCGACCTTCGGTTTTGGCAACGGCGACAAAGGAACTGCGGGCTTTCGTGTCGATGAGCCTGCCAATACGTCGTCGATCAAGACAAAACTGGAGTTCGCCAACGGAAGTTTATTGAACTTCGATCTGGAGAAATCTCCGAATGGCAGCGTCTATGGCGCAGACGGGGCATTCGGCCTTGGGCAGAATGGTAAAGGGCTTGCGGGTTTCCGCATCGACGAACCCAACCAGAGCTCGAATTACAAGCTCGGTGCCAGTTTCGACAATGGAACCGCATTCAATGCGCAGTTGATGAAAGATCGCCTGGGCACGTCGTTCGGGCTCGATGGCAAATTCGATTTCGACAAGGGCGCTGGCTCGGTCATGCTGGACGGCAAATTCGGCCCTCGCCTCGATATGGGGGCGTCCGTCAACTACAAGAATGAGAATCTTGAATACAGCGGACACATCCGTGCGAACAATGAGTTCGGGCCGTTCAAAGTGTCCGAATTCGGCGCAAAGGTCTCCACCGCCGGCAACGAGCGCTACAAGTTCAGCGCTGAAGCCGGGTATCGTCCTGAGAACAACGAGTATTACGGCAGGGTCGGGATCACCATACAGCTTGGTGGTGGTCATTCGAGGCCTTCTCGTCCGATCACGCGTGCCGAGTCCGGCTTCGATTCGGAACGCTCGATCGACGATGCTGCGAGCATGTTCAAGGAAAAACAGTCGACTTTGCTGCGCCCGGAAAACAAAGGGCTTTACGACCAAGCGGTTTCTGGCGTGGAAAAGCTCAATGCCAGCGGCGCGAAATTGCCTGTTGGCGAGACGGCGGCCAGCCTGACTGTGCTCGCCAAAGAGAACGGCATGCAGAATATCCAGTACGTCGCACTCGGCAATCCGACGTCCGGCGGACAACAAAATCTGTTTATCGGCGACGGAGATCCCGGCAATCCTGCAGCAAAGAAAGCTTTCATCGATAGGGCGCAGGCCGCGACCACGCCGATGCAGGACAGTTTGCAGAAGATAGGATCGGCACCTGCGCAAAATGATTCGCCAGCACTCGATCAACCCCAGTTGTCGGCACAGAAACGCAGTGCAATGTAAGTTCGGCGTAACAAAACGCCTGGAATTTCCAGGCTTTATTGGTGGCGTGGATTGCGGCTTCAGAGGTTCTGGTAATTCGGTCCCGAGCCGCCTTCCGGCGTGATCCAGTCGATGATCTGATACGGATCCTTGATGTCGCAAGTCTTGCAGTGCACGCAGTTGGCGGCATTGATCTGCAGTCGTTTACCCGCTTCGTCATCGATGATTTCGTACACGCCCGCAGGGCAGAACCTTGTGCATGGATTGCCGTATTCTTCCGTGCATCTGGTTACGCAGATCGAGGTGTCTTGCACGCGCAGATGAACGGGCTGGTCTTCGTCGTGTTCGGTCGCAGCGAAATAGACCGAAGCCAGTCGGTCGCGCGGTGCGAGCGTGCGATCGACATAGTCCCGTTTCGGTTGTTCGCACGTGCCGAGCTTGTCGAGGGACGACCAATCCGCCTTGTTTTTGAGGGTCCACGGCGATATGCCGCCGGTGATGGTTTCCCATGCGGCGTTGAGCATGCCAAACCAGAGGCCGCGCTTGAAACCGGGTTTGATATTGCGGACTTTTTTGAGTTCAGCCATCGCATCGGACGCGCGCAGTTTCGCGTCGAAGCCTTGCGGCGCCAGCGACGACTCGACCAGGTGTTCGGCCGCAAGCATGCCGGAACGGATCGCCTGATGCGTACCTTTGACCTTCGGCACATTGAGCAGGCCGGCGGTGTCACCGATCAACAAAGCGCCAGGCATTTCGACTTTGGGAAGCGATTGCCAGCCGCCGGTGACGATCGCGCGTGCGCCCGCGGAAACAATACTGCCGCCATCCAGCAGTGGCTTGATCATCGGGTGATTCTTCCACTGCTGGAAGGCTTCCCATGGTTTGTAATCCGGATCGCTGTAATCCAGGCCACTGACATAACCCAGTGCGATCCGCCCCTTATCCAAGTGATAAAGGAAGCTGCCGCCGTAGATGTTGTTGTCGGCCGGCCAACCGAAACTGTGCACGATCTTGCCAGGCGTGACGCGATCTTCCGGCACCTGCCAGAGTTCCTTGATGCCGATCGAATACCCCTGCGGGTCGCTGTTCGCGTCGAGCTTGAAGCGTTCGATCAGACGTTTGGTCAGATGGCCGCGCGCACCTTCGGCGAGCACGGTGACCTTGGCGCGGATATCGATGCCGGCGGTGAAACCCGGCTTGTGCGAGCCGTCCTTTGCCACGCCCATGTCGCCGATGCGCACACCGAGGACTTTGCCCTCGTCGTCGTGCAGCGTTTCAGCGGCGGCGAAGCCCGGGTAGATTTCGACACCCAGCGCTTCGGCCTGCGGCGCCATCCACGCGCACATCGCGCCGAGTGAGACGATCACATTGCCGTGGTTGTTCATGCCCGGCGGCACTGGCAACTTACGACCGCCGGTCTTGCTGAGCAGCCAGAATTCGTCGTCGGTCGCTGGTACGCAGACCGGCGGCGGGTTGTCGCGCCAAGACGGTAGCAACGTGTCGAGTGGGCCGGTTTCGATGACCGCACCGGAAAGAATCTGCGCGCCGATGGTCGAGGCCTTTTCGATCACGCAGACGGTGATCTCGGGATTCAGCTGTTTGAGCCGGATCGCGAACGCAAGCCCTGCCGGGCCCGCACCGACGGTGACGACGTCGTACTCCATCACGTCGCGCTCGATGTCGGCGCGTGCGGTCTCGGTCATGGGGCTGCTCCAGCGAAGATCGCGTTATTTTCGGTGTTTGCGGCGGCCGGAGCAAATCGGCAGGATGCGCCGATGCTTTCATCGATTGACTTGCAATGGATCGAACTTGCCGGCGCCGAGCTTGGGCTGGCCCCGGCGTGGCTGACGTGCACGGAAGCCGATGCGCTGTTCGATGCACTGCTGGCCGGAGTGGACTGGGAGGTGCATCGGATCCGCATGTTCGGGCGGGAGATCGATTCGCCGCGGCTGAGTTGCTGGATCGGCGACCCGGGAGCTGATTACACCTACTCGCGTACACGCTTCGAACCGCATCCGTGGTTACCCGCCTTGCGGCCGATGCGTACGCGTTTGCGCGACACGCTGGGCATCGACTTCAACAGCGTGCTCGCCAACCGCTATCGTGACGGACGCGACGCCATGGGCTGGCACAGCGACGATGAGCCTGAATTGGGGCTGCGGCCGGTGATCGCATCGATCAGTCTCGGTGCGACGCGGCGCTTCAGTCTGAAGTCGCGTGATGAGTGCGGCGGCCGGCTTGCGCTTGATCTGCCACATGGCAGTCTGCTGGTGATGGGGGGCGACACCCAGGCACGCTATCGCCACGCCTTGCCGCGTACTGCGCGCCCGGTCGGCGAAAGGATCAATCTGACGTTCCGGCGGGTTGGCTTGTCGAATGGATGATGGGCTGGGCAAGCGACTGATTTCAAAAAAGAATTCGGATGCCAACTCCGTTCAACGACATGGCTCGCTTGCGTGGCCTGAGCTTGTGCCCAAGCCCCTGAAATCGCTATAATCGGCGGTTCACACACAACAGTCGGACGGCCTTGGGCCGCCGGGAGCGCTATGGCCCGCATCACCGTGGAAGATTGTCTGGAAGTTGTCGACAACCGTTTCGAGCTCGTCATGATGGCCGCCAAGCGCGCCCGCCAGCTCGCCAACGGCGTTGATCCGCAGATCGACAACAGCGAGGCCAACGACAAGCCGACCGTGCTGGCGCTGCGCGAAATCGCCGCCCGCCGCATCGACAATGGCTATATCGATGCCGTCGAAAAATCCGAGCGCGAGCGCAAAGAGCGCGAAGCACTGGAATGGGCCGCTGCAGAAGTGGTCGCCGACGACGATCTGTCGAAAGGCGACGATATCTGAATCGCTGTCGCGGGTATGGAACCCGTTCCTGCGTCGCTGATGAAACCCCGCTCCGGCGGGGTTTCGTTTTTTCGGGAAGATGGTCGGGAGCATGGCTTCCCCGTCTCCCCATTCTTCGCGTTTCCCCTTAGTCTGGCGCCATGAGTCAACTCGAGCCGATCCTTGCCGGCCCCACCCCCGCGCCCGACGCGGAGATGCCGGACTATGTCCGCAAGCTGGAGGCCGTGGCCGTCTATCTGCCCGAAAACCAGCGCGCGACGCTGATCCATGCCTGGCGTGTCGGCGCTGCGGCGCATTCCGGCCAGACCCGGAAGTCCGGAGAGCCTTACATCACCCATCCGGTGGCTGCCGCGACGATCCTGGCCGAGCAGGGCGTCGATATCGAAACCCTGGTTGCGGCGATCCTGCACGACACCATCGAAGACACGCCGTTGACCCGCGATGAGATCGCGGCCGATTTCGGCCAGACCGTCGCCGAGTTGGTGGAGGGCGTCACCAAACTCGACAAACTGCAGTTCCAGGATCGTCAGGAAGCCGCTGCGGAAAGTTTCCGCAAGATGATGCTGGCGATGGCGCGCGATCTGCGCGTGATCCTGATCAAGCTCGCCGACCGGTTGCACAATATGCGCACGCTCGGCGCGCAGAGTCCGGAGGCGCGTACGCGCATCGCGCGCGAGACCTTGGAAATCTACGCGCCGATCGCGCAGCGCCTGGGCATGAACCTGATGAAGGCCGAGCTGCAGGATCTCGGTTTCCGGGCCATGTATCCATGGCGGCATGCGGTGTTGGCGCGATGCATCCGCACCCAGCCGATGGTACGTCGAGAGGCATTGGCCAAGATCGAGGCGCAGCTGGCGCAGCGGTTGAGCAAGGAAGGCTTCCAGTTCCGATTGGTGAGCCGGGTCAAATCGCCGTGGAGCATCTATACCAAGCTGCGCGCCGAAGGTAAGAGTTTCGCCCAGGTGATGGACATGTTCGGCTTCCGTCTGGTCGTGCGCTCGGTGCCGGAGTGTTATCACGCGCTGGGCGTGGTGCATTCGGTGTTCAAGCCGGTCGACGGACGTTTCCGCGATTTTGTCGCGATTCCCAAGGCCAACGGCTACCAGTCGCTGCACACGGTGTTGTTCGGACCTTACGGCTCGCCGATCGAAGTGCAGATCCGCACCGAGGAAATGGATCTCATCGCTGAACGTGGCATCGCCGCACACTGGTCGTACAAACACGGCGGTGAGGCCAGCGGCGCGCAGAATCGCGCGCAATCCTGGGTGGCGAGCCTGATCGAATCGCAGCGCACCACCGGCTCGTCGCTGGAATTCCTCGAAAACGTCAAGATCGATCTGTTTCCCGATGAGGTGTATCTGTTCACCCCGAAGGGCGACATCATGGCCTTGCCGCGCAATGCGACGACGCTCGATTTCGCCTACGGCGTACACACCGACGTCGGCAATCGCGCGGTTGCGGCGCGCATCGACAAAAAGCTGGTGCCGCTGCGCACCAAGCTCGCCAGCGGTCAGAGCGTGGAGATCATCACCGCGAAATCGGCGGCGCCGAAACCGCAGTGGCTGGAATTCGTGGTCACCGGCAAGGCGCGCACCGCAATCCGCCATCAGCTCAAACATCTCGAACATGAGGATGCGGTGCAGTTGGGCCATCGCATGCTGGATCGTGCGCTCGAAGGGCTCGACACCTCGCTCGACCGCCTGCCGCAGGCGCGGCTGGAAGCCTATCTTGCCGACCATCGCTACCCGCGACTGGAGGCGCTGCTCGCCGACATCGCGCTGGGCAACCGCATGCCGACCCAGGTTGCGCAGGTGCTGGCGCATCGCGTGCCGGACAAGCGCGATATCGTCGATATCGCGATCGGCGGCGCGCATCAGGGCGAGAAGATCCTGATCACAGGCGCCGAGCGCGGCGTGGTGACGTTCGCCAACTGCTGCATGCCGATTCCCGGCGATGATGTGATGGGCTATCACACAGCGGGGCGTGGCATCGTCGTGCACCGCATGGATTGCGCCAATGTCGCCGAATACCGCAAATCGCCGGAGCGCTGGATCGCCATCGGCTGGGACCGCCAGGTCAGCGGCGATTTCAACGTGGCGCTGCGGGTGCAGGTCGAAAATCGTCCCGGTGTGCTGGCCCAGGTCGCCGCCGCCATCGCCCAGGCCGACTCGAATATCGATTCGGTGGAGTACCTCGACCGCGACAACAATGTCGCCGTGATCCGTTTCGGTATCGAGGTCAGCGATCGCGTCCATCTGGCCGAAGTGATCCGTCGCGTGCGTCGACTCGGCGTGGTGCATGGCGTGCAGCGGATGTAACCCATCACTCTCATCCGGTCGAACGGGGAGAGGACGACGAAGTCGCATGAAATGAAGGGACCAAGTTGCAAGCGCATCGTTAAACTAATACCCATATCTTCTCTTCAACTCGAGAGCACATCATGCCCCGCGAACCGATCCATTCCCCCAACGCCCCCGCCGCCATCGGCCCGTATTCGCAGGCCACCCGCGTCGGCGACATGGTGTTCTTCTCCGGGCAGATTCCGCTGGATCCGCATTCCGGTCTGCTGGTGGAAGGCGATATCGCCGAACAGGCGCGGCAGGCGTTCGCGAACCTGCGCGCAGTCTGCGAAGCCGCTGGCGGTTCGTTCGACGACATCGTCCGCGTCGGACTCTATCTCACCGATCTTTCCGAATTCGCGGCCGTTAACGCGGCGATGGAGGCGGTGTTCGATGCGCCGTATCCCGCACGTTCGACCATCCAGGTGTCGGCGTTGCCGCGCGGCGCGAAATTCGAAGTCGATGCGATCATGGTGCTGCGCTGAGCGCATGCCGGTCATCCTGCGCTGCAGTGCATGATGTCGAGTCGCGATGCCGATGACGTCGCTGCGGAGCCGTTGATCCGGCTCAGCGGCGTCGGCGCTGTGGTCGCCGAAAAACTCGCTGCGCGCGGGCTGTCGACGCTGCAGGACCTGTGGTTCCATCTGCCTCGGCAGTACGAAGATCGCACTGCACTCACGCCGATCCGTGGCCTGCAGTCTGGTCTGCCGGCGCAGGTCGAAGGCACGGTTGAAGCGGCCGAGCGCAGTTTCCGAGGCAGGCCGATGCTGCGCGTCGCCATCGGCGATGGTTCGTATTCGACGCTGGTGCTGCGGTTCTTCCATTTCCGTTCGCAGCAGGTCGCGCAATTCGCACCGGGCACGCGGGTGCGCGTCTACGGCACGCCGCGTCCCGGCCAGCACGGTCTGGAGATCGTGCATCCGAGTTATCGCATCCTCGGCGGCACTGCCGATGCTGGCGATCCCGCGCTGAGCGATCGGCTCGATCCGATCTATCCCGCGATCGAAGGCGTGGGTCCGGCGGTGCTGCGCAAATTGATCGGCCAAGCGCTGCAGCGTTTGCCGGACGAACAATCGCTCGAACTGCTGCCCGCCAATGTCCTCGCGCACGAGCCGCTCTGCGCTGGGCTTCCATCGCTGCGCGAAGCGTTGCTGATCTTGCATCGGCCGCCGCAGGGCAGCGATCTGCAGGCGCTGTTGGCCGGTACGCATCCCGCGCAGCGGCGGCTGGCGCTGGAAGAACTGCTCGCGCATCACCTCAGCCTGCGCAGACAGCGTATCGCGATGCAGGCGCACACCGCTCCCGCGCTGAGCGGAGGAAAACGTGTGCTGGCGCTGCGGAAAGCGCTTCCGTTCGCGCTGACCAAAGCGCAGCAGCGCGTGTTCGCCGAGATCCGCGACGACCTCGCCAAGCCGGTGCCGATGTTGCGGCTGGTGCAGGGCGATGTCGGCAGCGGCAAGACCGTCGTCGCGGCGATGGCGGCGATGCTGGCCATCGACGAAGGCCGCCAAGCGGCGTTGATGGCACCGACCGAACTGCTCGCGGAGCAGCATCTCGCGAACCTGCGCGGCTGGCTTGAACCACTGGGTGTGCGCGTGGTGTGGCTGGCGGGCAAGGTCACCGGCAAGGCGCGCGAAGCTGCGCTCGCGGAAATCGCCGGCGGTGGCGCGCAGTTGGTGGTCGGCACCCACGCGCTGATGCAGGAAGGTGTGGCGTTCCGCGATCTCGCGCTGGCCATCGTCGATGAACAGCACCGCTTCGGTGTCCATCAGCGCCTCGCGCTGCGCGACAAGGGCAGCGCCGGTACGAACGTGCCGCACCAACTGGTGATGACCGCGACACCGATCCCGCGCACCTTGGCGATGGCGGCGTACGCCGACCTCGATGTGTCCGCCATCGACGAACTGCCGCCGGGGCGCACACCGGTGCAGACCGTGGTGCTCAGCGCCGAGCGCCGGCCGGAATTGATCGAGCGTATCCGCAGCGCATGCGCGGAAGGTCGTCAGGCGTATTGGGTCTGCACACTGATCGACGACAGCGACGAAGTCGTCGCACAGGCGGCGCAGAGCACCTACGAAGCGTTGACGCAGCAGCTTCCGGAACTTCGGGTCGCCCTCGTGCATGGGCGGATGAAAGCCGGTGAGAAGCAGAAGACGATGGCTGCGTTCAAGGCCGGCGAGGTGCAACTGCTGGTGGCGACGACGGTGATCGAAGTGGGTGTGGATGTGCCCAACGCATCGTTGATGATCATCGAGAACGCCGAGCGACTCGGTCTCGCGCAGTTGCATCAGCTGCGCGGTCGAGTGGGGCGCGGCAGCACGGCGTCGAACTGCGTGTTGCTCTATCAGGCGCCGCTGTCGCAGATGGCGCGGCAGCGCCTGGCGACAATGCGCGAAACCAACGACGGTTTCGTCATTGCGGAACGGGATCTGCAGCTGCGCGGGCCGGGCGAATTGCTCGGCACCCGTCAGACCGGCATCGCGGAATTCCGTATCGCCGACCTCGGTCGCGACGCCGCGCTGCTGCCGACAGTTCAGCGCATCGGCGAGGCCTTGATGTTGTCATCGCCCGATCTGGCCGAACGCGTCACCCAGCGTTGGATCGGCGGCGCCGCGCGCTATGCGAGTGCCTGACCGGCTTCAGCACAGCGTGTCCTCGCCGACACCTGACACCGGGCAATAGATATCGTGCAGGGTCTGGATGAGTTTATGCACCGGTCCCTCGGTCACCGAGTAATAGACGTTCTGCGATTCGCGCCGGGTTTGCACCCACCCCCCCTCGCGCAGCACCGCGAGATGCTGGGACAACGCCGACTGGCTCAGTTCGATCTCGGCGTTGATCTCGCCCACGGTCTTTTCGCTGTCGATCAGCATGCACATGACCCGCAGCCGCTGCGGGTTCGACAACGCCTTCAACAGTTCTGCGGCCTGTTTCGCCTGTGCTTGCATCTGCGTGCCCAGCAGCGTCTGTGCCGGTTTCTTGCGTGACGTGGCTGCGGCCATGCTCAGGCGCCCTCCACGGAGCCGCCGTCCGCGGTCCATTGCACATAGCCACCGGCCAACGACAGCGGGCGATCGAAGCCCAGCCGTTTCAGCGCTTCGGCCGCCAGCGCCGAACGCCCGCCGGTACGGCAGTAGAGGATCACCGGTTCGCGGCGGTGCGATAAGTGCTGATCGGTCTTGAAGTTCAAAGCGGGGTGGCCGTCGACCTGGAATTCCAGCACGCCGCGCGGAATGTTCACCGCGCCGGGCAGGTGCCCGGCCGCGAATTCTTCGGGTTCGCGCACATCGATCACCGGCATGCCGCTGGCCTGCATGGCGAGGAGATGCTTGGCATCGATTTCTTCGATCGCGGCCCGCGCTTGGGCCACCAGATCCTGGGCGGTGTACGTCATCGGGGGCTCCTCGTGGGTGGTTGACAGTCTAGCAAAGCCTAATTAAGATAATTCTAAATTAGAAAACAATCAATAACAGTCGATACCCGGGAGGGGCCATGAGCAGCATCATCGTGATCGGAGCGGGGCTGGCAGGAATGAGTGCGGCGTACGAACTGCGCGACATACTCGGAAAGGGTCATGAGATCACCGTGATCGGTGAAGGTGACCGCTTCAGTTTCACCCCATCCAATCCGTGGGTGGCGGTAGGTTGGCGAAAAACCGAGGACATCACGCTCAAGGCCGGCGAACCATTGGGCAAGAAGGGCATCGACTTCCGCAACGACGGCGTCGCGCGCATCGAGGCCGATGCCCATCGCGTGCATACAGGCGGCGGCGAAATCCTTGCCTACGACTATCTGTTGATCTGCACTGGGCCGAAGCTCGCTTTCGACGAAGTGCCCGGCAGCGGGCCGAATGGCGGTCATACGCAATCGGTGTGCACCACGCCGCACGCCTTGCATGCTTGGGAGGCGTATCAGGAATTCCTCAAAGCGCCCGGCCCGATCGTGGTGGGCGCGATGGCCGGCGCCAGTTGCTTCGGCCCGGCCTACGAATTCGCGATGATCCTCGATGCCGACCTGCGCAAACGCAAGCTGCGCGACAAGGTGCCGATGACGTTCGTCACCAGCGAGCCTTACATCGGTCATATGGGCCTCGGTGGCGTCGGTGATTCCAAAGGCTTGATGGAATCGGAAATGCGCCAGCGCCACATCAAGTGGATCACGAATGCGAAGGTCAAGGACGTGGCTGCCGGCGAGATGCATGTCGTCGAACACGACGACAGTGCCCAACCGCTGAAAGAACATGCGTTGAAGTTCTCCTATTCGATGATGCTGCCGGCATTCCGTGGCGTGGATGCGGTGGCGGCGGTCGAAGGCCTGTGCAACCCGCGCGGCTTCGTGCTGGTCGATTCGCACCAGCGCAGCCCGAAATTCCCGAAGATCTTCGCCGCTGGCGTCTGCGTGGCGATTCCGCCGGTCGAAGTCACGCCGATTCCCACCGGCGCGCCGAAAACCGGCTTCATGATCGAGTCGATGGTCACGACCATCGTGCGCAATATCGCGGCCGAATTGAAAGGCGAGCCCGCGACGTTCGAGGGCACATGGAATGCGGTCTGCCTCGCCGATATGGGCGACACCGGCATGGCGTTCGTCGCGCTGCCGCAGATTCCACCCCGAAACGTTACTTGGACCAAAGCCGGTAAATGGGTGCATCTGGCCAAGGTCGCCTTCGAGAAATACTTCCTCTACAAGATGCGCAACGGTACCAGCGAGCCGATCTACGAGAAATACGTGCTCAGCGCGCTCGGCATCGAACGATTGAAATAACCATTCGAATCACTTCTGGAGCATAGACATGAATCTCGACCGTGCCGTGATGGCGTTCGCTGGCGTGATGATCCTGGCCAGCATCGCGCTGACCCATTTCGTTTCGCCGTGGTTCTGGCTGTTCACCGCGTTCATTGGCGTGAACCTGTTCCAGTCCAGTTTCACCGGATTCTGCCCTGCGGCCATCATTTTCAAGAAATTCGGAGTGGGCGGCGGATGCGCGTTCAAATGATCCATTCGATGCGTCCGTTCGTGGTGGCATCGCTTGCCCTGGCGTTGGCGGCCTGCGGCAGCGACGAAGCCGCGCGCGAAAACGCACCGCTGCCGAAGCTGGACACGTTCACCGTCGCCGCCGGCGATGTGCAGGCGGGCCGCAGTTGGGATGGCGTGGTCGACGCCGGGCGCGAAGCGGTGTTGTCGGCGCAGACCAGCGGCCGGGTCACTGCGGTCGATGTCGATGTGAACGATCGGGTTGTCGCCGGGCAGACGCTGCTGCGCCTGTCCGTGGTCGAACAACAGGCGGGCGTGGATGCCGCGCGCGCGCAGCTGCGCGCGGCGGAAGCCTCCGCAGTCGAAGCCGAACGCAACTACCAGCGTTTCGCATCTCTGGTGAAAGA
>JBAQRU010000397.1:0-1894 GCA_049296025.1 Lysobacteraceae bacterium | reverse complement strand
TGCGTCGCTCCTACAAAAGCGGCGCGCGGGGCTTCGGTCGCTTCTATGGAGCCGGGTCAGCGCACCCTGCGTTTCAACTCAGCGATCAGTTGCGAGACCTCGGACGGCGCGAGCTTCGCGAAGCGTTCCGGCAGCAGGCTGCGGCGCGAGGATTCCTGCACCGCGAGCAGCTCCATCAGCTGGATGGTGTCGGTGTGCTGCGGCGGGATGAAATCGGCGATGGCCTGCTGCAGATGCACGACCGACAATGCGGCGCCGGCTTCGCGGGCGAGATCCAGCGCGAGCAGCGCGATCGCTTCGAGATCGGCGTTGGAATAGCCGTCGAGCGCGTCCAGCGCTTCGGTCAGCGCGGCGTCGGCATCGGCAGGCAGCGCTGCGCCACCGCGCTTGAGGATGGCGCGGACCACGTGCATGCGGTCGGCGCCGTTGTCGGCGTAGAAGAACGGAATCTTGCGGTCGAGACGGCCCGGACGCTTGATGTCGACATCGAGTTTGTCGGGACGGTTGGTCATCAGGATCGTCAGCACGTGGCCGCGATTGTCGGTGTCCGACATGAAATCCTTGATCCGCGCGATCACCCGCGATGACGTACCGCCGTCGGTGTCGCCACCTTCGCCGCCGCCGAAGCTGCGGTCGCCTTCGTCGATGACCAGCGCGATCGGACTCATCGCGCGGATGATCTTGAGCACGCGTTCGAGGTTGGATTCGGTCGAACCCACCCACTTCGAGCGGAAATTCTTCAGCACCACGCCCGGCAGCCCAGCTTCTTTCAGAAACGCCTTGATGACGAAGGTCTTGCCCACGCCCATCGGCCCGACCGCGAGCAGACCCATCGGCGCGAGCCGGCGGTCGCCGGTCTTGATGGTCGCCGCGATCTTCATCAACTCCTGTTTGATCTGGTCGTAGCCACCGACCGCATCCAGGCCGTAGGTCGGATCGAGGAATTCGATCAGATCGCCGCAGGAACGCTGGATGATCTCGCGCTTGCGGGTACCAATGATGCGCAGCATCGCGTCGATCGGATCGCCCTTCTGCTCGGCCGGCGTGCTCGCGCGGCCGAGAATCAGGAACGCGATTTCCTCGCGGGTCTTGCCTGCGGTCACACCGGCGTACATGTCGGCGCGCTGCTTCGCGTCGGGCGCATCGCCCAGCAATTGCAGCGCCAGCGCCTTGCGCTCTTCATCGGACAGGCCGGCGGCGGGTTGTTCGGCCACGATGCTGTCGATTTCCAGCAGGCGCAGGCCGGCGGTGTGCTTGGCGACCAGCGCCTGCTGTTCGGGCGACATGTGTGGCGCGGACTGCGCGACCAGCCGCGCGCGCGCGGCTTCGTCGGGAAACGGCACTTCGATCGCGGCGATGCGCGGATTGGTGTTGAGCGAAGGATGCAGCTCCGACAGCGACGCGCAGATCAGCACGACGATATGGTTGCGCTGCAGCAGCAGGCCGCTGAGCGACCAGTCGTGGAGGATTTCCAGCAGCCCACGTTCGTCGGTGCTGAGGAAGGTGGTTTCCGCGTTCGGCACCAGATCGCCGGCATGCGGCAGCACCAGCGCGACGCCTTCGCCGGCACGCATCCGGGTTTCCAGATGGCCGATGTTTTCCAGCAGCGTTTCGCCCAGTTCCAGCACCTTGCCGTTGACGCCGAATTGCTTGAGCCCCGCATGGCGCAACGCCAGTTCGTAGCGCTGCGGCTTGGCCGCCAGCACCACGGTGTGCAGGAATTCGACGAAGGGCTGCAGCTTGCCGTCGTGGGCGATGGCGTCGTGCACGTTGCCGTGGACCAGGAACAACCCGGCCTCGCCCGCGAGATAGCGGCGCTTGAGTTCGTCGGCCCAGGGCGGCAGCGCGATGCTGTTGAGTGTGGTCATGTCGATGCGGTCCTGAAGCGGTGCGG
>JBAQRU010000396.1:0-5329 GCA_049296025.1 Lysobacteraceae bacterium | reverse complement strand
GCTGATCGGCGGTGCCACGACCTCCAAGGCCCACACCGCCGTGCGCATCGAGCCGCGCTATCGACGCGGTCCCACGGTGTATGTGCCGGATGCGTCGCGCGCGGTCGGCGTGGTGTCGCAGCTTTTGAGTCCCGAACAAAATGCCGACTACTGCGCCGGCATCCGGAGCGAGTACATCGAAGTGCGTGAACGCACCGGGGCGCGCCGACCACGCCCTACCCTGCCCTACGCCAGCGCCGTGGCGCGTGCGCTCAAGCTGGACTGGACGCACTACCAGCCACCGCGACCCAGGCAACTCGGCATCCAGGTGTTTGCGGACTATCCACTCGCGGAGCTGATGGACACCATCGACTGGACGCCCTTTTTCATAACCTGGGATCTGGTCGGCAAGTATCCGAAGATTTTCGACGACGCCGTGGTCGGCGCCCAGGCGCGCGAGCTGTTTGCCGACGCCGAGGCGATGCTGGCAAAGCTGATCGCGGATGGTCGCCTCAAGGCCAATGGCGTGATTGGCCTGTGGCCCGCCAATGGCATCGGCGCCGACGACATCGCCGTCTACGCGGATGAATCCCGCGCGCGGACGCTGGCCACCCTGCACCACATCCGCCAGCAATCAGTCCCCAATACCGACGCGGACCCGCTGCTGTCACTGGCGGACTTCATCGCCCCGCTGGAGAGCGGCGTCACCGACTATATCGGCGCCTTTGCGGTCACCACCGGAATCAACGCGGACGCCATCGCCGCCGAATACCAGGCGGCGGGCGACGACTACAACGCCATCATGGTCAAGGCCCTGGCCGACCGTCTGGCCGAGTCCTTCGCCGAACACCTGCACCGCCGCGTGCGGCGCGAGTTCTGGGGCTATGCGGCCGACGAGGTGCTGGACAACGACGCGCTGATCCGCGAGCAATACCGCGGTATCCGGCCTGCGCCGGGCTATCCGGCGTGCCCGGATCACACCGAGAAGCGCGCACTGTTTGCCCTGCTCGATGCGCAAAAGAATACCGGCATCGAGCTCACCGAAAACTGGGCCATGCACCCGGCGGCGGCGGTCAGCGGCTGGTATTTCTCACACCCCGAGGCGCGCTACTTCAACGCGGGCAAGTTGCAGCGCGATCAGGCCGAGGATCTCGCGCAGCGCAAGGGCATCGCGCTGGCCGAGCTGGAGCGGGAACTGAACGCAGTACTGGGCTACGATCCGTGAGTGCGCCCACTGTCGATTACCAACCACCCGGAGGGGGGTCATGACACACCCGAAAGACGAGGAAGGCGCCCCGAAGCAGCAGAAACCGAGCTTTTTGGGCATCGTCCGCAGCACGCTGGCAGCGGCCATCGGCGTGCAGAGCAGCAAGAATCGCGAGCGGGATTTCACCCAGGGCAGTCCGCTCGCGTTCATCGCGGCTGGAATGATCTTTACCGTGCTGTTTATCCTCACCGTCGTCACGGTGGTGCACCTGGTGCTTTGACGGCGATCTGCCCGCGCCGGTGACAGAAGACCAGCCGAAGCAGTCGACCCTCAGCCGCGGCTGCTGACCCAGAGTACGGCGGCCAACACCGCAATAGTGATGATGGCCAGCGTGGCGATGGCGTCCGCCATGCCGTCACGATCTTTGGGCTGTTCTGTGCTCATTAGCGGTACTCCGGTTCGTAACATCAAGGGTTAGGGGGATGTCGAGCGCGCGCATTCTAGCAATCCTTGGCGACGCTGTGGGCGGGATACGAATGCCGATGCCCAGCGCTGGCGCCATCAACCCGACAGCACCTCGAAACGCCGATAGCCTTTCAATTGTCGCGATTCAAGAACCTCGTCGTGCGGCACCAGCAAGTACCGCCATGGCCTGCTGCCGACTTCGGCGGCATAGGCTGAAGCCTGCTCGCACCAACGCGCGGCAGCAGCGGCCTTGGCCTGAACAGTAGGGAATTTCATTCAGATCAGACAGACCACGTTTGTGGCAGATATCTTTGCCCGCTACCAGATCAATCTTGATGCAGCATCTTCTCCCGATGCCGCCGCAAAAACGCCACCTCTGGTTGGAAACGCTCAGGTAGCGTGATTTGCGAATCTTCTACGGACACAAAAACCTGGCGCAGGAAATTATCGCGCGTTTGCCTGAGATGCTTCGATAGAATTACTCGGTAGTCATCTGTCAGAGAGAACAGGTGGCTATCAAATGCCTTGTCGTGGATAGCAGATAGGCATAGTCCATTGCCAGGGTGGAGTCGAATAGACGCATCCTCGCTCCATTCCACGATATGGCTTGCCACAAGAAAACGTTTATCACTCACACCGGATATGCAGCATTTTTCTCCATAACTGCTCAGAACGGCACGTCGAAAAAACGTTTGCTTGACACGTTGCTTGACAAAAGCAATTCGCGTTTCGCCTGTGAAATCTTGCTCGACAGTAAACGTGTTTGCGACAGGCTCTTCTTGATCATCATCATTTTTTTTCGATAGTGATAATCGCAAGGACGCGGACTTCTCGACAAGGCCGTCCCAATTGGCATGAAATTCATCCCAAACAGATCTATCTGCATGCGAGGCATTCCCCAGTCCCCGGCGTCCCGTCGATGTAATCGCTGGGTCAAGGCTAGCAAAATTGACCAACTTCATTGCGACCGCCGATGGCGTCCTCCCGATCAATTGGGCCAACTCGGTGATCTCTGAGTTGCGACTATGCAATTTTCCGAAAGGCAGTTGGCAATAGAGGTGGAAGGCGAGTTTCAGTTGATCAGGCGTCCAGCGGTTACTGCTCATGATGGCCCCTCGCTTGATCTGATCGTGTTTTGGGCTTTGGGTTTGACCATCGACTTTCTCTTTCCCAGCAGTTTCGATTGCATTGCGACGATCCATAGACTGCGCCTAGACCATCAGGGTAAAAGACGTGCATGGGCACTGGCCAAAACTCACCATTCATCCCGAATTTTGACATCATCGCCTCCCCATTGCATTTTGAATCCGGGATTCGCCGGCACTTGGCCCGGCCGGCGGTTGACCGGCTCCTCCCAATGCCTGATTGGCGACGACTTTCGGTGTCGTATCCGCGCCAGTCTTATGCATTTTTGCCGTTTGGTTATAAGGAATCAGTTTTTTACGGCAATCTGGCAGCAAGCTAGAATTCGCCCCCAAATCCAGTCCTTGCAGCATCGCCATGTACCTTTACGATGACCGGGATCGTTGTCTCCTGCGCGAGCGGGTGCGGCAGTTTCGCGACCAGACCACGCGCTATTTGGATGGAGACCTCTCCGAAGACCAGTTCCGCCCGTTGCGCCTGCAGAACGGGCTCTACATCCAGCGTCTGGCGCCCATGCTGCGGGTCAGCATCCCTTACGGCCTGATCGCGGCGCGGCAACTGCGTCGGCTCGCGCATATCGCCCGCACCTACGACAAGGGCTACGCCCATTTCACGACGCGCCAGAACATCCAGTTCAACTGGCCGCAACTGCCCGAGGTGCCGGACATCTTGGCCGAACTGGCCGAAGTTGACATGCATGCGATTCAGACCAGCGGCAACTGCATCCGTAACATCACCTCGGACGAGTTCGCCGGCATTGCGCCGGATGAGGTGGAAGATCCGCGTCCCTGGTGTGAGCTGATACGGCGCTGGTCCACCTTTCATCCGGAATTCGCCTACCTGCCGCGCAAGTTCAAGATTGCCGTGAGCGGGTCCGCGAGCGATCGCGCCGCGATTCAGGTCCACGACATCGGCCTGCAGCTCGTGAAGAACGCCGAGGGCGCGCTGGGATTCCAGGTCTATGTGGGCGGCGGGCTCGGGCGCACGCCGGTAATCGGCGAGATGATTGGCGAATTCATCGAACCGCGCCACCTGCTGACCTATCTGGAAGCGATTCTGCGGGTTTACAACCGCTATGGGCGGCGCGACAACAAGTACAAGGCCCGCATCAAGATTCTGGTCAAGGCGTGGGGAGCCGAGGTCTTTGCGGCGCGGGTCGCTGCCGAATGGCAACACCTCAAGGATGGCCCCAATACCCTGACGGAGGCGGACTTTGCTCACGTCCGCCAGTTTTTCACCGCCCCGGCCTATGAGGCCGTCGATCTCGCGGCGGCGGAAGCCACCATCAGCGCGTGCGCCGCCGCAGAACGCGCCTTTGCGCGCTGGCTGGAGCGCAATGTCCGGGCCCACCGCGTGCCCGGTTATTGCGCGGTGGTGCTGTCGCTGAAACCCGTCGGCGTGGCGCCGGGAGATGTGACCGACGCCCAGCTCGACGCCATCGCCGATCTCGCCGACCGTTACGCCTTTGGCGAGGCGCGCGTCACCCATCACCAGAACCTGGTGCTGGCCGATGTGCGGCGCGGCGATCTCCCCGAGCTGTGGCTGGCGCTGAAAGCCCAGGGCTTTGCGACCCCCACCATCGGCACCCTGAGCGACATCATCTGCTGCCCGGGCGGCGATTTCTGCTCGCTGGCCAACGCCAAATCCATTCCCATTGCCGAGGCGATCCAGCGCGAGTTCGACGATCTCGACTATCTCTACGATCTCGGCGATCTGACGCTGAACATCTCCGGGTGCATGAATGCCTGCGGTCATCACCATGTCGGCAATATCGGCATTCTCGGCGTCGACAAGAAAGGCGAGGAGTTCTACCAGATCCAGATCGGCGGCGAAGCGGGCTCGCGCGCCACGCTCGGCCAGGTGCTTGGACCATCGTTTTATGCACCGGAAGTGCCCGGGATCATTGCCCGAATTCTCGATGTCTATGTGCAGCGGCGCCATGACGGCGAGACCTTCATCGAAACCTTCCGTCGCCTGGGTGTGGAACCCTTCAAGGACAGTGTCTATGCCAAAGCTGCTTAAAGCGCGAAATTTCGCCATCGATGCATGGCAAAGGTTCGACGGCGATGCGGCGCGGATTGCGGGTGGCGACGCGCTGTTGTTTCCCCTGCCCGTCTGGCTGGCGCAGAGCGACGTCGTCCTCGCCCGCGATGCCAGCCGCACCGGTATCTGGCTGAACGGCGACGAAGAGCCCGAGCAGATCGCCGCGGATATTCACCGCTTCGGCTGCATCGCCGTCAATTTTCCCACCTTCATGGACGGCCGCGGCTTTTCCTGCGGGCGCCTGCTGCGGGAGCAATACGGATTTCACGGAGAGCTGCGTGCGATCGGCGATATCTTTGTCGATCAGCTGCATTTTTTGCGGCGCTGCGGATTCGATGCCTTTGAGCTGCCCGACGGCACCGCACTGGATGTCGCGCTCAACTGTCTGGACGCCTTCAGCGTTCACTACCAGGCTGCCTGCGATCCCGCCTGAAGGCATCAACCGGAACCTCCCGAACGCCTTGCCGTTGCGGCGCCATGCCAATGCGGCAC
>JBAQRU010000395.1:0-2715 GCA_049296025.1 Lysobacteraceae bacterium | reverse complement strand
CCCAAGCCGCCCGCACCGACGCCCGCGAATACGACGACCGCCGCGAACGAACCGATCGCGCCACCGAAACCGAAGCCCACCACCGAGACGGCCGCCAACGGCGACGCCCGCTATCTGCTGCAGGCCGGCGCCTTCGCCGCTTCCGGCGACGCCGAAGCGCTGAAAGCCAAGATCGCCTTCCTCGGCCTGAGCGCGCGCGTGGAATCGGCGCAGATCAAGGACAAGACCGTCTACCGCGTGCGCATGGGGCCCTACGGCACCGCCACCGAGCTGGCCGAAGCCAAGCGCAAACTCTCCGGCGGCGGCCTGCCGGCGATGGCGATCAAGGCAAAGTAAACAGACCCACATCGAGCCAGGGCAGCGAGCCGGAGCATCGAAGCGGAGCACGCTTCGCGAACGCGACAGGCGTAGGCTGACGGTCTGTCCGACCGAGCCCCGCCATGACCCTCGATCACCTGTTTCTCGCGCTGTGCATCGTCTGGCCGCTGAGCGAATTCTGGATCGGAGCGCGCCACCGTTCGGGCAAGCGCAACGAGGTCCGCGACCAGGGCACGCTGCGGCTTCTGCTGCTCACCGTCTGGTTCTGCATCGCACTGGCCGTGTGGCTGGCGTATTGCCGCCCGTGGACGATGCCGGACGCTTGGCAGCGACCGCTGCTGATCGCCGGCTGCGCACTGATGCTGCTCGGCATGCCGCTGCGCTGGTGGTCGGTGCGCACGCTCGCGCAGTTTTTCACCATCGATGTCGCCATCCGCGAAGGTCACCGCATCATCCGCAGCGGCCCATACCGTCTGCTGCGGCATCCGTCGTACACCGGCGCGCTGATGACGTTCTGGGGCTTCGGCCTCGCGCTGGGGCACTGGTCGTCGCTGCTGGTCGTGATCGTGCCGATCACCGCCGCATTCCTGTGGCGGATCCGGATCGAGGAACGCGTACTGGCCGACGCCTTTCCAGCGGACTATCCGGCGTACGCGCGCGAGACGAAACGGCTGATTCCGTATGTCTGGTAGTCGCCATGCTGGTAGTGGCCATGCCCGGTAGCGGCCACATCCGGTAGCGACGCTACCGATGCGCCATCCCTTTACAATCGACACATGACCAAGACCATCCTCATCACCGGTGCCACCTCCGGCTTCGGCCGCGCCGCCGCCAGACGTTTCGTCGACGCCGGCTGGCGCGTGATCGCCACCGGCCGCCGCGCCGAACGCCTCGAGACGCTGGCCGATGAACTCGGCCGCGACCGCGTACACACCGCCGCATTCGACATCCGCGACGAAGCCGCGATGCACACCGCACTGAATGCGCTGCCGGAAGACTTCCGCGCGATCGACGTGCTGGTGAACAACGCCGGTCTCGCACTCGGCACCGCGCCCGCGCAGCGCGCGGACCTGGCGCAGTGGAAGCAGATGATCGATACCAACGTCACCGCGCTGGTGACATTGACCCACGCGCTGTTGCCCGGTCTGATCGAGCGCAAGGGCGCGATCCTCAACATCGGCTCGATCGCAGGCAGTTACCCCTACACCGGCGGCAACGTCTACGGCGGCACCAAGGCCTTCGTGTCGCAGTTCTCGCTGGGCCTGCGCAGCGATCTGCACGGCACCGGCGTACGCGTGACCTCGATCGAACCGGGCATGGCCGAAACCGAATTCACCCTGGTGCGTACGAGCGGCGACCAGGGCGCATCGGAAAACCTCTACAAAGGCGCCGACCCGATCACGCCCGACGATATCGCCGAAACCCTCTTCTGGGTCGCGAACCTGCCGCCGCATCTCAACGTCAACCGCATCGAAGTGATGCCGGTGCGGCAGTCGTTCGCGGGGTTTCAGGTGGCGCGCGAACCCTGACCGCAGGCTTCAATCGTCCGCAGACGGCTGCACCACCCACACAGACCCGGCCTTGCATGCGGCGACCACACGATCGACCCACGGTCGATCCACAAGATAGGTGCTGCCGGCGATGTCCTCCGGCGCAGGCACCACTTCGGTATCCAGATCGATCCGCGCCTTGGTGCGATACCAGCCAAGCGCGGCATCGTCGACGGGCGGCATGTCCTCGTCGCTGCAGGACGCCGGCCAATCGACCAGCAGGATCGCGTGCGCTTGCGGCCAGTAAACGCGCACCAAAGCGGTGGCGCCTTCCCGTTCGATCGGGCCGATGTACAGCGACTGCGGGTCGCGACTGGCGGCATCATCGACGATCTGCTGCAGCAGCGCGGCGACGCAACGGAACTCCGGGCGACGTTCGACGGACGTCGAATGTGATGACGTCGGAAGCGGTGCTGGCTCGATCTCCGGAGCCGCGATCGCGATCTTCGCGCATGCGCCGAAAAAGACCGCGCAGAAGAACACAACGATGCGCACAGGCGGTTTCATTCATCGCTCCAGCAGGATGTCGTCGGCTTTTTCCGCCGCACGCGGGGATGCATCTCGCCGCATCAGCCTCACGCGCAGCCGCAGTCCGGGCCGTTCGACGGCGTAATGCAGCACTGCGCCACCAAGCAGCGAAGCGATACCGTACACCGCGAACGCAAGATAAGTCTCGCCCTCAAGCGCGTCGCCGAAATGCGCCTCCACCAGTCCGTACACCGGCTTGTGGGTCAGATACAGACTGAACGACACCGCCGCCAGCCAGCCCGCGCCGGGCAGCGCGCGGCGACCGATCCAGCTCTGCGCCTGCGCACCGGCGAACACCAGCATCGCCAGCCCCAGCGAC
>JBAQRU010000394.1:0-3198 GCA_049296025.1 Lysobacteraceae bacterium | reverse complement strand
CGGCGGCGCTGCGCGAGTTGCGCTTGCACCCGTGGCGAGAGACGGTCGAGCGACGCGGCATGCGCGCGGCGCGCGGCCTCGTCGAACGCGCCCCCATCGAGCGTGGCGTGTGAATCCTGGCGTGGGTGGCCCGAAGTCATCGGAAATCCTCCAGCTGTCGTTGCAAAGTGTCGCGGGCCCGCGAGAGATGGGTTTTCACCGACCCTTCGCTGCAGCCCATGATCCGCGCGGTGGTGGCGACATCGCAGTCTTCCAGCACGCGCAGGGTGAAGGCCTCGCGCTGGCGCGCGGGCAGGGCGCGCAGCGCGGTGGCCACGGATTGATAGGTCTCGCGGTTGTCGTGCGTCCGCGAGGGATCGGGGGCATCGTCCGGCGCCTGATCGATCCAGTCGATCGCGTCGTCTTCGGCATCCTTCGCGCTCGGCGACACCAGCCAGCGCAACCGGAACAGGCTGCGCCGCTGCAGATCCACGATCCGGCTGCGCAGGATGCTCCAGAACAGCGGCGTCCATTCCGCCGCCGGCCGGTCGCGATAACCCATCATCCTGATCATCGCGTCCTGGACCACGTCCAGGGCGTCCTCGCGGTGCCGCAGCCCGAGTTCGGCGAAGCGGAACGCGCGCGCGGAAATGCCCTCAAGGAACGTATCGAGAGAAAAGTCCTCGACCGCTCCCGGGGAGGAGACGGCCGAGGAAACACGCGTGGAGGTGTCATCGGAGCTCACGCGTGCAAGCTTAAGGCCACGAAGGTCATCGGCGGCGCGACCGTCTGCCATCGGGGCGGCGATTCAATGCCTGTGGTCCCAACGCCGGTCGAAGCGCTCGCCGCGGCGGTCCAGGCGGTTGTCGGCCACATCGCCCTTGTGGTCGAGCCGGTTCTCGACCCGGTCGCCCTTGTCGTCGAAGTGGGCGGCGCGACGCGCATGCCCATGGTTCTCGGCGACTTCGGCCCGGCGGTCCAGCCGCTCGTCGATGCGATCGCCCTTGCGGTCGAGGCGGGCGTCGATGTGGTCGCCCTTGTTGTCGAAGCGACGCTCGACGCGGTCGCCACGGTCGGCAGCCTGGGCGGCGCCTGCGATCAGGGCCGCCAGCAGCAGGGAAACGGTGATCAGCGACTTCATGGGCTGTCCTTACTGGAATGGGGGGAGGCGGGGAATGTCCGCAGGCCTGCAGGAAGGGAAACGCCCCTGTTGTCCATCGGTTGACAGCCATCGGATCGGAATCCGTGCCGCCGGGCACATCTGCGCCTGCTGGCATGTCCCGACGCGGCGGTTATGATGCGGACAGACCCTGGGGAGAACGACAATGGCGGATGGTTTCGTAGCGCTCTACATTTTCATGCTGGCGGCGATCGCCGGGCACGTGATCATTTCGCGGGTCCCCGTGATCCTGCACACCCCGCTGATGTCGGGCAGCAACTTCATCCACGGCATCGTCCTGATCGGCGCCATGGTGGTGCTGGGCCACGCCGACACCACGCTGGAGAAGGCCATCGGCTTCATCGCCGTGCTGCTGGGCGCCGGCAACGCCGCCGGCGGGTACGTGGTGACCGAACGCATGCTCGACATGTTCAAGTCTTCCAAGAAGCCCGCCACCGACGGCAAGGGAGAGAAGGCATGAGCACGCCCGAACTGCTGACGCTGCTGGTCAAGACCAGCTACCTCGCCGCCGCGACCCTCTTCCTGCTGGGCCTGCAGCGCATGGCCTCGCCCAAGACCGCGCGCAGCGGCATCCAGTGGGCCGGCGTGGGCATGCTCATCGCCACCTTCGCCACGCTTTTGCTGCCCGGTCTGCACAACATCGGCCTGATCGTCGCCGGCATCGTCATCGGCACCGCCGCGAACTGGTACTGGGGCAAGAAAGTCGCCCTGACCGACATGCCGCAGATGGTCGCGCTGTTCAACGGCATGGGCGGCGGTTCCGCTGCCGCCATCGGTGCGGTCGAACTGTTCAAGTATTCCGCCGAAGGCCATGCGCCCAACGTCTGGACCTTGGCGCTGGCGGTGATCGGCTCGCTGATTGGCGCGGTCTCGCTCACCGGCTCCATCATCGCCTGGGCCAAGCTCGACGGCCGCATGGACAAGCGCTACACCTTCCCCGGCCAGAAGATCTTCAACGCCCTGGTCGGCATCGCCGCCATCGTGCTCGGCGCGCTGGCGCTGTACACCCTCGAAGTGCCGTATATCGTCGCGTTCTTCGTCGCCGCGCTGGCGCTGGGCGTACTGATGACCCTGCCCATCGGCGGCGCCGACATGCCGGTGGTCATCTCGCTCTACAACGCCTTCACCGGCCTCGCGGTCGCGTTCGAAGGCTACGTGCTGGGCAATGAAGCCCTGATCATCGCCGGCATGATGGTCGGCGCCGCCGGCATCCTGCTCACGCGGCTGATGGCCAAGGCCATGAACCGCTCAATCAACTCGGTGCTGTTCTCCAACTTCGGCGCTACCGGTGAAGCAGCGGCCATCGAAGGCAGCCAGAAACCCATCGACGCCAGCGACGTCGCCGCGATGATGGCCTTCGCCGAACGCGTGGTGATCGTGCCCGGCTACGGCCTCGCGGTCGCGCAGGCGCAGCACAAGATCTGGGAGCTCAGCCAGCGGTTGATCGAACGCGGCGTGAAGGTGAAGTTCGCGATTCACCCCGTCGCCGGTCGCATGCCTGGGCATATGAATGTGCTGCTGGCCGAGGCTGGCGTGCCGTATGACCTGATCGTGGATATGGAAGACATCAATCCCGAGTTCGCCAATACCGATGTGTCGCTGGTGATTGGTGCGAATGATGTGGTGAATCCGGTTGCGAAGACGGATCCGGCTTCACCGATTTATGGGATGCCGATTCTGGATGTTGTGAACAGCAAGAACACGATTGTGATCAAGCGTGGCAAGGGCACGGGGTTTGCGGGGATCGAGAATGCGCTGTTTTATGCGGATAACACCCGGATGTTGTACGGGGATGGGGCGGAGATGGCTAGTGCGTTGGTCAGCGAACTTAAAGCGTTGGATGGGGGGCATTGATTATTTGGGCTGGGTCGTTGATCCAGCTGTTTCATGTGTCAAATCGCTGGGTTAGTGATCGAAAGACGGGGACAATCGAAAGACGGGGACACCCAAAATCAGCAAGTAGGGTGGGGTGAGCGCAGCGAACCCCACCATGCCACCATGAACAGCCGATGTTGCTTGGCTATCTCCGTGTTTTATAC
>JBAQRU010000393.1:0-3513 GCA_049296025.1 Lysobacteraceae bacterium | reverse complement strand
GACCTGCGCCGGATCGGCGGGCGGAAACCCTTCGCGCTGTGCGCGGCGCAGCAGCGCGTTGACCATACCGGCCTGATGTCCGCGATCGAGCGCGCGTGCGGTTTCGACGGTCGCATCGACGGCGGCGTGCGCCGGCAACTTCAAGGCATCAAGCTGTGCGAAGCCGACATACAGCAGCGCGCGCAGCGGTTCGTCGCTCTTGCCCAGCGGCTTCGGGATCCACGCCGCGAGCGCAGCGGCGTAGCGCGCACGATTGCGCAGCGCCGCGAAGCAGATCGCTTCGACCAGCGCGCGATCGCGCGGGTCGGCGATCTTCGGCAATTCCGTGCCGAATTCGCCTTTCAGGGAACGCCCGCGATGCAGCACCGCATCGAGCACGCGCGCGGCGGCGAGGCGGGAGGCGGTGCCGGGGGTCGTATCGGTCATGCGGGCTGCCTTGAGACTGATGTTGGAGGGCGGGGTTCTGCGGTCGTAATGACTGATCGGGCTCCGACATCGCAATGATGTTGTGGAATCGATGATGCTGTTGAAAGCCGTCGCTCCCACGGAAAGCAGCGCTTATGCGGACACAAGATCGCGCCGCGCATTCAGATAGTCGGCGGCGGTGATGGCTTTGCCGCCTTCGCGCTGCAGCGTGCGGATGCGCAGCGCGCCGTCGCCGCAGGCGATATCGATGCCGTCGCGGCCGGCCGCAAGCACCGTTCCCGGCGCTTTGCCGTGGACGATGGCCAACGCGACCGCACCGTGGATACGCACGCGGTCTCCGGCGAGTCCGGCTTCGGCGACCGGCCATGGATTGAACGCGCGCACCTTGTTCGCCAGCGTAACGGCGGGCTGCGACCAGTCGAGTTTCGCTTCGTGCTTGTCGAGCTTGTGCGCGTAGGTCACGCCTGCGTCCGGCTGCGCGCGCGCCACCGGCACGATGCCGACGCGCAGCAGGCCGAGGCCATCGGCCAGCACCTGCGCGCCGAGTTCGGAAAGCCGGTCGTGCAGTTGCCCGCCGGTCTCCTGCTCGCCGATGGCGAGCGACTGCGACAGCAGCACCGGGCCGGTGTCGAGGCCTTTCTCCATTTGCATCAAACACACGCCGGTTTCGGTGTCGCCGGCTTCGATCGCGCGCTGGATCGGCGCGGCACCGCGCCAGCGCGGCAGCAGCGAGGCGTGCACGTTCCAGCAGCCGTATTTCGGAATATCGAGAATGCTCTGCGGCAGGATCAGGCCGTAGGCGACCACGATCATGATGTTCGGTTCCAGCGCGCGCAGCGCATCGCGCGAGACCTGCTTCTTCAACGTTTCCGGCTGCAGCACTTCGATCCCGCGCTGCAGCGCTTCCAGCTTCACCGGCGATGCCGTCAATGCCCGTCCGCGTCCGGCGGGACGGTCCGGTTGCGTGTACACCGCCACGACTTCGTTGTGTCGCGCGGCGGCGCGCAGGCAGGGGACGGCGAAGGCCGGGGTGCCGGCGAAGATGATGCGCAAGAATTTTTCTCCGTCGGTTTTTTGCGAATTAGTGCTCAAAGATGTGCTTGAACTATTTTGGGTATTTTCCGCAACGAATTTTCATCTGGAGTGTGCGGCCCATCGTCCCTCCCGCAATAACGCAATTGGTTCGTCATCCCCGCGAACGCGGGGATCCAGTGTCTTTGCTTGATGTCCGCATCAAAGTCGCTGGGTTCCCGCGTTCGCGGGAATGACGGCTGATCGGAAGTCTATCGGGATTCCGGACAGCAGGTCCCTCGGCTTCGCCTCGGGATCACAAGAGCAGCGGGATGAAGCCCGCTCTACCCACGTTTCGGAGTGTTTACGCCGCGCTGCTGCGCCGCGCCTTCTCCAGCTTCTTGCGCACCATGTCGCGCTTCAGCGGCGACAGGTAATCGACGAAGAGTTTGCCTTCGAGGTGATCCATCTCGTGCTGGATGCAGATCGCCAGCAGGCCGTCGGTGCTCAGCTCGAACGGCTGGCCGTCGCGGCCGAGGGCCTTCACGCTGATCTGGTTGGCGCGGGTCACGTCGGCGAAGATCCCCGGCACCGACAGGCAGCCTTCCTGGTAGACCTGATGGCCGTCGGCCAGGGTGATCTCCGGGTTGATGAACACCTGCGGCTGGTCCTTCTCCTCGCTGATGTCGATGACCATGAAGCGCTGGTGCACGTCCACCTGGCTGGCGGCCAGACCGATGCCGGGGGCTTCGTACATGGTGTGCAGCATGTCGTCGAGCAGGGTCTGGAAGGCCGGATCGGCGATTTGGGCCGGGTCGACGGTCTTTGCCTTGGTCCGCAGACGGGGGTCGGGGAATTCGAGAATTGAGAGGAGCGTCATGTTTGTGAAGATGGGGCGGCGTTTAGGCGCGGACAAGGGCCATTGTAGCCTCTCCAGACTTGCCAAGAGCCGGGATTTGTGGGCTATAGTGCGGTCGATGTTTTGGGGAAAATCCCAAGGGGAGCAAGTAGATGGCCATCATCCTTAAGCGCCTTTCTCACCGTTTGAAGGTGATGGGCACCGTCGCATTACTGACCGTGGGGACCTTTGCGGTCGCCCAGGAGTTCCGCGGCGACCACCCCGACACCTATACGGTGAAGCGTGGCGACACCTTGTGGGACATCGCCGGACGCTTCCTCAAGCGCCCGTGGCTGTGGCCCGAAATCTGGCAGGCCAACCCGCAGATCGCCAATCCGCATCTGATCTATCCGGGCGACGTCATCAGCCTCGCCTACCTCGACCGCGTCGGGGTGACCCCCGGTCCGCGCACCGATGCGCCGGTCAATGCGATTTCGCTGTCCGAGATCGAGTCCTACCTCCGTGATCTTCGCGTGGTCGACACCTTCAAGGAGCTGCCGTACGTCGTTGGTCTGGAAGAAGACATCACCCGCGCCGTGCGCGGCCATCAGGCCTACGTTCGCGGCCTGGAAGGCGCGCAGCTCGGCCAGCGCTACGCCGTGGTCCGGCCGACGGTGCGCTACGTGCGCATCGGCCAGCGCGAATGCTGCGACATGCTCAGCCGCAACGATAACGACTTCCGTGGCAACCGGATTCCCGGCTTCGGCACCTCCTGGAGCGATACCGCCGGAAACGAGATCGATGGCGAAGAACTTGGCCAGGAGCTCTATCGGGTCAATGCCGGCAGCGTCACCAAGCTGATGGAAGGCGCTGTCGAGGTCACGACCCTCAAGCTGGACGATCCGAGTCTGGAAGTGCGCGTCGGCGACCGTCTGATTCCGGTGGATGCCCAGCCCTACGACCTGCAGTTCTTCCCGCACCCGCCGAAGCAGGCGCTGGACGAGAACAAGGCCCGGGTGCTCGCGGTCGCCAACCAGCTGACCAGCGGCGGCCCGCGCGACGTGGTGGCGCTGTCGGTCGGCGCGCAGGATGGCATCGACAACGGCACGGTGCTGTCGATCTGGCGCCAGGGCAGCAATACGGTGGATCGCGTCGAGGCCGGTTACTGGCGCGGCGACGAAACCGTGACCAAGGGCGATCGCGTGCAGCTGCCGGACGAATACTCCGGCCACGTCATG
>JBAQRU010000392.1:0-26653 GCA_049296025.1 Lysobacteraceae bacterium | reverse complement strand
GCCAGACGCTCCACGTCCTGGCGCAGGTACAGGCGGCTGCGGTGATCCGTGCCCGGGCGCGACTCCAGTAGGCCGCGGCTCACGTAGGCGTAGAGCGTGGCCTGGCTGATGCCGAGCAGGCGGCAGGTGTCGCGGGCGTTCAGCAGATCGGCGGTCATGGCGATGTCGGCGGTGGGAGATCGATAGATTGATTGATCGGATCAAGATTGATCAACCATCACGATGGTGCCAGATTGAGCGCCCGACGGAGGCCGCCGCACGCGCCACCGTCGCCCGGCCCGACATCCCGCATTGGGCATGCCACAGTTCGAGGAGTCGTCCGCAATGAGCAACGCATCCGCAGGCGCGCGCTTCCGCGCAGCCCTCGCCGAAGAAACCCCGCTGCAGGTGATCGGTGCGATCAACGCCAACCATGCGCTGCTCGCCAAGCGCGCCGGCTATCGCGCCATCTATCTCTCGGGCGGCGGTGTGGCTGCCGGCTCGCTGGGGCTGCCCGATCTCGGCATCAACACGCTCGAAGACGTGCTGATCGACACCCGCCGCATCACCGATGTCTGCGATCTGCCGCTGATGGTCGACATCGATACCGGCTTCGGCCCCAGCGCGTTCAACATCGAGCGCACCATCAAATCGCTGATCAAGGCCGGCGCCGCCGCCTGCCACATCGAGGACCAGGTCGGCGCCAAGCGCTGCGGTCATCGCCCCGGCAAGGAAATCGTGTCGCAGGGCGAGATGGTCGATCGCGTGAAGGCCGCAGCGGACGCGAAGACCGACGCCGCTTTCTTCCTGATTGCGCGCACCGATGCGATCCAGGTCGACGGCGTGGACGCGGCGATCGAACGCGCCATCGCCTGCGTCGAAGCCGGCGCCGACGGCATCTTCGCCGAAGCCGCGTACGACCTGCCGACCTACCGGCGCTTCGTCGATGCGGTGAAAGTGCCGGTGCTGGCCAACATCACCGAATTCGGCAAAACCCCACTGTTCTCCCGCGACGAACTGGCCTCGGCTGGCGTCGCCATCCAACTGTTCCCGCTGTCGGCGTTCCGGGCCATGAACAAGGCGGCGGAGAATGTCTACGAAAGCATCCGCCGCGATGGCCATCAGCAGGCCGTGGTCGATACCATGCAGACCCGCGAGGAACTCTACGACCGGATCGGCTACCACGTGTTCGAACAGAAGCTCGATGCGCTGTTCGCCGCCAAGAAATGATGTCAAAGGACAAGATCATGAGCGAGAACACCAACCAAGCGTTGCCCAAAGCCAAGAAATCCGTCGCGCTGAGCGGTACCGCTGCCGGCAACACCGCGCTGTGTACGGTCGGACGCAGCGGCAACGATCTGCATTATCGCGGCTACGACATCCACGATCTGGCGACGCAATCGACGTTCGAGGAAGTCGCGCACCTGCTGGTGCACGGCGCGCTGCCGACCGCATCGCAGCTCAAGGCCTATCGCACCAAACTCAAGCGCCTGCGCGGGTTGCCTGCGATCGTGCAGGAAGCGCTGGAACTCATTCCCGCGAACGCGCATCCGATGGACGTGATGCGCACCGGCTGCTCGGTGCTGGGCACGGTGCTGCCGGAACGTGAAGGACACCCGGCCAGCGAAGCGCGCGATATCGCCGATCGCCTGATCGCCAGCTTCGGTTCGATGCTGCTGTACTGGTGGCATTTCACCCGCAACGGCCGGCGTATCGACTGCGAGACCGACGACGATACCGTGGCCGCGCATTTCCTGACGTTGCTGCACGGCGAGCCGCCGAGCGAGCTGCATGCGGATGCGCTGGACAAGTCTTTGATCCTCTACGCCGAACACGAATTCAACGCTTCGACTTTCGCCGCGCGTGTCATCGCTGGCACCGGCAGCGATTTGCACAGTTGCATCACCGGCGGTATCGGCGCGCTGCGCGGTCCGAAGCACGGCGGCGCCAATGAAGTGGCGATGGACATCATCAGCCGTTACGCCACCGCCGACGAGGCGGAAGCCGATATCCGCGCGCGCATGGAGCGCAAGGAGATCGTCATCGGCTTCGGTCATCCGGTGTACACCATCGGCGATCCGCGCAACCCGATCATCAAGGCGATCTCGAAGACGCTGTGCGCAACCGGCGGCAACCAGATGTTGTTCGACGTGTCCGAGCGCATCGAAACGCTGATGATGGACACCAAGAAGATGTTCCCGAACCTCGACTGGTACAGCGCATCGAGCTATCACATGATGGGCATCCCCACGCCGCTGTTCACGCCGCTGTTCGTGATCGCGCGCACCACCGGCTGGAGCGCGCACGTGATCGAGCAGCGCGAGGACGGCAAGATCATCCGCCCGAGCGCGAATTACATCGGCCCGGACGATCGCGCGTACGTCACCATCGACAAGCGCTGACTTGCGGTGATGTATCAACACTGGGACGCCAACGCGCTGGTGGTGCTGGTTACCGCGATTTCGGTGAGCCTCGCGGTATTGGTGCATTACGAAGGTCTGAACCTGCTGTCGCGCTGGCTGTCGGCCCGCCACGAAAGTCACCGCCGCAGGAAGGTGCTGTATGGCATCTTCGGTGTGCTTGCGCTGCATGTCGCCGAAATCTGGGTGTTCGGCGCGGCGATCTGGGGGCTGCTGATGTTCCCGAATACCGGCATCGTCGCCGGTGCGCATCCGCTCAGTCTGCTCGATGCGGTGTACATGTCGGCGGTGACCTACACCACGGTGGGCTTCGGCGATCTCGCCCCGATCGGCCCGATCCGCTTCATCGCCGGCACCGTCGCGCTCACCGGTTTCGTGCTGATCACGTGGTCGGCGTCGTTCACGTATCTGGAAATGACCCGCGACTGGCGCGAGCGCTGAGACAAGCCCGCCCATCAAAAAGAAGCCGCACGATGTGCGGCTTCTTCATTGAGCTCGATGCAAGGCTCAGGCCAGGCCTTCGTCCCGCAATACCTTTTGCACCGCCGGATCGGCTTCCATTCGCGATGCGAATGCGGCGAGGTTGTCCAGGCCGGAAATGTCGACGCCGCTACCGATCGCCCAACGATAGGTCACATACAGATAGGGGTCGGCGACCGAGCGGCTGCCGGCCAGCCACTGCTTGTCGGCCAGATGCGCGTCGGCGCGTTCGTAAAGCGTGCGGATTTTCGCGCGCGCGGCATCCTTGGTCTTGTCGATCAGTGCGGCATCTTCGAGATAAGCCGTACTGCCGAACAATGGGTAGAAGGACGGGTGTACGTCCGAGTTGGAGAACGCGATCCACTTGTTCACTTCCGCGCGGCTCTTCGCGCTGCCATCGCCGCCCAGGCCGGATTCCGGATTCAGATCGGCGAGGTAGTTGAGGATCGCCGAATTCTGGGTCAGCACCCAGCCATCGTGCTCGAGTGCAGGTACCGCGCCGGCTGGATTGATCGCGAGGAATTCCGGCTTCTTGCGGTCGTCGCGACCGACCTTGACGGTTTCGTATGGTTTGCCGATCCATTCCAGCACGATGTGATCGGAGAGCGAGCAGGCGCCGGGGGAGTAATAGAGTTTCATCGAAGGTTCCATCGGGTGGTCTCGAATCATGGTGCGCTTGAACATGGCGCTCAACCGCGACGCATGGAACGCAGTGTCGTTCGTGTCGCGCAAAAAAAACGACCGCGAAAATGGCGGCCGTGAGCAGTACAGCGATTCGTTTCGGGGATCGAAACCGGAGCGGCGTCATCCGCGTCCGGGTTTGTCTTTCTGGGGCTTCAGCGATTGCACTTTGAAGAAACTGTGATCGCCGATGGTCGCGACCTGATAAGCATTCCGCCAACTGGGCTGAGCGATGGACAGGGCCGCGAAGTGGCTGGCGCCGGGAACGATCTCCTTGCGCTCTCCAGCCGGCAGGGCCCAATTGCGTTCCGCCTCAAGGGCGATGGTGATCGCCTGCGACCAAGCTTCGGCATTGCTGAGTTGCGTACGCGGCGACACGATGGTCGGCGCGAACTGTTTGCGGGCAGTGACGACTTCGCACATCGAATCGCCCCACAAGCCGCTGTCCTCGCGACGGAGGGCGACTTCGGCGACCGCCTGCTGTCCGCGGACAGGCTGATTGCGTGCTTCCAGATACAACGTGGTGCTGAGACATAACGAATCGGCGGCCTGGGGGGGCAACACCGTGGCGATCCAAAGGATCCATGCGAGCTTCATGAGAACTCCTTGCTTCGTTGCTTCGGGCCGGACGGTGGCGGGGTAAGGGCCCACGACATCGATACGGGTGCGACATGGCGATAGACAGTCCGGCGTGAAGCCGGGCGCTTGCGAGGATCGCAAGACAAGGGGCTGCGGGCTCTATGGCCGCTTGTAGCCCAAACGTGGATCGTGTCCGGGGAAGCACCCTTCCTGGGCAGTTCGTCGCCTGACACGATCTCGCGCTGGTCCCGCATCCGGTGGCGGGAAAGCGGGCGTAGGTTAGTGATCGAAACATAACGACAGCTGAACAGAAATCAGGAAATCTCTGATTCAATTGGAGTTTTTGTTCAAAAGGCGCCGTAACTGCCTGTCAATGCAGGAGGAAAGACCCGCCGTGGAGTCGTGCCAACTGCACTGGGACCAGGGTCGCGAACCGGAGCGCCCGATCCCAACGATGGCCGATCCGCGCGCTTTCGGGCTGCTCAGAACCCGGCGGCGAGCCGGCTGCCCTGGGCAATGGCGCGTTTGGCGTCGAGTTCGCTGGCCACGTCGGCGCCGCCGATCAGATGTGGAGTCACGCCGACCGCCTGCAGTGCGTCGGCAAGCTCCCGTCGCGGCTCCTGGCCGGCGCAAATCACCACATGATCGACCGGCAGCAGCTGTTCCTTGCCGTCGACGCGGATGCGGAAGCCGGTGTCGTCGATGCCGAGATATTCCACGCCACCCAGCATCGCGACTTGCTTGGCCTTGAGCGCGGCGCGGTGGATCCAACCGGTGGTCTTTCCCAGCTTGGCGCCTGGTTTGCCCGGGCTGCGCTGCAGCAGCCAGACTTCACGTGTCGGCGGCTCGGGCGATGGCTTGCGCAGACCGCCGGGGCCGGAGAAGGTCGGGTCGACGCCCCATTCGGCCATCCAGCGTTCCACATCAAGGGAAGGCGAGCGGTGTTCGAACGCACCGTGCAGCGGTGGCAGGTCGAATGCAGCCGGGTCCAGCACCGGCGTATGCACCAGATATTCAGCGGTATCGAAACCGATGCCGCCAGCGCCGACGATGGCAACCCGCGCGCCGGACTTGATCCGGCCGCTGAGCACATCGAGGTAACCGACAACCTTGGCGTGATCGCTGCCCGGGAAATCCACCTTGCGCGGGCGGATGCCGGTGGCGAGCACGATTTCATCGAAATCCTTCAGCGCATCGGCCTCCACAAAGGTCGACAGCCTCAGCTCGACGCCAGTGTCCTCAATGCGGTTGCGGAAATAGCGCAGGGTTTCGTCGAACTCTTCCTTGCCCGGAATCCGCTTGGCAATGTTGAACTGTCCGCCGATTTCATCGACAGCGTCGAACAGCGTGACCGCGTGGCCGCGTCCGGCGGCGACCGTGGCGCAAGCGAGGCCGGCAGGGCCGGCGCCGACCACAGCGATCCGTTTCCGGGTGTTGGTCTTTATATAGTTGAGTTCTGTTTCGGCACAGGCGCGCGGATTGACCAGGCAGCTCGCTTTTTTCTGTTCGAACACATGGTCGAGGCAGGCCTGGTTGCAGGCGATGCAGGTGTTGATGCGGTCAGCGCGACCGGCACGCGCCTTGTTCGCCCATTCCGGGTCGGCCAGCAGCGGGCGTGCCATCGAAATCAGATCGGCGCCGCCGTCGGCGAGGATGCCCTCGGCCACATCCGGCATGTTGATGCGGTTGGTGGCGACCAGCGGCAACTTCACCTCGGGGCGCAATTTGGCGGTCACACCCGCGAACACGGCGCGCGGGACCGAGGTCGCGATCGTCGGTACCCGCGCCTCATGCCAACCGATGCCGGTGTTGAGAATGGTGGCGCCGGCGGCTTCGATCGCCTTGGCCTGGGCGACGATCTCCTCCCAGCCCGAGCCCTCCGGCACCAGTTCCAGCATCGACAGCCGATAAATGATGATGAAGTCGGGACCGCAGGCCTCGCGCACCCGGCGCACGATCTCGGTCGCGAACCGCATGCGCTTCGACAGATCGCCGCCCCAGCCGTCGCTGCGGCGATTGGTGCGCGCGCTCATGAACTGGTTGATCAGATAGCCTTCCGAACCCATGACCTCGACGCCGTCGTAGCCGCCATCGCGCGCGAGTTTCGCGGCGTTCGCATAAGCGGAAATCGTCCGGTCGACGCCGAAACCTGTGAGTGCGCGCGGCGTGAACGGATTGATCGGCGACTTGATCCGCGAGGGCGCAACCGATAGCGGGTGATAGGAATAGCGGCCGGCATGCAGCAACTGCAGACAGATCTTCGCGCCGTGGCTGTGCACCGCATCGGTGACCTGACGGTGCTTGCCTGCCTCCCACGGCCAGCTGAGCTTGCCCGCGAATGGCGTGAGCCAGCCCATCATGTTCGGCGAGAAGCCGCCCGTGACGATCAGTCCGACGCCGCCGGCCGCGCGTTCGCCGAAATAGGCCGCCAGCTTGGGGAAATCGCTGGCGCGATCTTCCAGCCCGGTGTGCATCGAGCCCATCAGCACCCGGTTGCGCAGGGTCGTGAAGCCAAGATCCAGGGGCGAAAACAGATGCGGATAGGCTGAGGCGGTGGTTTGTGCAGTCATCGGTCGATACGCATACGTATGGATGAGGCGCACGATGCCGTGAAAGCCCGTGCTGCTCAAGTGATTTCGCGCAAAACGCCGCGAGTGGGTCGCCGATGGTAACGATTCGACCAAGGCCGCAGGGCGGTGCGGGTGTCGGGTCTGGCAAAATAGCGTCCTTACCCACGTCATCAACGCGCCACGCACCCAAGGGCCCCGTTTTTATGAGTCATGCCGATATCCGCTCCGCCGTACGCCCGAATCCCGACCAGCCGATGGTCGACATCGCCGACTACGTCATCGACACGAAAATCGAGTCGCAGGAAGCCTACGACACCGCCCGCTACATGCTGCTCGACTCGCTGGCCTGCGCGATGCTGGCGATGAAGTTCGATGGCTGCGTGAAGCATCTCGGTCCACTGGTGCCGGGCGCGGAATTGCCGGGCGGTGCGCGCGTGCCGGGCACCTCTTTCGAACTCGACCCGGTGCAGGCCGCGTTCAACATCGGCACGCTCGTGCGCTGGCTCGACTTCAACGACACCTGGCTGGCGGCCGAATGGGGCCACCCGTCCGACAACCTCGGTGCGATTCTCGCCGTGGGCGATTACCTCGGCCGCAAGGCCGGGCGCGAAGGCGGGCAGGGCCCGACCGTGCGCGATGCCCTGACCTGGGCGATCAAGGCCCACGAAATCCAGGGCGTCTACGCATTACAGAACTCCTTCAACCGCGTCGGCCTGGACCATGTGATCCTGGTTCGCCTGGCATCAGCGGCCGTGTCGACCGCGATGTTCGGTGGCGACAAAGAAGCGGTGATCACCGCCGTGTCGCACAGCTGGATCGACAACGGCGTGCTGCGCACCTACCGCCACGCCCCGAACACCGGGCCGCGCAAAAGCTGGGCGGCCGGTGACGCCTGCCGTCGCGCGGTCACGCATGCGCTCAACGCTGCGCACAAGAAAGTCGTCGGTTATCCGTCCGCGCTCAGCGCCAAGACCTGGGGCTTCTACGACGTCGCCTTCAAGGGCAAAGCCTTCGAGTTCGAGCGCCCGTTCGGCAGCTATGTGATGGAGAACGTGCTGTTCAAGATCAGTTTTCCGGCCGAATTCCACGCACAGACTGCAGTGGAATGCGCGATGCAACTGCACGGTCAGGTCAAGGACCGGATCGACCAGATCGAGCGCATCGAGATCGAGACGCAGGAAGCCGGCGTCCGCATCATCGACAAGACCGGACCGCTGGCGAACTATGCCGACCGGGACCACTGTATCCAATACATGGTTGCAGTGCCGCTGATCCACGGTCGCCTGACCGCCGACGACTACAACGACGACATTGCCGCCGATCCGCGCATCGACGCGCTTCGTGACCGGATGGTGGTCAAGGAGAATCCGCAGTTCACCAGGGATTACTTCGATGCCGACAAACGCTACATCGGCAATTCGGTGCAAGTCTTCTTTGCGGACGGCAGTTGCACCGACAAGGTCTCGATCGATTACCCGATCGGCCACCGCAAGCGTCGTGCCGAGGGTATTCCGGTGCTGATGGCCAAGGCCAAAGCCGCTTTGGGCTCCCATCTACCGGCTGAGCAGGCGGCCGAAATCATGCGCTTGGCTGCCAATCCAGCCGAAATGGATGCCATGCCGCTTTCTGCATGGATGGCGCTGTTTTCCGCATGAATGAATACGTTCAGGTTCCAACCCTGATCATGCGCGTCGACAGATGACCCTCGGCGATGGCGAAGGTTCCCCCGAAACCTGAACTGTGGTTGGATTCGCAAAACTGTTATGCTATTGTTAACAAGGCCATGACGCGGCCGGATCATAATGAACAGGATGGTGCCCCCAATCGGTGGCCATTTTGTTCGAATCGACACCACCGAGTCTTTTCAATTCCTCCAAGGAGCATTGAGTAATGAACAAGAAACTCCTCTGTGCTGCGCTGCTGAGTGGGCTGGCCGTGGCCCAGACCGTCTCCGCGCAGGACTTCGACGACCGCTGGTACCTCACCACGTCTGCTGGTTTCAATCTGCAGGATGGTTCCCGTGACACCCGCAGTGCCCCATTCGGCACCCTCGGTTTCGGCAAATTCATCAGCCAGAACTGGTCGCTTGATGGCGAGTTCAACTACCAGAACCCGCGCTTCGACAACCAGAACCTGCTTCTGAATCCCAACCGCCCCCTCGCCGGCCGTGCGCAGAATCTGAACTGGAGCCAGTACGGCGTCTCGCTCGATTTGCGTCGTCACTTCATCACCGAAGGCCGCAACTGGAACCCGTACGTGCTGGCCGGCCTCGGCTATCAGCGTTCGGAAGAAGAATTCGATGCTTTCCCGAACCCGAATTCCCCCGGTCAGCGTGAAGACGGCAACCTTGCAGGCAAGATCGGTGGCGGTTTGCAGGGCGACCTCGGCCGCGTCGGCATCCGCGCTGAACTCGCTTATCGCCTCGACGCGGACGACAGCAGCATTGCCGCTCCTAACGAAAGCTGGTTCGGTGATGTGCTGGCTTCGGTCGGTTTCGTCGTGCCGCTTGGTCCGGAAGCCTCCGAGCCGGTCGTCGATGCGCCGCCGCCGCCGCCGCCCGCTCCGAACTGCGCCGACAAAGATGGCGACGGTGATGGCGTCAACGATTGCAACGACAAGTGCCCGAACTCGATGGCTGGCGAAGCGATCGGTCCTGACGGCTGCAAAGTCAACATCGCGATCGACCTGAAGGGCGTCAACTTCGACTTCGACAAAGCCACCTTGCGTCCGGATGCTGTTGCGATCCTGAACGAGGCCGTCGAAATCCTGAAGCGCTACCCGGATCTGCGTGTCGAAGTCGCCGGTCACACCGACCTCTGCGGCAAGGACACGTACAACCAGTCGCTCTCGCAGCGCCGTTCGCAGACTGTGTACGACTACCTGACCAGCAACGGCATCGACAGCGGTCGCTTGGCTGGCCCGAACGGCTACGGCGAAAGCCGTCCGCTCGTGCAGACCGGTCAGACCCTGCCGGAATGCAAGAACGAAACCAATCGTCGCACCGAGCTCAACGTCCAGTAATTTCGGACGCGCTCTGCAGCAATATCCCGAAGCCCGGCCTTGTGCCGGGCTTCGGCGTTTTTGAGGGGTGGGAAGTTGGTTCCCAGCTCCCGGTCACGCTCTTGGTGATTTGCCACGATGGACGGTTGTCGCCGCCCCGGTCTGCGGCCTACACTCCGAGGACATTCGATCGGAGAGAACCCATGCGCAAAGTCCCTGCGTCCACTTGCATGCAAGGATTGATGTCCTTGGGCCTGATCGCCTTGTCGGCCGCATTCACAGGACAAACGCGTGCTGCGGCCGTGGACTGCGCTTCGTTCAAGCCGCTTGTGCCGGCCAAGAGCAATGCCCTGCAGTTGACGCCGATCGCGGAAGAGCTGGCCGCGCCGAGCGCACAGGTCGGAACCGGTGTCGGTTTCGCCCAGCTGTTCTCCGAAGGTGCCACTGTCGAGGTGGTGTTGTCGCGTGTCCAGCATCAGGAATGCCGTGCGATCGCTGCGGCGAGACAGCCCCTTCCAGCCACGGCGAGCGCGGGTGCTTATCAGCCGAAGCCTGGCGAGAGCAGTACCGCTTGGCGCTTCGATATGACCCAGAATGGCAAGCGTATGACGGCGGACGAGTTCGACGCGTGGATGAAAGCGCGTGGCGTGCGTGTCGTGCAGGGCCCGGCCAAACCAGTTGCAGTACCGACTCCCGCACCGCCCGCGCCAGCGGCACCGCCGAAGAAGAAAAAGCGCTGACGCTATCGCGCTGCAAGCGAATACGGAGTTACGCAGCGGTTGTTGGTGTGAGAGCTCAATAATTTCACGCGCACGCTGATCATTATCGCTGCGGCCTGTACCCGGTGTACGTGCGACTGTCCGGATGGCTGGTCGCAATCACAGATCACCAATCAACATCGCTTGCGTACACCAGTAGCTCATCGGCTGGGCGACGATAATATTCCTATGCCGCCTGCATCATCCCCTCGTTACGGCCTCGCCCGCGTGCTTTCGAAGCGCGGCGTTTGTTCGCGGTCGCAGGCGGCCGAATGGGTGCGGGCGGGCCGGGTCAGCGTGGGCGGGCGTGTGGTACGCGATCCAGAATCACCCACCGTGCTCGATCGTGACGATATCGTTGTCGACGGCAATACGCTCGGTGCGCAATCGCCGATCTATCTGATGCTCAATAAACCACGTGGTCTGGTCACCACGGTCAGCGATGAGCGTGGCCGTGACACCGTGTATCGCTGCTTCGATGGTGCTTCGCTGCGTGGCGAGCCGTTGCCTTGGCTCGCGCCGGTCGGGCGTCTGGACAAGGCCAGCGAAGGACTTCTGCTGTTCACCAACGATCCGCAATGGGCTGCGCGCATCACCGATCCGGAAACCGGGCCGCCCAAGACCTATCACGTGCGGATTGATCGGATACCCAATGCCGATCAGCTGGCGGCGCTATGTCGCGGACGAGAGGTGGATGGTGAGCGGCTGAGCGCGGTCGAGGCGACGTTGCTGCGTGCGGGTGAAAAGAACGCCTGGATCGAGATCGTGCTCGACGAAGGCCGCAATCGACAGATCCGGCGACTGCTGGGCGCGTTCGAGATCGAAACGCTGCGATTGGTCCGGGTGGCGGTTGGCGGTTTGGCCTTGGGCGAGTTGCCGAAAAGGCAGTGGCGTGAGCTCGATGAGACCGGATTGCGTAGTTTAGGTGTCCAACGCTCTGCGCGCGAATGAGATGCGGATCACCCGCACGATAGATGCGATGCGTGAACTGTGCGCGGCTTCACGCCCGGATTCAGGCTTTGAGGTTTGCGTCTGTCTACACTTCCGACGGGGGCGGTCCAGCAGCCAACGAAGGTGTCACCCTATGCGCATGTACATGTTTGTGGCCCTGTGCGCCACGTTTGCCGTTCTGCCCGGTTGCGCTACGAAGGTACCTGTTGCTGTCGAATCACTGCCTTCACCCGCACCGGTCGCTGTCGGCAAATCCAACCGGTTCGAGATGACCCAGAACGGACGCAAGATGAGCGCACAGGATTTCGATGCGTGGATGAAAGCGCGCGGTATCCGCATCGCGAAGGGTGCGCCGTCCACCGCCCAGCGGAAGGCCGTGCCGAAGCAGCAGAGCAAACGAAGGTGACAGCGTTGAGCCGGCTGTCGGTACGTCAATTTGTTCCATTGGCTCGGCGCGACCCCACACAATCCATTACCTCAAGGAGAAACTGTATGGAAACAACTGAACATTCCGCAATGAATCGGCACATCACCCGATCGCCCATCTTTGTTGGCCGACGCTTCGGCTTCGGGGCGCTGCTGCTCGCGCTGCTGATGCTTGTTTGTGGTGCAGTGCATGCCGAGCCGACGGCTGCCTCGATATATCTGCAGCGCAGCAAGTTCGATTTCCAGCTCTTGCAGGTCAATGTCCAGATGGGACGCAACGCTGCCTTGGCAGGGAAAACCGCGCAGGCGCGTTCGTTCTTCACGGCCGCCAAGGTGCAGTCGATCATCATGTCCAACGACACCACGAGCCTGTATTTCCAGAACGCAGATACGCTGTCGCGTGGCTTGTACCGGAATCGGGCATACCAGGAAGCGGCTGTCTTCGATTCGAACGTGCTGAATCAGCAGGTCCGACTACTGGATGCTTACCTGAGTCTGCTGGTGCAGACACCGTCGTCGACATCGGTGTATTTCAGTGCATACGCTGGGATTCTCAATGTGATGACGAAGTTGCAGCAGACCGAACAGGCAATGATCCAGGCACAGCTCTGAGGTGTGCCGGATCACTGCGTGAATTCACCGGCTCGCGCCAGCGCGCGAGCCGGTGTGCCAGCAGCTGTGCGACGACGGTTTGAGCGCGCTCATCTGCCGGTCCGCGCGCATCGTGGCGCACACCTTTGCCGTGATTGCATGCGGCGCAGGCGATAGCGAGGTTGCGAGGTTGCGAGGGTCGTTGGCGTTATTGTCGACCTGCGAGACAAGCGGGTCTGCTGCGCGCTTTCCGAACCAAGCTTGCGGCACGACATGTTCCAGCGTCGCGTGGCCCAGTGCTTCGCCATCGGCACGGAGGTAAAGACGTCGCCGGCAATGCAGACACCGGGTTTCCCACTCGCCGTCGCGCAGTTGCGCTTCGCTGTCGGTCGACAGCGCACGCAGGAACAGCCGGCGCAGCGCTGGGCGCACGTTACGCTTTGAGCACGCCCAGCTCGCGGCCGATGCGGGTGAAGGCATCGATGGCGCGGTCGAGATGTTCGCGGGTATGCGCCGCGCTCATCTGTGTGCGGATGCGCGCCTGACCTTTCGCCACGACCGGGAAAAAGAAGCCGATCGCGTAGATGCCTTCTTCGAGCAGCCGCTCGGCGAAGCGCTGCGCCAGCGGCGCGTCGTAGAGCATCACCGGGCAGATCGGGTGCACGCCCGGCTTGATGTCGAAGCCGGCGGCGGTCATCTTCTCGCGGAAATAGCGGGTGTTGCCGGCAAGGTGTTCGCGCAGATCCCCGGCGGTGGACAGCATGTCGAAGGCCTGGATGCCCGCCGCCACCACGTGCGGCGGCAGCGAGTTGGAGAACAGATACGGTCGCGAGCGTTGACGCAGCATTTCGATCACTTCGCGCTTGGCGGTGGTGAAGCCGCCGAGCGCGCCGCCCATTGCCTTGCCCAGCGTGCCGGTGAAGATGTCGATCCGATCCATTACTCCCTTGACTTCCGCCGAGCCGCGACCGGTCGCGCCGAGGAAACCGGTGGCGTGGCATTCGTCGATATGCACCAGTGCGTTGTATTTTTTCGCCAGCGTCGTGATGTCGTCGAGCGGCGCGATGAAGCCGTCCATCGAGAACACGCCATCGGTGGTAATGAGTTTGGTTCTGCAGCCGGCGGCGTCAGCGGCCTGCAGCTGCGCTTCGAGATCGGCCATGTCGCAGTTGGCGTAGCGGAAGCGCTGCGCCTTGCACAGACGCACGCCGTCGATGATCGAGGCATGGTTGAGCGCGTCGGAAATGATCGCGTCGCGCTCGTCCAGCAGCGGTTCGAACAACCCGCCGTTGGCGTCGAAGCAAGCGGCGTACAGAATGGTGTCTTCGGTGCCGAAGAAATCGGCGATCTTCGCTTCGAGCTGCTTGTGCAGATCCTGCGTACCGCAGATGAAGCGGACGCTGGCCATGCCGAAGCCGTGGGTGTCGAGGGCGTCTTTCGCCGCCGCGATGATGTCAGGGTGATCGGCCAAGCCGAGATAGTTGTTGGCGCAGAAGTTCAGCACCGTGCGGCCGTCGGCGAGGCGGATTTCGGCCGACTGCGGGCTGGTGATGATGCGCTCGGACTTGAACAGCCCCTGGGCGCGGATGGCGTCGAGTTCTTCGGCGTAGCGCTGGGTGAGGGTCGGAGCGGCTTCGGACATGGCAGTGGATCGCAGTTTGGCTTGCTGCCTAGTGTAAGTCGGCTGCCACTGCGAGAGGGGCTTCGGCCCCGCCGCTTCAAGAAAGCCGAAGTCGGGGCGGAAACCTCTCCCACATCAGCTGGCGTCGTCAACCGCCGCCGCGTGCTCGGCGATCAGCTCCCGCACCAGCGTCACCAGCGAGTCTTCCGAAAAGGGTTTGCCCAGCATCCGGGTCACGCCGGCCTGTTCCGCCATTGCCTGGTGCTTATCGGTCGCGCGCGAGGTGATCATCACCACCGGCAGGTCGCGGGTCTCGGCGTGGTTGCGCAGATTGCGGGTGACTTCCAGGCCGTTCATGCGCGGCATTTCGAGGTCGACCAGCAGCGCGTGCGTCGGTTTCGCCTGGATCGCCGCCAGCGCCTCGAAACCATCGCGTGCGGTCGCGACTTCGAAGCCGGCGTCCTGCATCAGCTGTTCCAGTGCGCGGCGCACGCTGAGCGAGTCGTCGGCGACGACGACGCGGGTGACTGGCGCCGTCGTCAGCGAGAGATCGGCTGTATCGAAGTGGCTTTGCTGTGCGGACTGCAGCAGCACGTCGAGATCGATCACCGGCGCGAGACCGCCGTCGCCGAGCTGGGTGATGCCGCGGACCGCAGGAATCGGCGGCAGATAGGTGCTGATCGGTTTGACCACGACGCTGCGGACTTCGTCGATGCCGCGCACGAGCACCACGTTGCCGTTGCCGTCCGCATCGCGAACATACAGGCCGATGCCGGAGGCGCCGACCCACATGGAGAAGTCGGCCGATTCGCCGTAGAACGCCTCGATCGGCAATGCGGGCAGGACTTCGCCATCCAGTGCGACGCGCAGTTGACCGTCGTCGTAGCTGCATTCGCCAGCGGCGAAACTCACGACACGTTCGGCCGATGCCGCCACCACCGCGCTGGCCTGACGCTGGCCGCGCGCGACGATGACGTTGGCGAGTGTCTGGGTGATCGGCAGGCGCAGTTGCACACGGGTGCCGAGGCCGGATTCTGTGGTGATCGCGAGCGTGCCGCGCAGTGCGGCGATGCGCTGGTTGACCACGTCCATACCGATGCCGCGCCCCGAGACTTCGGAGGCGGTGCTGCGGGTGGAGAAGCCCGGCAGCAGGATGAGACGGGTGAGTTGGCGTTCGTCGACCGCCTGCTCGGCGCCGAGCAGGCCGGCATCGATGGCGCGCGCGCGGATCGCTTCGAGATCAAGCCCGCGGCCGTCGTCCTGCAGTTCGATCGTCGCGGCGTCGCCCTGCAGACCCACGCGCAGCACGAGGTGGCCATGTTCGGATTTGCCGGCGGCGAGACGTTCCTGCGGCGCCTCGATGCCGTGATCGATGGCATTGCGCAGCAGATGCGCGAGCGGTTCGACGATCCGTTCCAGCAGCTCCGCATCGACGGGGAGCTCTTCGCCGACGATGTCGAGCTGGACCTGCTTGAGGACCAGCTTTGCGGTCTGGCGCACGATACGCTGCAAGCGCTGCGAGACTTGTCCGAACGGCACCGTGCGCGTGCGCAGGATGGTGCGCTGCAGGTCGCGATTGAGCTGTTCCTGTTCGCTGCGCAGGTCGGACAGCGCATTCATGATGCGTTCGATGCGTCGCTGGAATTCGCTGCTGTCGGCGTGCGCTTCGAGCAACTGGCGCGAGATCACGTGCAGTTCGTTGTACTGGTCGATCTCGAGCGGATCGAGATCGGCGCCGGCTTTCTGTGCGGTGGACTGCAGCGCCGCGCCGCGCAGCGCGACCAGGTCGTCGAGTCGACCCATGAGTTCGTGGGTGTAGCGCACGCCCTGTCGCTGGTCGCGTTGAATCGTACCCAGGCCATCGAGCTGCTGGTCGATCTGGCGCGAGGTCACCAGCGTTTCGCCGGCCAGCCGCTGCAGTTCGTCGAGCAGCGCGCTGGGAACGTTGAGGCTTTGAATGCCGCTGGCGGCCATGCCCGTGTCTTCGACCGGCATCGCGGGCGCGATGACCGGGGACATGGCAGACGGTACGACCGGCAGCGCGACGTCCGTCGGGACGGCGGGCATGACGGCGTCGGTGAGGTTGGCTTCTTCGTGATCCGGTGTCGAGTGTGGTGCTGCTGTTGCCTGCGGCGCCTGGGCGCCATCGGCAAGCGCGTTCGCGGTGTCCAGGATGTGCTGGTAGAGGTCGAGCAGATTGTCCGGCGCGCGACCGCGTCCGAGCAGATGGTCGGAGATTTCTTCGACGCAGTCGCTGGTGGAGGTCAGCAATTCGGCGCAATCGTCGTTGAGCAGATCGGGCCGCTTCGCGAGCACGATCATGATTTCTTCCAGCGCGTGGGTGATGTTCGCCAACCCGCGGATACCCACGGTGTTGGCATCGCCCTTGAGCGTGTGCGCCACGCGGCGGGCTTCGTCGATGGGCTCCGGCGAACGGCTGTCGGCGAGCGCGCGGACCGATGCACCGAGGCGCGCCGTGTTGCCCGGCAACTCACGGAGCATGCCGTCGAGCACGTTCGGCAGCACGTCTTCCGCGGGCGAAAGGCTGATGTCTTCGAGACTGGCGAGGGTCTTGCGCTGCGCGATCATCGCCGGATCGAAACCGATGACGATCCTTTCCATCTCATCGTGCAGGGCGCGCGCCCAGGCATCGTCCAGTTCAGGCAGCGCCGGTGCGACTGAGATCAGCAGATCGGCAGCATCGTGGCCGGGTTGTTCGATCGCTCCGAACAATGCGCCGCACCACATCGCCACCTGTTCAGGCGGGACAGTCGGGTCGCGGCGTTCGATACTGTCGTGGACCGCCGCCATGCCCTGCGCGAGCACCAGCGTGCCGATCAGTTCCAGCACGTTGACGATGAGCTGACATTGGTAAGCGAGTTCTTCGACGATCGGCGCACTGGCGTGCGCATCCGGTGTTTCCGACCAGGCCTGCGCGAGTGGAAGTACCTGCTCGACGATGGCCTGGCGGGTGAGATCGAGTTCTTCCTGACCAATCCAGATCGGCGAATGATCGGCTTCGATCATCGGCGTATCGCTGTCCTGCGGAAGCGAACCTTCCGCGACGCCGAGCACGACATCGTCTGCGGTGGTCTCGATTGCGGCTGCCGGCTCGACGGTGGCGATATCGATCGCGGCCGGTGCGAATGACGACGCCTGCGGTTCGGGATGCTGTTTGCCGGCGGATTCGACAGCGGCGATCGTCGCAGCTTCGGGTGTTTCCTCTTCGAACGCAAAGGCAAAAGCATCGACATCCGCAACGACCGGCGGCATTTCGACGGCCTCCGGCGCGTGTGCGAGCGCATCCGCATTGATGTCGACCGCCGCCGCCGCTGCGCCAGCTTCGAGCCGGCGCGCGATCGCATGCGTGAAATTGGGCGACAGTCGCGGCATCCATTCGATGCCTTCGGGCAACTGCGCCAGCATCTGCCGCCCTTCGCGGTCGAGACGACCGGCGGCATGCTCCTGCAGGCCGATGAACCAGAGTGCCATCTGGGTGAGGTCGTCCTGACTCAGGCTGTCGCCGCGACGGCCGAGATCGTGCAGCGCCGCTTTCCAACTGCGCAGCAGATCCGGCACCCCGGGCAGGGGCGCGGCGGATGCGCCTTCCTGCAGGGTTTCGACCATCTGTCCGAGCAGGATGGGGTCCGCCATGTCGGGCACGGCGTTGGCCACTTGCAACAGCGACACCAGGGTGTCGAGCTGCGAGCGGTAATGCGCTGGCGCGATCGTCTCTGCGCTGCCGGGCGGCGGTGACATGGCGTGCTTCCTCGTCGGTGTGGCGTGTCGTTTCGGTGCAGTGCCGCTGCCGGATCAACCCGGCAGGCGGAATTCCGAAACCGTTCGCACCAACGCCGATGCCGACTCGGTCAGCGATTCGGTATCGCCGCGCTGCTGTTCGATTTCCTCCAGCGTGTTCTGCGAAGCGCTGATCAGGTCGTAGGCGCGGGCCAGCAGGCGTTGCGACGCTTCGCCCTGGGTCTGGGTCGCAATCGTGATGCTGCGCACCGAGTTCACCAGCGCTTCGGTCGCTTCGCGGTTGTCGTTCATCTGCGCGCCAGCGCGGTCGGCGAGCTTGGTGATGTCCACGACCTGGCTGATGGTGCCGTTCATCGCCTGCAGCGTTTCGGTGGTGTCCGATTGGATCGCGCTCACCAGCCCGGCGATCTGCTGGGTCGCTTCGCGGGCGTTCTCCGCGAGGCGCTTCACTTCGTCCGCCACCACCGCGAAACCGCGCCCGGCTTCGCCGGCCGCCACCGCCTGCATCGAGGCGTTGAGCGCCAGCACCGAGGTGCGTTCCGCGATCTGGCCGATGATGGTCACCGCCGAGGAAATTTCCTGCGAACGTTCCGCCAGTCGCTTCACGCGCTTTTCCGTCTCGCGGATCTGGTCGCGCGAGTTGGTGATGCCTTCGACCGTGGCGCGCACGACGGTCATCGCTTCGTTGGTCGTGACCAGCGCGCGCTCCGCCTCGCGTCCCGCGCCCTGCGCCTGTTCGCCGATCTTGCGCAGTTCGTTCGCTGTTGCGCTCAATTCCGCCGATGCGGCGTTCGCCTGGTTGCTCGCCTCGTCGGCGAGTTTGTAGACGTTGTCGGCGCGCTGTTTGACGCGCCCGGAGCTGTCGGAGACCTGCGTCGAAATGGTGTTGACTTCGCGCAGCGCGCGCGCGGTCGCGTTGGTCATCATGTTGATGGCGTCCGAGACCACGCCGGTCACGTCTTCGGACACCGGCACCTTCACGTTGAGATCGCGCTGTGCGAGCTGGGCGACCGAGGTCATGATCTCGATCACCGAGTTGTTGAGCTGTTCGTTTTCCTGCTGGGCGCGGGCGAGTTCCGACACTTTATCGTCGAGCAGGGCATCGAATGCTTTCGAGAGCTGGCCGATTTCGTCGTCCGATTGCATGCGGGTGCGGGCGTCGAGTTCGCCGGCACTGACCTTGGCAACGGTGTCCTGCACCTGGGACAGCGGCACGTTGATCGAGCGCGCGAGTCGCAGGCCGGCGAACAACGCGATCAGGCCCACCAGCAACAGCGTGAAGAGGCCCGCAACGCCAATGCCTCGTTGCAACGCCGTGACCGGCGCGTTCGATTCGGTTTCGTCGATTTCCGAAAGAATGACCCAGCGCAGGCCGAGGACGTCGATCGGCGCATACGAGCCGAGCACGTTGATGCCGCGATAGTCGGGATACACGGCCGTGCCGCTCTGTCCCGCCAGCGCGCTCTGCACGCCACGGGTATCGATGGTCATCAGGCCGACGTTGGAATCGCGCGAGTCCATCGAGGCGAGTTTGCTTTGCGGTGTTTTGAGTCCGCGCATCAATTCGACGAAGCCGGTGCTGTTCTGCTTCATGAATCGCGAAATGGAGCGCGGGGTCTTGTCGGGACCGACGAGATAGGTTTCGCCGGAATCGCCCAGACCGACGTCTTTCCACTTGTCGCTGAAGGTCATGATCTGGTTCACGCGGTCGATCGGCAGCTGCACGATGAACACGCCGATGGTGCGGCCGTTCTCGACGATGGGCGTGCTGACGAACGATGCCTGATCGTCGTACGACGGGCGGTACGGCGCGTAGTCGGTGATCAGCACATCGTTGCTGTTCTTCGCCGATATCGCTTTGGAGAAGGCTTGGCCGAGACCGCTCTGCGCCCATGGGCCGTCGCGCAGGCTGGTGCCGAAATCCAGTTCCTTGAAGTAGGTGTAGACGACGAAGCCGGTCTCGGCGTCGACGAGAAAGAAGTCGTACAGGCCGTAGTCCTGCACTGTGCGGCGCGCGTAGCCGTGGATGCGCGCATGTGCCGTGCTGTACGCCGAACCATCGTCGGCCTGATCGAGATCGCCTTTTTTGCCCAGGGGATTCGGATTTTTGGCGATGTAGGCGTATTGCGCCGCGAGGGTCTGGGGCGGGAGTTTTGCGACGATTTCGGAAATGTCGGCACGCTGACCGGGATTGCGGACGGAAAACTGACGGCCGAAGTCGTTGCGGTAGTAATCGCTCAATGCGGCCTTGGCCTGCTCGAGGTCCGTGTTCGCCGCCATCTGCGGCTGCGTCTCGATGCCGTCGCGCAGGGCCTGCTGCACTTCGGCGGTATTGGACACGGTGCGCATCAGATTGGCGACGTTGCCGAAGTAGGCTTTGATTTCTTCCTGCTTGCCGGCGCGGATCGAGGCCATCTGGTCGTAGCCGCGTTGGTTCAGCGCGTCCGCAGATTGGCGACTAGCGTAGTAGCCCAGCACGACCGCGAGCAGGATCAGCGGGATCAGCGCCAGCGCCGCAGTACCGGCGACGAGTCGCCCGCGGATGCTGCCGAAGAAGGAAGATGAAGAGCTGGCCATGAAGTGTCCCCTCGAAAGCGTAGAGTCTGGATGCGTGTCGGTATGCGGTGCCGCGCTCGATCCGCGGTGTTCAGGTGGCCGCGTTGCCGGAAATCTGCCGCGCCGAGGTTGCGAGCCAGCGCTGGATATCGAATTCGCGCGCTCTCCCCAGAGCGCTGGTGTAGCTCCGGCCGAGAAATGGCGACAGCGCGCCGTCTTCTGTCGGTGTCGTGTCTTCGGCGCCGATGGTCATCAGCGTCGGCGTGGTGGCGCAGAGCATCGCGCAGGCCTGTGCGCCCAATCCGATCGCGACCACCTGCCGGCGCGCATCGGTTTCGTCCGGCAGCCCGGCCCAGCCGGCGAGGTCGAATACCGGCAACAGGTTGCCGCGCTGGCTGACCACGCCCTGGAACCAGGGCCGCGTGTTCGGGACCCGAACCGGAGCGGCTTCGATCAGCACCTGGAGCGGCATGCCTTCGGGCAGCAGCAGCCAAGGCAACTGGCGATGCGGACGGAACGCAATGCGCGGCGCGATGATCTGCGCCGCTGCTTCCAGGCCCGCGATGGCCGTTTCGGGTGCGGACATGCTCAGCCGTAGGCCTTCAGCGTGTCGAGAATCTGATCGGCGGAGTAAGGCTTGCCGATGAGCGCTTTGCCGCCCTGCATCTTCGCCCAGATCTGGTCGGCCTTCTGGTTCTTGCTGGAGACGAACACCACCGGAATCGCTTTGGTGTCGGGGTTCGACTGCAGCTGACGGCAGGCCTCGTAGCCGTCCATGTCCGGCATGATGATGTCCAGGAAGATCAGCGACGGCTTCTCGACTGCGGCTTTCTGCACGGCCTCGCTGCCGTTGGAAGCGGTGACCGAATGCCAGCCGGCGTCGGTGAGGATGCTGCGGAGGTTGGCGAGTTCAGCGGCGGAGTCGTCGCAGATGAGGATCTTGGGCATGGCTGGAGAGTCCTTGAGGAGCGCGTGAACAGGAGAATGCATCGCGTTGCGCCGATGGCGTCGCGGGTCGGGATCAGGTCCGGTAGCCGCGCGCGATCATCTGCGCACGGTCGTTGCGGAAATGCTTCATCAGCGCTTTGTCGACCGCCTGGCTGAAGGTGTCCCAGGTGATCGGCTTGGTCAGGTAGCTGTCGCAGCCCGAGAGCGCGCCGCGGGCGCGGTCGAACGGCGAAGAACGGCTGGTGAGCATCAGGACCGGCATCAGGCGGGTGTAGCTGTTGTGCTTGATCTTGCGGCAGAGCTCGTAACCGTCGGTACCGGGCATGACCACATCGAGGAAGGCGAGGTTGTAGCTGTTGTGCTGCAGCAACTGCATGGCCGCTTCGGCGCTGTCGGCCTGGTCGCAGGCGATACCCAGACGCTCCAGCGCCATCCGCATCTGCTCGCGTACGGTCAGACTGTCGTCGACGACCAGGGCGCTGAGCGGTTGTGGCTGGCCGGCCCTGCCGGGGACGAACGCGCTGTCGGTCGCGGTGGCCGGCGACGATGCGGACGGCGCCTGTTGTGCGGTCAATGTGGGGTGGGAACTGACCTTGGTCCCGGTGAATTCATGCTCCGCCAAGTCTTCCAGGACGCGCATGACATGCAAAAACAAAGACTTGCGTTCGATCCGGTAACGGGTGTCGCCGGCCATTCCGTGGTCCGAGATCGTGACCGACAGCAGGTTCGGATTGCGTTGGCGAAGACTTTGGTACATCTCCAGCGAAATTGGCGAGCTGGCGTCGACAATCGCGACACGCGGAGATGACGTGCTTTCGACCTGGGATGCGTGGAAGGTATGCCGTCCGCCATTGGCGCGGTTGATCACGATTTCGAGGAGCCGCGAGTCCCGGGCGGTCAATCCGCAAAGCGCTACCGAGTAGGTCATACCATTGTCTCACTCACTTGAGAGGGGGCGCCTGCGATCCCTTGCAGGGTGTTCGGGATATTGAGCAAGTTTGATGCCAATTAATCAACAGTCCGTTGATGAATTATTGCCGGCAGCGCACTTGCGGGGGCTTTCAGCGAGTTAAATATGAGTTAATCTCGTCCCGATGCAGCCAAAAGCGGCATCCACTCCCCCCCGTACACCCATATACCTGAGGAGGTTTTTGTGCGTAAACAGATGATTTCGCTTGCGTTGCTGGCGCTGATGCCGCTGGCGGCCCAAGCCCAGGAAGACGATGGTTCCGGTTTCAACTGGAATGCTGCAGCCACGTCCGAATACATGTTCCGCGGTATTTCGCAGACCGACGACAAGCCCGCCATCCAGCTCGGTGCCGGCTACAGCTTCTCCAACGGCATCTACGTCGGCGGCTGGGCATCCAACGTCGACTTCGGCGAATCCACCGATGCCGAAATCGACACTTTCGTCGGCTGGAACGGCGATCTGAACGACAAGGTGAACCTCGACGTTCAGCTGGTCCGCTACAACTATGTCGGCGAGCCCGATGGCGTGGATTACGCCTACAACGAGCTGATCGGCAAAGCCACCATCGCCGAGGATTACACGGTCACGCTCGGCTATACCAACGACTACCTCAACACCAGCGAGAACAGCATCTACGCCGCAGTTGGCGGTAGCTGGGGCGTCGGCCACGACATCAACCTCACTGCGGGCCTGGGTTACACCTCCAACAGTGGTCCGCTCGACAACTACATGGACTACTCGGTCGGCGTGAACCGCGATTTCGGTCCGGTCAACGTCGGCTTGGGCTACATCGGTACCGACAACAACGGCGAAGCCATCTTCGGTAAGGACAATGCCGAAGACAAGTTCGTGCTGACGTTCGCGTTCGGCGGCTGATCCAGCAGATCGCACGGCTGCGGTTTCTGGCCGTGCATGCAGAAGGGCGCCCTCGGGCGCCCTTTTTTATTGCGTCGCAACCATTACTCTTCAATTCCAGCTGAGGACGACTTTGCCCGACTTGCCAGACTCCATCAGATCGAAACCGGTCTGAAACTCGTCGATCGGCAGTTGATGGCTCAGGACCTTGCCCAGTGGGAAGCCGGACAACACAAGCTGAGTCATCTTGTACCAGGTTTCATACATTCTGCGTCCATAGATGCCCTGCATGGTCAGCCCCTTGAAGATGACCTTGTCCCAATCGATCCCCGCACCGCGGGGCAGGATGCCGAGCAGAGCGACCTTGCCGCCGTGGTACATGCAGTCGAGCATGTCGTTGAAAGCACTCGGGTTCCCGCTCATCTCCAGGCCCACATCGAAGCCTTCCATGTGCAGGTCGGTCATCACCTCTTTCAACGAACTCTTGCTGACGTTGACCACGCGGGTTGCGCCCATGTCTGCAGCGAGCTTCAAACGATAATCGTTCACATCGGTCACCACCACATTGCGGGCGCCGATGTACTTGCAGATGCCGGCGGCCATCACGCCGATCGGGCCTGCGCCGGTGATCAGCACATCCTCGCCGACGACATCGAACTCCAGCGCGCAGTGCGCGGCATTGCCGTACGGGTCGAAGAACGCAGCCAGTTCGCTGGGGATCTGGTCGGGGATCGGCCACAGATTGCTCGATGGCATGGTCATGTATTCGGCGAACGCGCCGTTGCGGTTCACGCCGATGCCGATGGTGTTCGGGCAGAGATGCTGTTTGCCGGCGCGGCAGTTCCTGCAGTGCCCGCAGACGATGTGGCCTTCGGCCGATACACGTTGACCGATGCGATAGCCGGTGACGCCGGGGCCGAGCCCCACGATCCGGCCGACGAACTCATGGCCGATGACCAGGCCGGGCCTGATCGTGCGCTGGCTCCACTCGTCCCAGAGATAGATGTGGAGGTCGGTACCGCAGATCGCGGTTTTCTCCAGTTTGATCAGGACCTCGTTGGCGCCGGGGGAGGGCACCGGGACCTGTTCCATCCAAATCCCTTTGGCGGCTTCGCGCTTCACCAGCGCTTTCATCATCGTCGCGGCCATCGCTTGCCCATCGGTCGGGGTAAGGGCGCGGATTATACGCCGCGCAATCCCGCGCTCCGGGTCGTGTGCCGGCACGATTCTCCATGCCTGACCGTATGGTCGAAGGTGATGCTGATGGTTCGGCGCCCGAAAATACAGGCGGAGGATCGGAACGCGTGTCGCACGACCATGACCATTGGACATGGTGACGATCGGCGGCTGTCGATACACTCGCGCTCTTTGCTCCGATTTCCTGAGAGATGCCATGCGCCGTTATGGATCCATACCCACGTTTCTTGCCGTTGCGACCCTGACTGCCGTTGTCGGCACGTTGCCGACCCCGTCCGCCCATGCCGCCGAAGGCATGTGGGTTCCGCAGCAGTTGCCGGAAATTGCAGGCCCGCTGAAGACTGCGGGTCTCAAGCTCACGCCCAAGCAGCTCAGCGACCTGACCGGCGACCCGCTCGGCGCCGTCGTATCGTTGGGTGGGTGCACCGCCAGCTTCGTGTCGCCGCAGGGACTGGTCACCACCAACCATCACTGCGCTTACGGCGCGATCCAGCTCAATTCGACCGCGCAGAAGAATTTGATCAAGGACGGCTTCAATGCCGCCACCCAGGCCGAGGAACTGAGCGCCGGCCCCAATGCGCGCGTATTCGTGCTCGATCGTATCGACGATGTCACGCCGCAAGTGCGCCAGGCCATCATGGCCGCGCCGGATGCGCTGGCACGCAGCCGTGCCCGCGATACGATTGAAAAACGGCTGGTCGCGGACTGCGAGTCGGTTCCCGGCCATCGCTGTCAGTTCTACAGCTTCGCGGGTGGCGCCAGCTACCGGTTGTTCCGCAACATCGAGATCAAGGACGTGCGTCTGGTCTACGCGCCGCCGAACAGCATCGGCAACTACGGCGGCGAAGTGGACAACTGGATGTGGCCGCGCCACACCGGCGACTTCTCGTTCTATCGCGCCTACGTCGGTCGCGACGGCAAGCCTGCGGCGTATTCGCCGGACAATGTGCCGTACAAGCCCAGGCAGTGGTTGAAGATCGCCGACAAGCCGCTGGCGGCCGGCGATTTCGTGATGGTCGCCGGTTACCCGGGCAGCACCAATCGCTATGCGCTTGCAGAGGAGTTCGACAACACGGCCGATTGGACTTATCCCACCGTCAGCCGTCACAACAAGGCGATGGTTGCGATGGTCGATGCCGAAGGCAAGAAGACCCCGGACATCGCGGTCAAATATGCCAGCATCGTCCGCAGCTGGGAAAACGTGCTGAAGAACTACGACGGCCAGCTCGAAGGTTTTCAGCGCATGGGCGCGTCCGGTATCAAGGCCAAGCAGGAAGAGGCGGTACTGGCGTGGTTGCGCAAACGCAACAAGGCCGGCATGCCGCCTGCGTTGGAAGCATACGAAACGCTGCGCGCGCTGCAGACGCAGACCGTGGCGACCCGCGAGCGCGATCTGGTGCTCGGTCGCTTCGGCAGCAGTGGCGTGCTGAGTGCCGCAGTGCAGTTGTATCGCCTGTCGATCGAACGGGCAAAGCCCGATGCCGACCGTGAGCCTGGGTTCCAGCAGCGTGATTACGCTGGCATCGAGGGTGGGCTGCGACAGATGGAGCGTCGCTACCATCCGACGATGGACAGGGAGCTGATGCGTTACTGGCTTGGCCAGTACGTGCGGCTGCCGAAGGAGCAGCGTCTGCAGGCCATGGACGCGTGGCTGAAGGGCAGCGACGACAAGGCGATCGCGGCGGTGCTGAAGTCGCTCGGTGCGACCAAGCTGGGCAATACCGATGAGCGTCTGCGCTGGATGAATGCGGATCGCAAGGCGTTCGAGACCAGCAAGGATCCGGCGATCCGCTACGCGGTGGCGATGATGCCGACGCTGCTGAGGCTGGAAGAGGCTCGCAAATCGCGCGCCGGCGACAGCATGGTCGCGCGACCGGTCTTTCTGCAGGCCGTGGCCGAATACAAGAAAAGCCGCGGTGAAGCGGTGTATCCCGATGCCAACGGCTCGTTGCGGATCACCTTCGGCAACGTCACCGGCTATGCCAAGCGCGACGGCAGCAAACAGCAGCCGTTCACCCGTCTGGAGGAAGTCGCGCAGAAAGCGACCGGTCAGGAACCGTTCGATGCGCCGCAGGCGCAGTTGGATGCGATCCGCGCCAAGCGTTACGGCGGCTTGGCCGATCCCAAACTCGGTACGGTACCGGTGAACTTTCTCTCCGATCTCGATATCACCGGCGGAAATTCCGGTTCGCCGGTGCTGGATGCGCAGGGCAATCTGGTCGGTCTGGCGTTCGACGGCACCTGGGAGTCGGTCAGTTCCAATTGGGTTTACGACGGCACGGTCAACCGCATGATCTCGCTGGATCAGCGCT
>JBAQRU010000391.1:0-8694 GCA_049296025.1 Lysobacteraceae bacterium | reverse complement strand
CACCCGACGGCTGCAGGGCGGTGCGGGTGCCGCGCCCGCTATCGGCCTCGACTACGGTGCCATGGACGCGAACGCGCGTGCCGACGGGTGGACCGCCATCATTGATGACGAACAGCGCGTCGGACGTGGCCGGGTCGCGATCGCCAGCGTCCTGCAGGAACCAGCCGCCGAGGCTGTCGTCCGGGGCCGCAGTGACGACACCCGCGACCGTGACCGCTCGACCCACGAGCGGACTGCGCTCACCGGTGCCCTGGATCTGGCCGATGGTCGTCGGGGTGTCCTGCGCCGAGATACTGCCGGTGAACGCGCAGACAAGAGCACACAGGGGCAGCAGGAACGGACGCGGGCGGCGCATACGGCGATTCTCCGGAGACGGAACGGACAACGCCGCCCGGAGGCGGCGTTGCGGAGGAGTGATGACAGCAGTGTGGCCGATCAGACCTGTTCGAGCATCCAGTCGATCGTCGCCTTGACCTGATCGTCGGTCAGGGCCGGGTTGCCGCCCTTGGCTGGCATCACGCCAGCAGTCCCTTGGAAGCCTTCGATCGCATGCTGGTACAGCAAATCCTTGCCTTTGCTCGCGCGGGCGCCCATGCCTGTCGCGGTGAGGATGGGCGCGCCACCGGCGCCGGACTTGTGGCAGCCCGCGCAGAGGTTGTCGTAGATCACCGCGCCATCCAGCGTACCGCCGTAGGCGACCTGCGATGCGGCGGAGGCTTTGGCGGCTTCGTCGGCCGCAGCCTGTTGAGCCGCGCCGGTGGCGCCGGCATAGACCTCGCCCACTGGCGAGATCCGCGCATCGGTGCGCTTCACCTCGACCGGGTTGGGCGTCTGCGGCTGACCGTTGTGCAGATAGGCCGCGAACAGGATCAGGCTCAGGGTGACCGCCGCAAGGAAGGCGATCACCATCGAAAAACGCTTCAGAAAATCCAGATCGTAATTGCGCACGACTCACCCGGAAAACGACGTGTTGACGAAACGGCCGGGCTGCGGCCGCAGAATCCGCGCAGTATAAAGGCTGCAGCGGTCCGGATTCGAGCCCATGGACATTCCCGGCCCCGAAATACGCCCCGGGATCGGATGGAACCCGCTGCCGGCACAGCCTTGGACGGAAGTCGGGTTCGGCGATGCGCCGTGGCATGGCACACTAGCGCCAATGAGCGATTCTTCTGTTCTCGATCTGATCCAACTACGCCGGGGCTGCACCTACTGCTCCGTGCGCCAGCTGTGCTTGCCGGGCGGCATCGGGGCGGAGGAACTGCAGCGTCTCGACCAGATCGTCCAGCGTCGCCGGCCGGTCGCCCGCGGCGAACGGCTGTTCCGCCTCGGCGACCCGCTGACGGCGGTCTTCATCGCCCGCGATGGCGCATTCAAGTCGGTCAGCATCAGCGAAGACGGCGAAGAGCAGGTGCTCGGTTTCCATCTGCCGGGCGAGTTGATCGGCCTGGATGCCCTGGGTACCGGCGAGCATCGCTGCGAAGGCGTCGCGCTCACCGCAGCCAACGTCTGCGAAGTGCCCTACGACCAGTTGTCGGCGGTTGCCGCGCAGGTGCCGAGTCTGCAACAACAGCTGTTCCGGGTGATCGGACAGAGCGTCGATCGCGATCAGGATCATCTGGGCATCCTCGTCCGCCGTCAGGCCAACGAGCGTATCGCCCTGTTCCTGCACAGTATCGGCGAACGCTATCGCAACGTCGGCCAGTCCGACCGCCTGTTCCAGCTGCCGATGAGCCGCGAGGACATCGCCCGCTTCCTCGGCCTCGCGCTGGAAACCGTCAGCCGTGGCTTCACCCGCCTGCAGGACGATGGCGTCATCGATGTGACCGGCCGCCGCGTCGAAATCGTCAACGTCACGGAACTGCTGCGTCTCGCCCACGGCACGGATTCGGGCGACGGCAAACAGCGTCGCGCCTGACGAACTCGCGTCCGGTTACATCGCGTAGTACAGCGCCCCATCGCCGCGCGCGGCCGCTTCCCGGAAAAACGCCGAGAGCATGTCGAACTGCGCCAGCAGGTCGTCTTCCTGGTCCTGATAGACCGCCTGGTGGTACAGACCCTCGTCTTCGTCGATCGCGCGCAGCGCTTCGAGAACTGCGGCATGGGTCCATGACGACAGCGCTTTCGCCTGTTCCCGGACCAGCGCCGGAGACACCAATTCGCAGCCATTGCTCAGCACATCGCCGATCACGTCATCGCTGCGGAAACCGGCATCGTCGAGGATGTGCTTCAACACGTCCCATGCGGTTTCCACATCGATCGAAGCGGTGCAGCGCGATTCGCTTTCGACCCAGCCGTCGACCAGGGAAGGGTCCTCGCGCATCGCTTCGAGATCTTTCGAAGCGAATGCCTGGAAGAACAGATTCATGCTCATGGTTGGAATGTCCTGATCGTTGGATAACGCCAGTGTGCTCGAAATCGCGCGACGCCGACGCGCTCTTTCATCGTTCGCGCCCCGCGCCGCGGAGCTGATCCCAGTCCAGATCGAAGCGGGCGAGGTATTTGCGCAGCCGGTCGGCATCGTTGGTGCTGCTGCGCTGCGTACGCGACACCGCGAACAGGGTGCGACCCGCATCCGACAGCGATTTCGCCTGTGCGCAGACGCGCACGACCTCCTCCAGCTGCACGCGATCGAAGCGGTCGAGCGCGTCGACGCGCTCGCCGAGCAGCGTATCGAGCGGCGACGGTGCGCTGCTTTCGCGCCACAGCCCGCGCAGGCGCGCGATTTCCTCGTCGACCGATTCGACCTGGATGCGCCCGGCGTTCGCCAGCGTCGCCATCCGCATCACCGAGGCGCCGAGATCGCGGAAATTGCCGGTCCAGCGCGCTTCGGGCCTGGTCGCGAACGCGAGAAAGCGCGTCCGCGCTTCGCGATTGAAAGCGACGCGCTGATGCTGGTCGCGGCTCCAGCGTTCGAGCTCGAAATCGAGATTGGGTTCGATGTCTTCAACACGCTCCGACAAACCCGGCAGGCGATAGGTCCACAGATTCAGGCGCGCCAGCAAATCGTCGCGGAAGCGTCCCTGCGCGACTGCGGTCCGCAGATCGCGATTGGTGCCGGCGATCAGCTGGAAATCGCTTTCGACCTCCTTGTCGCTGCCCACTGGCGGAAAGCGCTTCTCTTCCAGCGCACGCAGCAACAAGGCCTGTTCGTCGAGGCCGAGTTCGCCGATCTCGTCGAGAAACAACAGCCCCTGGTGCGCTGAGCGCAGGAAGCCGGCGCGGTCGCTGCCGGCGCCGGTGTACGCGCCTTTGACATGACCGAACAGCGCGCTCATCGCGCCGTCGCCGCGCAGCGTGGCGCAGTTCACCTCGACGAAGCGTCCGGGCAATTGGTGCTTGAGTTTCTTCAGCTCGAACACGCGCTTCGCGAGTTGGCTCTTGCCCGCGCCGGTCGGCCCCATCAACAGCATCGGCGCCTTTGAGCGCGTCGCGACGGTTTCGATCTGCTCGATCATGCGGTTGAACGCCGCGTTGCGGGTGGCGATCCCGTTCTTCAGCAGCGCGCGATCCTCCAGCTGCTGTTGCTGGAAACGCTGCGCGATGAGGTCGTAGCGCGAGAGATCGAGATCGATCACCGCATAACTGCCCGGCTCGCCGCCCTCCTGTTTTCGCGGTGGCGAGGTCTGCAGCAACCGTCCTGGAAAGTGCCGGCTTTCGGCCAGCAGGAACCAGCAGATCTGCGCGACGTGCGTGCCGGTGGTGATGTGGATGTAATAGTCCTCGTCCTCGGGCTTGAACGCATAGCCGCGCAGGAAATCGTGCAGCGTCGCGTACACGCCTTCGAAGTCCCACGGGTCAGCGAGGTGCATGTCGCTGCGGCGCACGGTGGTTTCCGGCGAGACCTGCACGACATCCTCGGTCACGACTTCGGCGAGCCGCTGGTAGCGACGTTCGTCCACCAGCAGTTCGAGCCGGTCGACGAGGAAGTCCTCATGCATGCCGAGCGAGACCGTCGGCCGCCATTTTTCCCAGCGCCCCGGCCCCCTGCCGCTGTCGAGCGTGGTGCCGAGCATGCCGAAGACGACTTGTTGCCTGCGCATGATCCATCCAGATAAAAACTTAGATAAAAGTATATCTATATATAAAAATTCCAATCGATGAAGTTTGCGACTTTTCAGTAAAAACAAATAAAAACAATAAGATAAGCAAACTCGGAGCAAGTTGGCACGGCCATTGCAATACACGGCTCGAACCCAACGGGCATTCCCCAAGGCATCGATCATGGCCAACACCACGCGCTTCGCATCCATTCGCGGCACGCTGCCGCCGGCCGCGACCACTCTCAACGAAGCCGGCGGCCTCGCCTATGCCCGCAAGCCGCAAGCCGCAAGCCGCAGGCCGCAGGCCGCTGGCGCTGTACGCGGCAACGGGTTGCCTCAACGGCACCACTACGCCAACGCCGAGCAGCAGTTGGCGACGGTGTTGAAGCTGTGCGCGGAGGTGGAGCCGCGCTTCGTCGCGCAGACCGCAATCTACGCCCGTCAGTGCGCACACATGAAAGACATGCCGGCGCTGTTGCTGGCCAGCCTGTCGCTGCGCGACCGCAATGTCTTCGCCGCTGCGTTTCCGCGCGTGGTCGACAACGGCCGCCTGCTCGGCAACGTCGTGCAGATCCTGCGCAGCTGTTGCGTCGGCCGCAAGTCGCTGGCTCGCTGCCGAAGCGTCTGATGCGCGAGTGGTTGCAGCGCGCATCGGTCGATCAGCTCGTCAACGCCGCGATCGGCAACGATCCTTCATTGGCCGATGTGATCAGGATGGTGCACCCGAAGCCGACCGATGCCGAACGCGAAGCGCTGTATGCGTGGGTGATCGGAAAGCCGTACGACGGAGCGAAGCTGCCGGAGATGCTGCGTGCTTACGAAGGATTCAAGCGCGACGCGCAGGGCGAGTTGCCGGCACTGCCGTTCCAGTACTTCACGTCGCTGCCGTTGAATGCGGCGCAGTGGACGGTGTTGGCGCGTCGTGTGTCGTGGCAGTCGCTGCGCATGAACCTCAACACGTTCGCGCGTAACGGCGTGTTCGAGGATGCCAAGGCAGTCGCGATGATCGCCGAGCGTCTGCGTCATCCCGAATCGATCCGGCGTGCCCGCGTGTTTCCGTATCAGTTGCTGACAGCATTCCAGGCGACCTCGAAGCTGCCGAACGAGATCGGCGTGGCGCTGCAGGATGCGATGGAAATCGCGACCCGCAATGTGCCGAAGCTGGAGGGTGATGTCGTCGTGGCGGTGGACGTGTCGGGTTCGATGGCATCGCCGGTGACCGGTCATCGCAAGGGCGCGACCACGACCACGCGCGCAGAGCGTTCCACCACCCTCGTCGCCGCACCTTTTCATCAATGCGAGAATGCACCATGACCACCCATCACTACGATGTCATCCAGGAACAGGGCGCAGTGCCGATCAAGCTCTGGACACGCGGCGTTCCGCTGGAAGACGAAGCACGCAAGCAACTGCAGAACATCGCCAAACTGCCCTTCATCCATCGCTGGATCGCGGTGATGCCCGACGTGCATCTGGGCAAGGGCGCGACCGTGGGTTCGGTGGTGCCGACCATCGGTGCGATCGTCCCGGCGGCGGTCGGCGTGGACATCGGCTGCGGCATGATCGCGGCGCGCACCACGCTGGTCGCGAGCGATCTGCCGGATAGCCTGTCTGCAATTCGCAGCGCGATCGAGCGCGCCGTCCCGCACGGTCGTACCGCCGAACGCCACGCTCGCGACAAGGGCGCGTGGGAGAATGCGCCTGCGCTCGCTGTCGAAGGCTGGTCGCAGCTGGTTGCAGACTTCGAAAAGATCTGCGAGCGCCATCCGCGCCTGAAGAACACCAACAACCTCAAGCATCTCGGCACGCTCGGCACCGGCAACCACTTCATCGAGATCTGTCTCGACGAAGACCAGCGCGTGTGGTTCATGCTGCACTCCGGATCGCGCGGCGTCGGCAACGCCATCGGTACGCATTTCATCACGCTGGCGAAGGAGGAAATGCGTCGCTGGATGATCAATCTGCCCGATCAGGATCTCGCGTATCTGCCCGAAGGCAGCCAGTACTACGGCGATTACGTGTTCGCGGTCGACTGGGCGCAGCGTTATGCGCGCATCAACCGCGAGATCATGATGCGTCACGTGGTGGACGCGATGCGCAAGGTCATTGCCAAGCCGTTCGAGGCCCAGGCCGAAGCGGTGAACTGCCACCACAACTACGTCAACCGCGAGCATCACTTCGGCAAGAACGTGTTGGTGACCCGCAAGGGCGCGGTGAGCGCGCGCAAGGGCGAGCTGGGCATCATCCCCGGCAGCATGGGCGCGAAGAGTTTCATCGTGCGCGGTCTCGGCAACGAGGACAGCTTCTGCAGCTGCAGCCACGGCGCCGGCCGCGTGATGAGCCGCACCCAGGCGAAGAAAATGATCAGCCTGGACGATCACATCGCCGCCACCGCGCACGTGGAATGCCGCAAGGACGCGGACGTGGTCGACGAATCGCCGGCCGCGTACAAGTCGATCGACGCGGTGATGGAGGCGCAGAAGGATCTGGTGGAGATCGTGCATACCTTGCGACAGGTGGTGTGCGTGAAGGGCTGAGTCCGCCACGCACCGACATGACAATCGAACCGGGCGGACAGCGATGTCCGCCCGAGTTTCATGACAGATCCTCACGACAGATGCTCGTGATAGAAGACAGACGATGGACATGATCGAAATCGACGGCTCCGCAGGCGGCGGCCAGCTGTTGCGCACCGCGCTGAGCCTGAGCCTGTGCACCGGCATCGGCTTCACGATGCAGCAGATCCGCGCGAAGCGTTCGCGCCCGGGGCTGATGCGTCAGCATCTCACTGCGGTCAACGCCGCAGCGCGGATCGGCAACGCCTGCATGCACGGCGCTGCACTCGGTGCGACCACGCTGCGCTTCGAGCCCGGTGCGGTATTGCCGGGCGATTACGCCTTCGCCACCGGCAGCGCGGGTTCGGCGATGCTGGTGCTGCAGACCTTGCTGCCGCCGCTGTGGCGCTGCGATGCGCCGTCGCGCCTGCGTCTGGAAGGGGGCACCCACAATCCGCTGGCACCGAGCGCGGATTTCATCGCCGACGCCTATCTGCCTGCGCTGAAGCGGATCGGCATCGACGCATCGATCGAACTCGAACGCCCGGGCTTCTTTCCCGCAGGCGGCGGCATCCTGCATGCGACCGTGAATCCGGCCGTGACCCTGCAACGTGCGGAATTCATCGAACGCGGCGCGCTGCAGTCGATCGAAGCGGTCGCGTTGATGTCGGGGCTTTCGTCGAGCATCGGTCAGCGCGAACTGCAGACGCTCGCCGCGCGTTTTGCGCTGCCCGCAACTGCGCTGCATCTGCGTCAGGTACGCCCGTCGATCGGTCCCGGCAATGCATTGTTGCTGCGCGTGCGTCACGAGCATCATGCCGAAACCTTCACCGGCTACGGCGAGCGCGGCGTGAGTTCGGAAACGGTCGCGGAGCGCCTGGCCGATGAGGCGGACATCTATCTGCGCAGCGACGCCTGCGTCGACGAGCACCTGTCCGACCAGCTGCTACTGCCGATGGCATTGGCCGGCGGCGGAAGCTTCACCATGCCCGCGATCAGCGATCACCTGCGCAGCAACGCACGGCTGATCGAGAAATTCCTGCCGGTGGAGATCGACTGGATGCAGACCGGTACCGGCGCTTGGAAGGTGGTCGTCGCCGAGTGATGCGGCACGCGGGCCGGGCATTTCCTGCCCAGGTTTTGCCGCAGGTCAAGGCGGCGGACGATCCGCCTCCCTAGGCTGGCCGCTTCCGCAGATCGCCGCTGTCGAGGTCGCCCCGTGTCCGCAAGCCCGCTTTCGCCTTCCACACTGGCCGCACGCCTGCTGCCGCTGCTCGATCTGACCAGTCTCGGCGAGGACGACACCCCCGAAGCGATCCGCGCACTCTGCGCGCGTGCGCAGCTGCCGTCCGGCCTGCCGGCGGCACTGTGCGTCTATCCCGAACACGTGACCACGGTGCGCGAAGCGCTGGGCAACACTCCAGCGAAAGTCGCGACCGTGGTGAATTTCCCAGACGGCGGCAGCGACGCCGCGCGGATCGCGCGCGAAACCCGGCGCGCGATCGCCGCAGGCGCCGATGAGATCGACATGGTGCTGCCGTACCGCACGCTGCTTGCGGGCGATGCGACGCTGGCGCGTCTCTGCGTCGATGCCTGCCGCGCCGCCTGCGGCGATGGCGTGCTGTTGAAGCTGATCATCGAAAGCGGCGAACTGGCCACGCCCGAACGCATCCGCGAGGCCTGCCGCATCGGGTTCGATGCGGGCGTCGATTTCCTGAAGACCTCGACCGGAAAAGTCAGCGTCAACGCCACGCCGGAAGCGGCGGCGATCATGCTCGACGAGATCGCGGCGGCTGGTGGGCGCTGCGGATTCAAGGCCGCAGGCGGCATCCGCACGCTCGCGGCGGCAGCGGACTATCTCGAACTGGCCGATGCGCGACTGGGCGCGGACTGGATATCGCCGCAGCGTTTCCGCATTGGCGCCAGCGCATTGTTCGACGAACTCGCCGCAGTGCTGACGGCAGCGCCATGATCCTGAATGCCATGCTCGTGAACGTCATGCTCCCGGACACGCAGCCGTGAGCCGCGCGATCTGGGTGGTGATGGATTCGCTGGGCCTGGGTGCGGCGCCTGATGCCGCTGCCTACGGCGATGCAGGC
>JBAQRU010000390.1:0-2290 GCA_049296025.1 Lysobacteraceae bacterium | reverse complement strand
GCGTCCTCCCGGGCGCAGAGGCGGCCAATGCCGAAGGGGCAGGCGTCGTAGGTGAAGGTGATGTTCTCGGCGGGATCGGGATAGGTGACGCCGAGCAGGCGATCCAGGGCGTCGTAGGTGTAGGTGGCGGTGATGCCACGGGCGTCGGTCAGCGTGAGGCGGCGATTGGCGCTGTCGTAGGTGTGGCTCAGGTTGCCGCGATCGGGGCTTGTCTCGGCGGTCAGGCGTGAGAGCGGATCGTAGCTGAACCCGGTTGCCGCGCCGTTGGGGGCGGTGACCGTGGCCGGGTTGCCGAGGGTGTCGTAGGCGTAAGTGATGACTCCGCCCAGGGCGTCGGTACGGGTCCGCAGCCGGTCGCCGGGATCGTAGCTGCTGGCGCTCGCGTGGCCGTTGGGATCGGTGGTCTGCACCGGGCTGCCGGCGCCGTCGTAGTCGATGGTGGTTGTCGCATCGGTGACGCTGTCATGGGGTTCGATGACGGCGCTGAGGCGGTGCAGGGTGTCGAACACCTGATCGCGGCGCAGCACCAGGGTGCCATCGGGGTCGAAAGTCGCTGAGCCGACCAGGTTGCCCTCGGCATCGTAGGTGTTGCGCAGGCGGTTGCCGAGGTTGTCGGTAGTGCTGAGCAGGCGGCCCTGAAGGTCGTAGGCGAGCGTCAGGGTGACGCCATCGGGGAGCACGATTGCCAGTGGCTGACCGGCGGCATCGTAAGTGAAGCGCGTTATGCGCACCGCGCCGCCGCCGGCGGGCGGAGTCTCGGTCCGGGTCTCCGGAAGTCCCGCAGCGGTGTAGCTGAAGGTGGTGACCAGGCCGTTGGGATCGGTGAGCGAGGTGGTGAGGCCGCGCGCATCGTAGGTGAAGGTAGTCTCGTGGCCGAGGGGATCGCGCTGCCGCGTCACGTTGCCGGCGGCGTCGCGGGTGAGGGTGGTGGTGTGGTTCAGTGGGTCGGTCATCGAACTGACCAGACTGAACGCGGGGTCGTAGGTGGTGCGGCGCACCGCACCATTGAAGGCTTCGGTCTCGGTGAGCTGATTGCCCCGGGTATCGTAGGCGCGGTTGACCACCGAGCCGTCCGGTCGCGTGGTGCGAATGGGGTTGCCGTTGGCGTCGCGGTTGGTGAGGGTGACCAGACCGTTGGCGTCGGTGCGGCGGGTGAGATGGCCGAAGGCGTCGGTGGCGAAAGTGCTCAGGGCGCCTCTGCCATCGGTAAAGCTCACGGTCACGGCGTCGGGGCGGACGACCGACGCGGGGACCGCAGCGGTGCCGGTGCCGCCCGCGGGGTCGATCCAGCCGCCGGTATGGAAGTTGGTGGCGGCGCGAGTGGTGCCGTCGGCGCGGCTCGATTGCACGAAGCGGCCGGTCGCATCGTAAATCCGGGTGGTGCTGTGGCCAAGCGCATCGTTCTCGGCGGTCATCAGGTGACGGCCGTCGTAACCGAAGGTTTTCGCGGTGCCGTCCGGGAAGGTGACGCGGGTCAGATTGCCGCGTTCATCGTGGTCCAGGGTCGTGACGCGGCCGGCGGGATCGGTGACGGTACGCAGCAGGCCGGCGACGTACGCAAACAGGGTGGCCTGGCCGGCTGGATCGATCCGGCTCAGCAGCCGACCGTCGGCGTCGTAGTTGTAACGGGTGGTGTTGCCGTTGCGATCCACGGTAGCGGTGTGCAGGCCCCGGGGATCGTATTCGTGCCGAGTGCCGTCCTTGAGGGTGCGAATGAAGCTGCCGTCGTCGAAACCCACCAGGCGGGAAAAATCGCCGTCGAGGCTTTGGTAGCTGCCAACCGCGTTGAACAACTGATAGGTCGCGCCGCCTTGGGAGTAGTTGTAAAACCCGAAACGTCCCGCCGGGAAGGACCCGGCCACGTCGAAAATGGTGGCACCGTCGATGCGGACGGTGACCCGGTTGGCGAAGTAATCCACTTCAAACAGATGGTCGGTGGCGGGGCGCCAGCCATTGATGGCGCTGTAGTCGGTCGCCAGAACGTCGAAGACGCCAGCTAGCGAGGCATGGGCCCAGAAATAGCCTTGGTTGGTCAGGTTGGCGATGCTGCCATTGGTGATCTGTACCAGATTGAACCCCTCGCGGGCGCCGCTCTGATCGTTCCTTTTCCAGTCGAACAGCAGGGTGTTCAAGGGGCCATCGCTTTGCACCAGTGGGCCGCGATAACCAACGACCAGGCCGATATAGTCGTCGTCGCCGCTGTTGTTGACCCGGAACTTGCCGCGCAACGTGGTGTTGATGATGTCGTCGGGACCGAAGAAAAAGGCTGGATTGCCGTTGGCGGTTTGGG
>JBAQRU010000389.1:0-3233 GCA_049296025.1 Lysobacteraceae bacterium | reverse complement strand
TCTTAGGGCGGCCTGGCTGCAAGTCGCTGGGTTCCCGCGTGCGCGGGAATGACGGGCAGCAGCAAGATCGCAGGGCAATCCGATGAACACGCTGTTCGACCCGCGCCAGGTCCGCCGCGCGTTCTCGCGCGCGTCCGCCAGCTACGCGTCCGCCGCGAAACTACAGGTCGAGATCGCATCGCGCCTGCTCGAATCGCTCGACTACTACGCCGAAGGCCGCGAAGGCGATGCGCAGATGCCGTCGCTCGTGGTCGATCTGGGCTGCGGCCCCGGACAAGCCTCTCGCGCAATCCAGCAGCGCTGGCCGAAAGCGCAGGTACTCGCGCTGGATCTCGCCATGCCGATGCTGCGTCAGCACGACGTCGAAACGTCGGCTTTCGCGCGCGCATTGCCGGGCCCGCTCGCACGGCTGCTGGCACGTGTCCCCGCACGCATCTGCGCCGATGCGCGTGCCCTGCCGCTGGCCGACCACAGCGTCGATCTGCTGTTCTCGAATCTCTGTCTGCAGTGGATCGAAGATCTGCCTGCGGTCTTCGCCGGCTTCCGTCGCGTGCTGAAACCCGGTGGCATGCTGGTGGTCTCGACCTTCGGCCCCGACACGCTGTACGAACTGCGCGGTGCCTTCGCCGAAGCCGACGCGATCCCGCACGTCAGCCCGTTCGCCTCGATCGCGCAGTTCGGTGATGCCCTGATCGCCAGCGGTTTCCGCAATCCGGTGCTCGACCGCGACGATCTCGTCACCCGGTATGACGATCTGCCCGCGCTGATGCGCGAACTGCGCGCCATCGGTGCCACCAATGCACTGCACGCGCGCCGCCACACGCTCACCGGCAAAACCCGCTTCGCCACCGCCGCGAACGCTTACGAAAAGTTTCGCGATGCCGGTCGCCTGCCCGCGACCTGGGAAATCATCTCCGCGCTGGCGTGGGCGCCGGAACACGGCGCGCCGATCCGAGAAGGTGGGCACGATGTGGCGCGGTTTCCGGCGAGCGGGATACCGGTAAGGCGCAGGATCGAGTGACTGCGATCCATATTCGATGGCTTGACCTGCAACCCTTGAAGGATTTCTTGAATTGAACCACCAGAAAAACCCGTTCGCTTTCGCCCTGCTGTCGCTGCTTGCGTTCCCTCTGCTGGCCTGCGCGCAGATCTATGAGGGAAACATCGTGGACGGCGGAGGCGTCGACGACATGCGGATCGAAGTGAAAGTGTCTTCTTCAAAGACAGTCTCGGCTTACTGCAACCGCCAGTGCGGGAACTGGTTCGTCGCAGACGAAGACGTAGTATTCCACCTCAAGCCGAAGATGATGGGCCGCAAAGTGCGGATCGTGGTGAAGCGCGAACCCAACGATGGTCGCATCGCCGGCCCATCCGAAGACGAAGAGCTCCTTTTCATCAAGAGCGTGAAGTTGATGCGCTGATCCGCATTGGCTGGCCGCAGCCTTGCGGCGTGCTTGAGCACGCCCTACGGGATGCCGGAATTCCGATATGGCGTGCGCCTTGGCGCACGCATGAGGCGGAATCGATGCGAAAAAGTGATGGAAGTTGCGCTTCACTTCACCTGCGCAATCCAATCCTCAAGATTGTAGTAATTCGTCACCCGCGCGATTTTTCCGTCGCGGATATCGAAGAACGCGCCGCCCGGCAACACGTAGCGTTGCCCGTGTGCGGGCGGCAGGCCTTCATCGGCAATCAGGTATTCGCCGTGCACCACATATTCAGCGGCGGCGCGCACGCCGTCGGGCGCAGCCATGACCACGATGTCGCGCAACTGTTCGCGATAGCTGCGATCCATGCGCGCGAGAAACGCGGTGAAGGCATCGCGGCCGGTTTCGCGCGGGCCCTGATTGAGATCGTGGGCCACATCGTCGGTGAGCAGCGCCAGCATCGCGGCCCAGTCGCCGCGATTGAAGGCGGCGTAGTAGTCGAGGATGAGCGTGGTGGCGCGGTCGTGGGCGCGGGTGCGGTCGATGATCATGGAAAGCTCCTTCGGGTGCGCGTCAATGCTGGCGCACGAACAGGTCGCGATGGAAGAAATAGACTTCGTTGAGCAGGAAGCGCCAGCGCGTGTCGAAGCTGCGGAAGCGGCTGGTCGGTGTGGGCGAGCCCAGACAGACGATGCCGACGCTGCGGCAGATCCGCAGTGCGCGCGACATGTGCAGCGGGTCGCTGACAACGATCGCGCGCCGCAGTTTGCGTTTGCCCATGAGCCGCGCGGCTTCGCTGAGGTTCTCGCGGGTGTTGCGCGAGACGGTTTCGATCAGGATCGCGCGATCGGCCACGCCGTCGTGCAATGCGTAGCGGCGCCCGACCTGCGATTCGGAGAAACGCGCGCCCTTGCCGCCGAAGCCGCCGGTGAAGATCAGGATCGGCGCACGCTCGCGCTTGTGGAGATCGATGCCGTGGCGGATACGCTCCTCGAACACCGGTGACGGCCGCGCGTCGTAGGCGGCGGCACCGAGCACGATGATCGCATCGGCACGCACCTCGTCGCTGGCGGCTTCGTCGCGCGTACCGACATACACGATGTACGCCGCGACGCCGCACAGCCACAGCACCACGAGCAACAACAGCCGCCGCAGCCAGCGGAACACGCCGCGTCGCTTGCGACGTTTTCCGGTCGCGCGTTGAATCAACGGCGGCGGCGCATGGCGGGTCACGAGGCGTGCGCCTGCCACGGCAGGGTTTCGAGATCGACATTGCCGCCGGAGATCACGATGCCGACCCGGCGCCCGGCGAAGTGTTCGCGATTGCGCAGTACGGCCGCCAAGGTAATCGCGCCGGAGGGTTCGACCACCAGCTTCAGCCGCTCCCACAGCAGCCGCATCGCTTCGATCACCGCGCTGTCGTCGACGATGAGGATGCCGTCGATATGGCGCCGCAACAGCGCCAGCGTACGCGGCGCGAGCTGCCCGCGCAGGCCATCGCAGATCGTGTTCGCGACCATGTCGGTGATGCAGCGGCCTTCGCGCAGCGAAGCATGCGCATCCGCCGCGCCCGTGGGCTCCGCGCCCAAAATTTCCAGTTTGGGCCGCAGCGTGCGCGCGGCCAATGCACAGCCCGAGAGCAGGCCGCCGCCGCCGACCGGGGTCAGCAGCGCGTCGAGTTCGGGTTCGCTGCGCAGGAACTCCAGCGCGACCGTCCCCTGACCGGCGATCACGTGCGCGTCGTCGAAAGGGTGCACCAGGTGCGCGCCGGTTTCTTCGGCCAATGCGGCAGCAGCGGCATTACGC
>JBAQRU010000388.1:0-2120 GCA_049296025.1 Lysobacteraceae bacterium | reverse complement strand
GTGGTCGACGATGCGCCGCTGTGCAGCTTCCAGGTCCCCGCAAGGATCGAGCGCGGTCCGCTGCAGATCGCGATCTCCAGCGGCGGCGGCGCACCGATGCTGGCGCGGCATCTGCGCGAACGTCTGGAAACCGAACTCGATGCGTCGCTGGGGACACTCGGCCATCTGCTGGTCGAACATCGTCGGCGAATCCGCGCAAGGATTCCCGATACCGGCGCACGCCGCCGTTTCTTCGACGCGGTCATGCGCAGCGACATCCAGAGCATGCTCCGTCGTGGCGACAGCGCGTCCGCCGAACATGTGCTGCTGGCCTTGATCGATGACTCGACCAACACCACCGCCGAGGGCCGCGTCGCACTGGTCGGCGCGGGCCCCGGCGACGCCGGCCTGCTCACCCTGCGCGGCCTGCGCCTGCTCAACGAGGCCGATGTAATCCTGCACGATCGTCTGGTCAGCGCCGAGGTGCTCGATCTCGCGCGTCGCGATGCCGAGCGCATCGAGGTCGGCAAGGAAGCCGGGCGTCACCATGTCCCGCAGGAACAGATCCACGCGCTGATGCTCGAACACGCGCACGCCGGAAAGCGCGTGGTGCGATTGAAGGGCGGCGACGGTTTCATCTTCGGCCGCGGCGGCGAAGAACTCGAATTCCTGCGCGCGCACGGCATCGGCTACGAAGTCGTGCCCGGCATCACCGCCGCGCTGGCCTGCGCCGCGTACGCCGGCATTCCGCTCACTCATCGCGATCACGCGCAGTCGGTGCGCTTCGTCACCGCGCACGCCAAAGCCGAAGACGACGGCCTCGACTGGGCCGGTTTCGCGCGCGAGCGGCAAACGCTCGCGTTCTACATGGGCGTCTCCGGACTCGAACGCGTGCGCGCACGCCTGATCGCGCACGGCCGCGCGGCGTCCACCCCCTGCGCACTGGTCGAAAACGGCTCGCGCGCCGAACAGCGCGTAGTGGTCGGCACGCTCGACGATCTCCCCGCCCTCGCATGCCGTCACGATGTGCGCTCGCCCGCGCTGCTGTTCGTCGGTGAAGTCGCCGCGCTCGCCGCGCAGTTGCACTGGTTCGGCGCTGCGCCGCTCGGCGCCCCGGCAGGCATCGCGATCGACACAGCAGCGCACGCGCTCGCGGAGGCGGCATGAAAACGCGCAGATCCATTCATTTTCGATGTCGATGACCGACGCCGTCATCGCAGCACGTTCGATGTCACACGTACGATTTCAGATACCGATCCATTCCAGAACCCGATTCGACCCAGGAATTTCCCATGGCTCTCTACGACAATATCCTCGACACCATCGGCCGCACGCCCATCGTCAAACTGCATCGCGTCGCGCCGAAGCACGTCACGCTCTATGCCAAAGTCGAATCGTTCAATCCCGGCGGCTCGGTCAAGGACCGTCTCGCGCTGGCGATCGTGCTCGATGCCGAGCGCCGCGGCGCTTTGAAACCGGGACAGACCATCGTCGAAGCGACCTCGGGCAACACCGGCGTCGCACTGGCGATGGTCGCGGCGGCACGCGGCTACAAGTTCGTCGCTGTCATGACCGAAACCTTCTCGGTCGAACGTCGCAAACTCATGCGCGCCTACGGTGCGAAAGTCATTCTCACGCCCGCCGCCGAACGCGGCAGCGGCATGGTCCGCAAGGCCAGGGAGCTGGCCGAAAAACACGGCTGGTTTCTCGCCAGCCAGTTCGAGAACGAAGCCAATCCCGCATATCACCGCAGCACCACCGGCCCGGAAATCCTCCAGGATTTCGCCGGCAAACGCCTCGACTATTTCGTCAGCGGCTGGGGCACCGGCGGCACGATCACCGGCGCTGGCGAAGTGCTGAAACTCGCGCGACCCAACATCAAAATCATCAGCACCGAACCTGCGGGCGCGGCACTGCTGTCGGGCCAGGAGTGGAAGCCGCACAAGATCCAGGGTTGGACCCCGGACTTCCTGCCCAGCGTGCTCAACCGCACGATCGCCGACGAGATCATTCCGATCGACGACGTGCTCGCCCGCGACACCTCGCGTCGCCTCGCGACCGAAGAAGGCATCTTCGTCGGCATTTCCGCAGGCGCGACCGCCGCCGCAGCGATCAAAGCCGCCGAATCCGCACCCGAAGGC
>JBAQRU010000387.1:0-40091 GCA_049296025.1 Lysobacteraceae bacterium | reverse complement strand
GTTGAACAGGGTTTCGCGGACACGGTCGGCGGTGGGACGCAGACCGTCGCGGTCGGCCACCGGCAGCCGGGTTCCGCGCCAATCGCCGCCGATGATGCGGACGACGCCCGGCGCACGGGTCGATGCCGGTTTCGTAATGCGGCGGTTCATCGGGCGTGCCGGCGCTCAGGCGATAAAAGCATGGGTGGTAACATGCCGCGCATTGTGCCGCCCATCTCCGCGATTCGCATCGCCTACTCTTCGACTCTCGATGATTCCTTTCTTCCGCCGAAAGAAACCGCCTGCCGCGACCGACACGACGCCCACGACCGAAGCGCCGCAGGCCGACGCGACCGTCGACATCGCACCGTCCGCGGACCCGATCGTCGAAGCGACTGCAGGAACTGCTGCGGAAGCTGCCGCAGAACCGGCAATCAGTGAAAGCATTCCAGTCGAAACGACTCTGGAAACATCGACCACGCCACACACGGAAGCCGCTCCGGCGGCGCCCGGCAAACCCGGTTGGCGCGACCGCCTGCGCAACAGCGCCTTCGCGCGCAGCTTCGGCGGCCTGTTCTCGCGCAACCCGAAGCTCGACGACGATCTGCTCGATGAGATCGAAACCGCGCTGCTCACCGCCGATGTCGGCGTGGCCGCCACCACCCAATTGATCGAATCGCTGCGCAAGCGGATGAAATCGCGCGAATTCGCCGACGCGCAGGCGCTGCTCACGGCGCTGAGGGCCGACCTGATCGCGATGCTCGCGCCGGTAGCGAAGCCGCTGGTGATCGACCGCAGTGCAAAACCCTTCGTGATCCTCACCGTCGGCGTCAACGGCGTCGGCAAGACCACCACCATCGGCAAGCTCGCGCACCGCTTCAAGGCCGAAGGCCGCACGCTGATGCTGGCCGCTGGCGACACCTTCCGCGCCGCCGCCGTCGCGCAATTGCAGTCGTGGGGCGAACGCAACGGCGTCACCGTGATCGCACAGGGCCAGAACGCCGATGCCGCATCGGTCGCGTTCGACGCGCTGCAGGCCGCCAAGGCGCGCGGCACCGAAGTCCTGATCGCCGACACCGCCGGGCGCCTGCACACCCAGCAGGGCTTGATGGCCGAACTGGGCAAGATCAAGCGCGTGCTCGGCAAGATCGACGAGACCGCGCCGCATGAAGTGTTGATGGTGATCGACGGCACCACCGGCCAGAACGCACTGTCGCAACTGCGCCAGTTCCACGCCTCGGCGGGTGTCACCGGCCTGGTCGTGACCAAGCTCGACGGCACCGCCAAGGGCGGCGTGGTGTTCGCGCTGGCGCGCGAGTTCGGCATTCCGATCCGCTTCGCGGGCATCGGCGAACGCTCCGAGGATCTGCGCGTGTTCGACGCCGAAGCCTTCGTCGACGCTCTTTTGCCCGAAGCGCTCGGCGCATAAGCGCCGGTCGAACGCATGTCCGCGAGCACAGCCAACGACGCCCCGCCGACGCGGCGCAGACGCCGTTGGCTGCGAAGACTGCTGGTGCTCGGCATTCTCCTGTTGTTGCTGTCGCTGCTCGCGACCTGGCTGTTGCAGCCCCAACAACTTGTGCCGCTGATCCTCGATCGCGCCGGCAAGCGTCTCGGGCTTGAAATCACCGCCGATGGCAGCGCCGAAGCGCGGCTGCGCGGCGAACCGCAGCTGATCGTGCGCAAGCTCGTCGCGCGCGAACCCGGCGCGAAGAACGCGATCCTGCGCGCCGAGCGCGTGCTGCTGGCATTGCCGTGGTCGACGCTGCGCAACAGCGGCAAGGATGCGGTGATCAAGCGGATCGAACTGGATGCGCCGGTGCTGGACCTGCCCGCACTGCAGGCATGGCTGGCGAAGCGTCCACCAAGCGAAGCAACGAAGATTCCGACGCTGACCGACGGTCTACGGATTGTCGATGGCCGCATCGACAATGGCGACTGGCGGATCGAAGGCGTCACCCTGGCGCTGCCATCGCTGCATCCGCAGAAGCCGGTCGAGGCCCGCGTCCGGGGACGTTACGTCGATGCATCGACCACGATCCCGTTCGATCTCGCGGTCGCGCTGACCAAACCCGCGAACGACGCTGGCGTCGCAGTGTTCGGCCCACTGACCATCGAACGCGGCGACTGGCGGCTGGCGGCGACGGTCCAATTCTCCGGCCCGCTGCATCAGCGCGGAAAGGAACTGGCGGTGGTGCCGGCGAAACTCGGCGTCTCCGCGCGCTACGAATCCGGCGATACCCGCCTGCCGTTCTCGCTCGGGCTGCACGGCCCGCTGCGTTTCGACCAGACCACGTGGGTACTGGCGCCGGTCGGCGTCGCGCTGCGCGGCGAATCGCCGATGCCGGACTTCGATGCCCACGGCGCGCTTGCGCTGGGCCGGCGGCTGGTGATCGAACTCGATGGCGCATTGCCGCAATGGCCGGACGCGTGGCCAGCGTTGCCCGCGCCGGTGTCGAACTCGACCTCACCGCTGCCGTTCGCGCTGCGCTACACCGGCCAATCGGATCTCTCGGGCATCGCCGGTCTGCAGGTGAAGCGCGACGCCACCGCGTTCGACGGCCGCTTCCGCCTGTACGACGTGCTCGGCTGGATCGATCAATCCGGCGGCTCGCCGCTGCCACCGCTCGATGGCCACCTGCGCTCACCACAGCTGGATATCTCGGGCGCCACGCTGGAAGGCGTGGATGTCGTTTTGGGTGACGAAGACGTGCCGGCGCCGTGATCGACAGCGCACGCTACGCGCCCGCCCTGCTCGCATGGTTCGATGTCTCCGGTCGTCACGATCTGCCGTGGCAGCATCCGCGCACGCCGTACCGGGTGTGGCTGTCGGAAATCATGCTGCAGCAGACCCAGGTGCGGGTGGTGATTCCGTACTTCGAACGGTTCGTTGCCGCCCTGCCCGATCTGCGCGCGCTGGCGGCGGCATCCGGGGACGAGGTCATGGCGCTATGGTCGGGGCTGGGTTACTACGCCCGCGCCCGCAACCTGCACGCAGCCGCAAAACGCTGCGTCGAACTGCACGAAGGCGAGCTTCCGCGCGACATCGATTTGCTGATCGCGCTGCCCGGGATCGGCCGCAGCACTGCCGGCGCGATCCTGTCGCAGGCCTGGGGCGATCCGCACGCGATCCTCGATGGCAACGTCAAACGCGTGCTTTCGCGGGTGTTCGGCATCGAAGGCTGGCCGGGCACCCCGGCGAACGAAAAAACGCTGTGGGCGATCGCGGAATCGCTGCTGCCGGCCGAACGTCTCGCCGATTACACCCAGGCGCAGATGGATTTCGGCGCGACCCTCTGCACTCGCCACGACCCCGCCTGCATCCTTTGCCCGCTGCAACTCGACTGCATCGCGCTGCGCGACGGTCGCGTCGCCGAACTGCCGACATCGAAGCCCGGAAAACCGCTGCCGGAGCGCAAGGCGGTCATGCTGCTGATCCGCGACGACGAAGGCCGCGTGCTGCTGCAGCGACGCCCACCCGCCGGCATCTGGGCGTCGCTGTGGTCGCTGCCCGAGGCCGCCGATCACGACAGCGCGCGCGTCTGGTTCGAACATCACATCGATGGCGAGTATGACGATGGGTCGGCGCTCGACGAGATCCACCACGGTTTCACCCACTATCGATTGCTGATGCATCCGCTGGCGTGGCGGGACCTCGCACTGCACGCCCGCATCCACGACAATGAGGCGCTGCGCTGGTTCGCGTGCGACGCGCTCGCGACGCTCGGCATCCCCGCTCCGATCCGCACCCTGCTGCACGCCACATCGATCTGACCCCTTCACTCACACCCGGATCCCGATCATGCCCCGCACTGTGTTCTGCGAATACGAACAACGCGAGACCGACGGCCTGGATTTCGCGCCATGGCCCGGCGAACTCGGTCAGCGCGTCTTCACGCGCATCGGCAAGGGCGCTTGGGCCAAATGGCTGGCGCACCAGACCATGCTGATCAACGAAAACCGGCTGTCGCCGATGAACCCCGAGCACCGGAAAATGCTGCAGGGCGAAATGGAGAAATTCCTCTTCTCCGGCGGCGCCGAAAAGCCTGCGGGTTACGTGCCCGAAGCAGGCGCTTCCGGAACCGGCGCGACAGGAGAGTCGTCGATCTGACGCTTGCCGCGCGCATCTTTCTCGGCGGCACGGATCGCTTTCACGTCCAGCGGGCGGATTTCCTTGATCGTGCACGAGATCGGAATGAGGCTGTGACTGCCCACGTAGACCTGGTCGAAACGCGCGCTCAACCGGCCGTTGGTGTCGCGGAAACCGATGGTATCGGCATACTCGATCTCGTTGCAGGGCGAATACAGCTCCACCAGCCAAGCCTGGCTCGGTCGCGTCCACAGCGCGAACACGCCATCGCCCAGTGGCGTCCAACCGTTGTAATGACCGGTGTACTGGATGCTGTCGACCGGTTCGCCTGCATGGGTGCGATACAGCGTCAGACGTTCGGCGTCGCGCAATCCGCCGCTGCTTGCGCAACCGCTCGATGCCGCTACCAGGAACAAGGCTGAAAGGAGCAGTGTCGAGCGTTTCATGAGGATCTCGGACGGTCGATGGTCGATTGGGAACGGCTGATCAGGATGATCCGCCTCCGGCCGGCAGGCGCAAGCCCCGTGACCCCGGCATTCAGCGCCCGGCCGGCTTGCCCTTCACGACCGGCCCCCGTATCATTCCGCGCTCGCAAGTGGCCGAGTAGCTCAGTTGGTAGAGCAGGGGATTGAAAATCCCCGTGTCGGCGGTTCGATTCCGTCCTCGGCCACCATTCGCGGCGCGACAGCAGTCCAGACAAGGCCAGAAACCCCACTTGAATCAAGGGTTCTGGCCTTTTTTGTGGCCGATGCTGTCCGATGCGGGGTATCGCAATCCGGGGGCGACCGGGGGCAACGCTGGGGGCAACCAACCCTCTCCCGCGACGAGTTGCCCCCATGGCACTGACCGACACGGCGATCCGGTAAAGCTCGCAGGGTGGGCTTTATAACCATCGCAATGTATCCGTCGCTGCGAACAATGACCGCAGTTGTGCCGCGCACAAGAAAACTGTTTGGCATCAATATTCAATCTTCCCGGTGGTGGGCATGAAGCCCACCCTGTGGCCCTTTTCGGTACTCGATGCCGTTGCTCGTTGCTTCGACATGCAACAGTTGGATTCGCGCGCCACCGCGGTTCGGCCGCGGCTGCCCGCAAGATGACGCAACCCTGCATTCGCATGGCGATACTTCAAACAGGCTTCGGCGCGATCGGGATGAAGGCTGGGATCCACCCACGCCAGAGCGCCTCGAACCTGCGCGCGGAGTGCTCAGCCTGGACCAACGCCCCCTTTACGCGAACCGCGCTAAGATCGGCGCGCCCGAATCCGGGCTGCGTATCGCAGGGGGTCGCATGGGTCGGTTTGACTTGATTTCATCCAAACGGGTTTCAGCCAGACAGTTCCGATCGGCGCGGGTTTTTGCCGTATCCACTCTGTCCGCACTGCTGCTGTCCGCCGCATTGGCAATCCCTGCCAGCGCCGCCGAGGTGACCTCGGTCGAAACGCTCGACATCACCCGTTACGCCGGCCAGTGGCACGAAATCGCCAGGTTGCCGATGTTCTTCCAGCGCAAATGCGCCTCGGAGATCACCGCCCAGTACACCCTGCGCGACGACGACCTGGTCGGGGTGAAGAACCGCTGTCGCAACAAGGACGGCGATATCGACGAGGTGGAGGGCATCGCCCAGCGAGACCCCGACCATCCGAGCCGGCTGGAGGTACGGTTCGCACCGGACTGGCTGTCCTGGCTACCGCTGACCTGGGCCGATTACTGGGTGATCGCGCTCGATCCCGACTACCAATGGGCCGTCGTCGGCGAACCCGGGCGCGAATACCTCTGGATCCTGTCGCGCACCCCCGACATGTCCAGGGCCCAGTTCGAGGAATTGAAAGCCCAGGCGACCGCGATGGGTTACGAGCTCGACACTTTGATCGTCAGCGCACCGCTGCGCTGATCGCACCGCCGCAACGCCCGATGACCCGTCGTCCGGGCGCGACCCGCCCGGACGTACGGTCGCGCATGGAGGCGCGCTAGTATTGCGGTCCCGAATGTCTCTGGAGCACGCGATGCGGCAACGATGGGCGATGCGATTGAGTGCGGCGATCACGGCAGCCGCATGCCTCCTGGCGCTGTCCGGCTGTGTCACCGGCCCGGTGCGGCGCGTCTCCGAGCCCACCGCCAGCATCCAGCAACTGAGCGTCGGCACCGACGGGCGATGGACTGTTGCGCTGCGGCTGCAGAATTTCAGCAATGTGCCGATGCGCTTCGAGCGCATCACGATGACGCTACGCGCGGGCACCGAAGTTGCCGGCGAATTGCAGGCAGAACCCGCGTTGACGGTAGGCTCCGAATCGGCGGACGTCGCCAACGTCACGTTCACGCCCACCGCAGCGGCGCGGATCGTCATCGCCGACGCCCTCGCCGATCGCCGCAGCCTGGACTACAGCCTTGAAGGCAAGATCAGCGCCGCCGCCGAAGACCACAAGGCGCGCGACTACAAGGTCAAACGCAACAGCGTGCTGAGCCCGGTGCCGGGACTTCCCGGCGTGATGCGCTGAGCGCGCGAAACACCGACGCCGCAGCCGCCGACCACGCGTCGGCATGCGTAGCGCTTTCGTCCTGCATTCCCCATTTCCTTCTTCCAATCCTTACCAGAATCCCATGAGCATCTACAAAGCACCCCTCGCCGATATCCGTTTCGCGCTGTTCGACGTGCTCGACAGCGAGCGCACCTTCTCGAACCTCGGCTTCGCGGACGCCAATCGTGAACTGATCGATGCGGTGCTGGAAGAAAGCGCGCGTTTCGCCGAAACCGTGATCGCGCCGCTCAACCGCATCGGCGACACCCATGGCGCCACCTACGACAAGGCGACCGGCAAGGTCGCCACCCCGCCCGGCTTCAAGGAAGCCTATGCGCAGTTCGCCGAGGGCGGCTGGACCGGCCTGGAATCGCCGGTCGAATACGGCGGCCAGGGCATGCCGCACACCCTCGGTACCGCGATGAAGGAAATGATCCACGCCGCGAACCTGGCCTGGGGCAATTTCCCGCTGCTGTCGCACGGCGCCACCGAGGCGTTGCTGCACCACGGCGAAGACTGGCAGAAGCAGGCGTTTCTCGCGCCGATGGTGGAAGGCCGCTGGACCGGCACCATGTGCCTGACCGAACCGCACTGCGGCAGCGATCTCGGCCTGCTCAAGACCCGCGCCGAACCGCATCCGGACGGCTACTACACCATCACCGGCACCAAGATCTTCATCACTGCCGGCGATCACGACCTCACCGAAAACATCGTGCATCTGGTGCTGGCGCGCCTGCCGGACGCGCCTGCCGGCAGCAAGGGCATCTCGATGTTCATCGTCCCCAAGTTCAAGGTGAATCCGGACGGCTCGCTCGGCGAGCCGAATGCCGTGCGCTGCGGCGCGATCGAACACAAGATGGGCATCCATGGTTCGGCCACCTGCGTGATGAATTTCGACGGCGCTGCGGGCACGTTGATCGGCCAGCCGCACAAGGGCCTGATGGCGATGTTCACCATGATGAATGGTGCGCGCCTGTCGGTCGGTCTGCAGGGCCTCGGCTTGTCGGAACGCGCCTATCAGAATGCATTGCGCTATGCCCGCGAACGTCTGCAGATGCGCGCGCTGTCCGGCGCGAAATTCCCGGAAAAACCCGCCGATCCGATCATCGTCCACCCCGACGTGCGGCGCATGCTGCTGACCCAGAAGGCGCTGATCGAAGGCGGCCGTCTGCTCGGCTTCCAGGCGGGTCTGCTGCTGGATATCGTCGATCACGGCAAGGACGAGGCCGAACGCGCGCAGGCCGACGCGCTGCTGGGGTTCCTCACCCCGATCGTCAAAGCCTGCCTGACCGAATGGGCGATCGAATGCACGTATCACGCCCAGCAGTGCTTCGGCGGCCACGGTTACATCCAGGAATGGGGCATGGAGCAGCTCGCGCGCGACGCGCGCATCACCACGATGTACGAAGGCACCACCGGCATCCAGGCGCTGGATCTGATGGGCCGCAAAGTGATGCAGCTCAAAGGCGAAGGCCTGAAAGTGTTTCTCGGCATGATCGAAGCGTTCTGTGCGGAGCAAGCCGGCAACGAGGCGCTCGATGAATTCGTCGCGCCATTGCGCGCGCGTGCGCAGGAATGGCAGGAGGTGACGCAGATGATCGGCCGTCGCGCCGCCGGCAACCCCGACGAAATCGGCGCCGCTGCGTGGGACTACCTGTTTTATTCGGGTTACGTGACGCTGGCCTACTGGTGGGCGCGCAGCGTGGCCGCTGCGGATGCGTCCTCGCACCCGCAAGCGTTCAAGGATGCGAAACGCGAAACCGCACGCTTCTACTTCGCCCGCCTGCTGCCGCGCACGCGCACGCATGTCGAGTCGATCGCGAGCGGGGCCGGTTCGCTGATGGGCCTGTCCGCCGAAGGCTTCGGCGACTGAGCGCACCCCGGCCGCCGGCCCTGCCGGTGGCGGCGACAAATGCCGCTGAAAGCGGGTATGCTCGGTCTCCATATGGAGGCCGACACACCAGCGTTGCGCCTGATCCTCGAGGGGTCATCCCCGAACAGGATCCTCCACCGGGTTGCCGATCGCGACCCGGTTCTTACCGTCGCCGACGGAACCCGGCTCGAACCTTCTCACTGCGAACGCGCGGCCGGCGCGACACCCGCCCGGCTTGACGCCATTCGCCTGCTTTCGCTGGATGCCCACGGCCGCATTCTGAATTGGATCAGCTGGCAGGACGCCGCCTGCCTCTATGCCCGTGGCGCGGTCGCCTGGACGCTCGGCGAACCCTGCCTCAGCGTGCACGGCGGCATCAGTCGCGCCAGCGGCGAGCGCAGCGTGCTCGAACTGCACCCCATCGTCGCTGCGCGCGGTCACGCACGCGGCCATGCGCTTGCCCCGACCCCGGCCTTGAGCAACCCGGCGTTGTTCGCGCGCGATCAGCACCTGTGCCTGTACTGCGGCAAGCACTTCAGCCGTCAACTGTTGACCCGCGATCATGTGATGCCGCTCTCGCGCGGCGGCCGGGATACTTGGGAAAACGTGGTATCGGCCTGTTTCCACTGCAATTCGCGCAAAGGCGGCCGCACGCCGCAACAGGCATCGATGCCGTTGCTGGCGGTGCCATATCGCCCAAGCTGGATCGAGCACCTGATTCTGAGCAACCGCAACATCCTCGCGGATCAGATGGCGTTCCTGAAAACGCATCTGCCGAAGAACCCGCGCGGCACTTCGATCCTCGTTTGATCGTGGCGCGATCCGTGGCAATCCATCTTCGCCACGCCATCAAGACCTGCCCGGCGCTCCATCGGGTGATCGCTCCTGCCGCGATCGGCGCCCGTGAAGGGCGGGCGCTCAGCTTCGCAGACCGGATGACGTCTTTAAAACCGCATCGACCGAATGATCCGCAACATCCATCGCCGCATGATTTAGCGGTGAACGTCGCATTCCTTGCGGACTTCGATCTCTATCGCCGCCGTAAACTGACGCAGAAGGTAAGAAACCGCCGCATCACGCGCGTTGACGGAAAAATCCCACTTGGTGACACTGCATGGTTCATGGCAACGGGCTGAAAAACATGTCGCTCACACTAGGCCTGACAGGGATGGATCAAGCCACTGAGACTGCTTTGAAAGCGGCTTTCGGTGAAGTCAGCGGAGGCTCCGGTCGCTGGAAAATGGTGGGTGAAGGCGACGCCGACTACGTGATCGTCGACATGGACAGCATGTACGGCCCGATGAGCTGGCTTCGGCTGCATGCCGCCGGCAAACAGGTCATCGGCCTGACATCGGCACCACGCACCCAAGCCGACTATCTTTTGCAGCGCCCGTTCGATGCCCACGAGCTGACGACTGTCCTCGGCGAGATCGACGGCACGCCCCTAGCGCCCCCTGCCGCTGCAGCGGTCCCGGCACCGGTCGCCGTACCCGCGCCGCCGCCGTTGGCCGCAAGCCCTCCTGCACCTGCACCATCATCGGCAACTGCACCAGAGCCAGTGCCGGAATCGCCGCCCCCCTCCCCAGCTTCTGTCTCGATTGTCGCTCCGCCGCCAGCAACCGCTGCCCCCGAAGCGCCTCCCATTCCGTCACCTGTTGTGCAGCCACCTGTTGCGCAGCAGCCCGAGGTCGCGCCTACGCCCGCAGTGGCGCCAGCACCGGCGGCAGTTGTCGCCGAACCGGCTTCGCTTCCTGACGAGCCCGCTGCCCAGAGCATGCGCAATACCGCTTTCGGGCATTGGCTGCGTCCGGGCGCATTGACCGGCCGTGCGCGCTATCAGGGCGGAAAGGGGCCAGAGCTGCTCATCGACTTCAGTCACCGCCAGTACCACGGCCCATCCACGCTCAAGCCGCTGGCCGAATACTTCGTCGCCAATGTCGACCTGCGCGATTTCGAGCAGCTCGACGATCAAGCCTGGCAAGCCGCCATCGCCAAGCTGGGCGCGCCCCTGCCGCTGTCGCGTCTGCAGTGGCTCGGCGGCCTGCTCGCCGGTGAAGGCCGGCTCCTGCCGGGCTACAACCCCGAAGGGCGGTTCGTCCTCAGCAAATGGCCGGAAACCGAGCGCGAATATCCGCGCCATTTCCGTATCGCCACCGCGATGATGAAAGGGCCATCGACCGTCGCCGAAATTACCGCCGCCAGCAACGTGCCGGCGGCGGATGTGGTCGATTTCATCAATGCCAATCTCGCTACCGGCTTCGCCGAGCAGGTGGGCGAAGGCACCGCCGCACCGGAATCCGGAAAGTCCGGCGGTCTGCTGGATCGACTGCGCGGGCGCTGAACCGCGTCGCGCGGTTTCCTTGCCGCACTGCGGGGGAACGGAGGACAATATCGGGATGGTCGTCTCAACCTCCCACTCTCCCATCGACGGCGCGCGCTATCCGCGCCTCTCCCGCATCCAGTTTCCGGCCGATCTGCGCCAGTTCGACGAAGATGAACTGCCCGCCATCGCCGATGAGCTGCGCGCCTATCTGATCGAATCGGTCGGCAAGAGCGGCGGCCATTTCGGCGCTGGACTGGGCGTGATCGAACTCACCGTCGCCCTGCACTATCTCTACGACACGCCGAACGACCGCATCGTCTGGGATGTCGGTCATCAGACCTACCCGCACAAGATCCTCACCGGCCGCCGCGACACCATCCACACGGTCAAACAGAAGGATGGCGTGGCGCCGTTTCCGAAGCGCGAGGAAAGCGAGTACGACACCTTCGGCGTCGGCCATTCGTCCACATCGATCTCCGCCGCGCTGGGCATGGCGATCGCCGCCGCGCGCAACGGCAGCGACCGTCGGATGGTCGCGGTGATCGGAGATGGTGCGATGACCGCCGGCATGGCCTACGAGGCGTTGAATCACGCGGGCGGCATGGATTCCGAGCCCAACCTGCTGGTGATCCTCAACGACAACCAGATGTCGATCAGCGAGAACGTCGGCGGGCTCACCAAGATGCTCGGGCGCATGACCGGCAGCCGCACGCTCAACGCACTCCGCGAAAGCGGCAAGAAACTGCTCGGCGACAAGCGCACCAGCAGCACCGCGCGCTTCGTACGCCGCTGGGAAGAACACTGGAAAGGCATGTTCGTGCCGTCCACGCTGTTCGAGGAAATGGGCCTGCACTACACCGGCCCGATCGACGGCCACGACATCAAATCGGTGGTCGCGGCGCTGAAGACACTGAAGACCATGAAGGGTCCGCAGTTGCTGCATGTGATGACCACCAAGGGCAAAGGCTACGAGCTGGCCGAAGGCGACCAGATCGGCTATCACGCGGTCTCGCCCTTCGATCCCGAGAAAGGCCTCATCGCCAAAACCGGCGCGAAGAAACCGACCTACACCGACATCTTCGGCGACTGGCTGTGCGACATGGCCGCTGCGGACGACACCTTGCTCGGCATCACGCCGGCGATGCGCGAAGGCTCGGGGCTGGTGCGTTTCAGCAAGGAATATCCCGACCGCTATTTCGACGTCGCCATCGCCGAGCAGCATGCGGTGACGCTGGCTGCGGGCATGGCCTGCGAAGGCGCGAAACCGGTGGTTGCGATCTATTCGACCTTCCTGCAGCGCGGTTACGATCAACTGGTGCACGACGTCGCGATCCAGAATCTCGATGTGCTGTTCGCGATCGACCGCGGCGGCGTGGTCGGACCGGACGGCGCGACCCACGCCGGCAATCTCGATCTGAGCTTCCTGCGCTGCGTGCCAAACATGGTGGTGATGGCGCCTGCCGACGAAAACGAATGCCGGCAGATGCTCAGCACCGGCCACAAATACGCGGGTCCGGCCGCCGTGCGTTACCCGCGAGGTACCGGCCCAGGCGTTGCGATCCAGCCGACGCTGGACACGCTGCCGATCGGCAAAGCCGACGTCCGCCGCAGCGGCGCGCGCGTCGCGCTGCTTGCGTTCGGCGCGATCGTGCCTGCAGCCGAGAAGGTCGGCGAAGAGCTTGGCCTCACCGTGGTCAACATGCGCTTCGTGCGCCCGCTCGACCGCGCGCTGATTCTCGAACTGGCGAAGACCCACGACGGTTTCGTCACGCTCGAAGACAATGTCGTTGCCGGCGGCGCGGGCTCGGGCGTGGCCGAACTGCTGGCAGACGCGAATATCGCCATGCCGATCCTGCACCTCGGTTTGCCGGACGAATTCCAGCATCACGCCAGTCGCGAATATCTGCTCGCCGAAGCAGGGCTCGATGTCGACGGCATTCGCAGCGCCGTGCTCGAACGCTGGCCTGCAGTCAATGCCCAGCCCGCCGCACGCGCGGCGGGCTGAGCGCAACCTTTCGCACTCAATGCTCGGCTCGCCTCACGGCTCTTCGATCACATAGCCTTTCGCCGCCATTGCCTCGAAGTAACCGTCCGCCTGCAACAGTTGGCTGGCAGGCAGCACGGCAAACGACGATGCGTTCTTGGCCAATGCCGCTTCGGCGGCATCAAGCCAGATATCCGTCAGCCGCTTTTCGACATCCAGCATGCCCTCTTTGCGTGCGATCGCGCTGCTGCTGAACGCCGCGAAACAGGCATTGAACTGATTCGAGTAGCGCAATGCCCGGAGCGTTTCGATGTCGCCTTCCGCCCAGGCGTTGGCGCGCTGGATCATGGTCCCAAGATCGCTTTCGATGCGATCGAGCGTCTTGCGGAAGCACTCCTGATCGTCGATGGCTTCGTTCGAGAACGCCTTGAGCGCTGCCTTCGGGTCCTTGATCTTGATGGCGACCTTCGGCGTGGTGATATGGACCCGATGCTTCTTGGCGGCCCTGCGTATCACATCGGAGACGATGTCCTTCTCGGTCATTCCCGAGCGATCGATCGCCTTTTCGTACAGTTCCACTGCGGCGAAGATCGGTCGCCATTCCTCGATGCTGCGATTGCTGCCGATGTAGCGCTGCTTGAGCACCTGCCAACGCGCATATTGCACCGCCGGCAATACATCGCCGAGGGTTTTTCCATCCGGATTCTTCAACGCCTTGAACAGCGACGGCAACAGCGTCAATCCACGAAAAAAACCGACATCCGCGTCCATCTCCACAGCGGGCGGCATCAATACTTCCTGCGAGCCTGCGATGATGCGCTCGACATTCGCCGAATCCCAGTCCATGCGCTTGGGCAATGGCGACTGCGATCCAAGTATCCACAACACATGGTCTCCTTTGCGTATTTTCCACAGCCCCGGGCCAGGATAGCGTCCAGCGATCACGATGGTTTCGAGATCCTGCGGACTCGAAGTCTGCACGCTGGGCGGATCGACCGGAGCAGCGCTATCGACAGGTGCCGTCTGCGCGAAAACATTGCCGGACAATGCGACAAGAAACATCGCCGACGTGAGGGAAATGGAAAGAAAAGCTCCTGCAACAAAACGACGCATAGGGACATCCTGTGGGAAAAACGGTGCTGAGTGTCCAACAAAAAAGCCCGGAAGTGCCGGGCTTCGTTGTTCGCATTCAGCCAAGCGTGAGCTTGAAGATATGCATTGGATTTGGTCGTGCCTGAACAACCGGCATCCAAACGCTCTCTTTACGCACCCGAGGCGGCTGGCACGAACGGCGAGCACGGATTTGCATCACTTGAATTGAATCGCAGAAAGCGCCAGCCGCGACTGTTCCCACAAGACCGGCGACTTGATCGACAAGGCATTGAGCCAAGCCCCGCAGCCTACGAACTCCGCAAAAGTCTCTTCAGTGGCGCCCGGACGCCTACCTTGCCCTCACGGCCTGCTTACCTGGTCCGAGGAGGCACAGGCGTTTCGCCGAGGGCGGCCCGCTTCGGCCCCCACAATACTGGCAGGTTGATCAGCAGGTCACTGAGCCGGCCCCGTCCAGCAAGGGGTCGTCCGGAATCGCGGCCGCAAGTAGGTACGGCAATGGAGCATGCCGTGGATCGAACTGTTGTCGTGGAGTTTGCCGGGCAGCGCCCTTGCCCGCCTTTGTCGTCCATGTCTTGCTGCGCCAACCGCGCGCGGACTTCCTGCATGAACTTCAGGATCGAGCACAACTCGACGAAGCGGCGGAAGATCATTCGGGCCTGCTCAGCCTCTTCTTCGTTCACCGCAAGCCGGCGGTCCTTGACGTCATAACCAACCGCCTTTTTGCCGCTGATTCAGGCCCTGCAGCAGCAGGACCGCTTTTGGGCTGCTGATGCGTCCGTCGATCAGATCACGATAGATCTGATTGGCGGTTCGCCTTCGGCGGATGGCGTCGAAGCCGTCGATCACTCTTTCGATCTTCGGGACGATGGCGCGGCGCCAGCGGCTTTCGGCCTTCTTTTCTGCGGCCGCGAATACTTTCGCGTAGCCGCTTTGACGATTCTGTTCCAGGGTCCGCAGGTGTGCCTGGAATTCGTCGCTCTGCGCGATCGCGCTGTCCCTGGTTTCAGCGATAGCACGGGCGATGTGTTCGTATTCGAGAATGCCGAGCTCGACGGAGCTGGCGAGTGTGCGGACCGCCTCGAGTGCGATTTCCGGTTGGCGTGCGCGGATCCGTTCGCAGAGTCTGGCGTGCCGGTCCCAGGCCTGCCAGCGATAGATGAAATCCAGACCGGTGCCCTTGATGTTCTGGATACCCATGCAACGGATACGCAGCCCGGGCGGTGCGGCGGCGGCGACATCGCGAATCAGGACATTGCCCTTTGTGTAGTAATCGCTGACGGTGACAATCCGGGCGGAGAACAGTGCCCACAGCACCTCGTTCATGTGCGTCGGCTGGACTTCCGCCCCGCTCTGGATCCGGGTGAAAAGATCGGCGGCCGCCTTCGCGTCGTCGCGGTCACGCGCGTACTGCGCGCGCACGGCATCGATGTGCGCGTCGGGGATTTTGATACTGGTGAGGGTCGCCAGCCAGGTCTCGCTGTCGGCATCGCGGTCGGCCGATGCGCCGAGGCCTGTGCAGGCGGCGCGCAGGCGGGCAAGGACTTCGCTGTCGTTGCGCGGAATCCGCCAGCGGCGCAGGAGCGCATCGAGACTGGCGCGCCGGTCCCGGCTGGTGTCGTTCCAGTCGAATTTGCCCATGAATTCGTCGAATGACGTGCGAATGAACTGGTGCAGGCCGTCGAGGTTGCCGCCGATCAGGAAATGACGATCTGCACCGATGTCGTTGACCAGAATCGCGGCGAACACCTGACTGCGCGCCACGCGATCGGCGCGATTGTTGACCACGGTGCAGGTCCACAACTCGGGGTCGGTATCCAGCGCGTGTGCGTTCATTCCTGTCCGCAGCCAGTTGCTCAGCGTGCCGTGACGCTCATTGGCGGACATGCCGTTGATGAATTCGATGCGACGGCCATCGATGGTCGCTTCTGGGTAGATCTTCAGCACCCCGAGGTCGGCGACGACATGGTCGGCCATTTCCTTCAGCACGACATCGCGCGGCAGGCCGAGATCGGTATACATCCGGGTGACCAGGGCGACGTTGTAAGGATGTTCCTGATAGGGGAAACGATCGAGGATGTCGTTCGTGAGCAGGCCGGCTTCGAGCCAGTCGATCTTCGCGCAGGGTGTTCCGCGCTCGCGCGCGGCGGCCTCCAGATAGGGCCGCATGTTTTCCTCGCTGGTGTAGAGCCTGCCCCCGGTCGGGACGAATTCGGAGATCACCTGCGGCAGATCGACGCCGGCGGGGCCCTGGATGTCCTCGTGGTCCGGGAAACAGTTGGTGATGGTGGATACGTCGTCGCGCATCCATCGCTGCTGCAGGATGCGCACATAGCGCGGATTGAGGCCCATGCACTCCCACAAATAGGCATCCGCGCCCAGCGCAGCCGCGATCCGGGTGAGGTTGGCCTGTTCCCAGATGGTGGCCTTGTCGTAGGGACGGAACAGGAACATCTCGCTGAGCGGCCGGTTGGCGCGGCCATACAGGAACATCGCTTCGCAGCCGGTGGTCTTCGATACGACGGTAAGGCCCAGTCCGGCGAGCACGCCGGCTTTCAGGCGTTCCGTACCCGACTTGCCACGGGTGCCCCAGCCGCCCATCACCAGCGGGATGGCGTTGCGGGCGCGTCGGAACAGCCGATTGAGATGCAGATGCTGGCCGTAGAACCATGCGCTGAGCGCCAACACGAACGCGACCAGCTGGGGAATATCGTTCTGATACAGGGACTGCACGTAGTCCCGGGTATGTTCGCCCAAGACCGGGAATGCGGACAGCGCTGCCGCTTCCGCTGCGCTGCCGGTCGCGAAGAAGCGCGTCAGGCGCGGGTCGGACGGGTCGTCGTCGCCATTGAGGCCGGCATGCGGTGCGAAGCCGAACCGGATGCCGTGCTCCGCCAGCGCTTCGGCGTAGGCCTCTGGGCCGAAAGGGCTGTCGGTGGTCCAGTTGCGCAGGGCGGCGATCCGCGCGAAGTCGCGGCTGATCGCCCATTTCGCCCGCAGTCGGGCCAAGAGCGGCGCGGGGATCTCCACCGAGGTCACGCCCTCGGCGGTGACGATCCGCAGCGGTTTGGCCGGCCAACCCTGGTCGAGCGCCGACAGCACCTGATCCGGCAGCGGCAGCCACGGGCGCCAGCCGCCTTCTTCGGAGAGATGCAGCGGCTCGCCCGGCACCTTGGTGCGCGACACTTCCGCGACCCGGCCGGCCGGGACGTGGAGCAGGCCGCGATAGGTTCGACCCCGAAGATGCGAGTAACTCTGGCGTTTGTCGGTGGAGGGATGACGCGACTCGTGCAGGAAGCGCCACAGTCGCGTGCCCCAGCGGTAATCGCGCACGATCCGCCAGCCACGCGGGCGCGCTTCAAGATCGAACCCGAAGTTTTCCCGGGCCGCGACCGACAGCGCTCGGGCGAGTCGCAGCGGATCTGCTTCGGAATGGGGCTCCGGGGCATGCTGCCCAGAGGCATGCTGCTCAGAGGCATGCTGTCCAGCGCCTTGCAGATCGTGGGTACGCAGATCAAGCCGTTCGCCCAATGGCAGCGCAGCCACCGCTTCCGGCACCGGCCAGCCGGCGACGCGCGCGCGCAAGCGTTCCCGCGCTTCGGCGGCAGCGCGGCGCAGCATCGTCGCGGGGTGCGTTTGATGCAGCGCAGTCAGGCCCGCTTCCAGTTTGGCGATGGCGACTTCGGGCGTATTGGCATCGTCGAGCGGCCATTCCGCCGCGACCAGCAAGGCAGTGCGCATCGTGAAGGCGTCGCCGTCGATGCGAGCAAGCGCATCCAGCAGCAGATCCAATGCGAAGGTCGCGAGGTCGGCCGCATCCTGGCGTCTCGACAGCCCGCTTTCCGGAAGCCTGCTTCCCAGAAGCATGGGCAGCACAAGCAGAGCCTGGGCGGCAACCGGCGGTGCAGCATCGCGGGTGAGCGCAGGCGCCAACGCTCGAACCCAGTGTGCCGGGAGTTTCGGCAACGCTTCGGCGACGCCTTGACGGACGTAATCCGAAGCGTCGGCCGCCAGCCGTGGCAATAGCTCCGCGAGCGCTTCGTCGCCTGCGATCAGGCCGTAGTCCAGTGCCCGTCGACGCAGGAACAGATTGTCCGGGTGCGCGTCGGCGTCCAGGCGCCGCAGCAGGATCGTCAGCACTTGGGCCGGGTCGCGATACGCGATCAATTCCAGTGCGTCGAACTGCATCCAGATCGGCTGCTGCACGTCCAGTGCGGTGCGGTAGGCGAACTGCAACATCGTGCGCTCGGCCTGCATGTCCTGCGGCGCGGCGCAGAGGATGCGGCGGACACAGCGCAATGCGTTTTCGCGCACGCGGGCGTGGCCCGGAAACGCCAGCAGCGGCTGCAGCGTCTGCTTCAGGCCGAGCGATTGCCAGACATCGATCGATTCCGACATCCCGGTGCCCTTGGCCAGTCCGGCGCAGATGCGGCCGAGCCGGTCGAGCACGAACATCAGTTCGCGTTCGATGTCGGCGCGCTGGCGATCAATTCGTTCGGCCAGGGCATCGGGGTCCATCCAACGCGAAAACGCTTTGGCATCGCCGCGCAATTGGCGTCTCGATGCGCCAATATCTGCCGCAGCCGCGAGCATGGCCGTTCGCAATGTCCCGGGATCTTCGATCGCTTGCGACTGTTCGAGGAACAGCCGGAAGCGCAATTCGATTCTGGCGTAATTCCGGCTCAGGGCTTCGCAGCGTTCGCGCAGGAAGCGGGCGAACTCCATGCGCCTTCCGCCGCTGCCGATCATGGTGTCGTCGATATCGCGCCGCCCGGTCCAGGCCATGTAGGTGGCGACCGTGCGCTCGGCCTGCAGCCGATCCAGTCGACACCACAGTGGCGGGACATCCTGGTCGAGCAATGCGCGGATCCAGGTCGCGCTCAAACGCTCGCTCATCGGGCCGCCTCTCCGCGCAAGGGCGTATGCAGATCGTGTTCGAGCACCCCGCGCAGCGGTGCTTCAGAAGCAAGCAGATCGGCGATGCCTCGGCCGTTGTGGCGGAACCATTCGAACTGCACGCTGGCGACCGGTGCGCGATCACGCAGGTCGTAGGCGGCTTCGAGGCGCAGGCGCCAACCGTGGACCGGACCGAGTGCGTAACGGGACGTCGAACCACCGATGCGGACGCGGTCGAAGCCACGGCTGCGATCATCGTCGACGAAGGCACGCCGCCAATCCAGCGATGCGCTGTGGACCCAGCGCGGACCGACGCGGTACCAGTCGAGTGCCAGGCGCGCGTTGTCGAACGGACGATCTCCCGGCGTATTGCCGGTCAGGCGCAGACCCGCGGACAAGGTGTCGCGCCAGTCGGCGCGCCAGCGCAGCCGATAGCCCAAATAGGGCTGGAACGGATGGTCGCTGCGGTAACTGCTTTGCAGTTCGCTGTCCAATCGCGCGGCATCGGCACGCGAGACATTATTAATAGTGGCAGTGTGCGCGATGGCGCCAGCCTCGAACGTCGACTCCCAGCGGTCGTCGTAGACCACGTCGTAGGCAGCTTCGGCGCGCAACCGCAGCGAGGCCGGGCGTTGGCCATCGACGCGGTCGTCGGGCTGGTACAAGGACTGTGCCGCCAGCACGATCTGCCAAGGCGATTCCTGCGGACGCCATTCCAGCAACGCTTCAGCGCCAAGGACATCGAATCCAAGACTGTGGTGGCGCGAGAACACGTCGAGGCGACCGCGCCAGCGCGCGTCTTCGCTGCGGGTGCGCCAACGGGCGCCGATCTCGACGAAGCGTTCTCCGTCGGTGGCGGCATCGTCGGGGTCGCGGCGCTGGAATACGCCAGCGTAGGCACCGGGTGTACGCGGCCACAGGTCGTCCGGCAAATGGCCGATACCCGGCGTCAGTGCAGACACTGTTGTTGATGGCGACGTCTGGTCAGTGGTTTGAGCAGCGGCCTGCGAGGTCGGCTGCGCACCGGCCGCAGCGCCGAGGTGCGTGGGCGGTGCGGCAGTCGCACTCGGCACAGCAGTCAGCGCGTCGAACCGCAGCGCCGCATTGGGTAGTTGTTGGGCGGCCAGTTCGGTTTCGCCGGCCTGTACCCACTGCAGGCGGGTGGCATCGCGGCTGCCGTCCCACTCGGTCACCAGCAGCAATGCCGGACGTTCGCTATGGATGCGCAGCGGTGCGCCCGGCAAGGACAGGTGATACGGCTCCGAGTCGAGGCTGCGCAAACCCGCGCCTTCAGGCACGTCAACGCGCAGGTAAGTCGCTGGCAGCGTCTCGCCGAGCGTGAGCGCAAGCGTTCCCGAGGCATCCGCGCGCAAGTCCAGCCGACGCGGCTGGCCGCTGCGGAACACGAAACGCTGCTTGCCGACGCGCACCGGCAGCGCTGCGCCAGGCAGCGCGGTATGCAGGCGCATGCCCAGACGTACCCGCTGATTCGGCGCGAATCCGTCGATCTGCCATTCACGGCCAGGGATGAGCACGAGCGCATCCGCCGGCAGTTCGCCGCCCAAGGCGCTGCGCGCGACGAATTCCGGCGAGCGCAATTGACCGTCCGCCAGCGGGCGCAGCCATTGCCCGCCACTCGCGGCGATCTGTTCGTACGGTTGCCAGCGGAATTGCGCCCGCAGCCGGTTGCGAAGCCGCTGCAGATCGGGCGACAGCGTTGCTGCTGTGGTGCGCAATGCCCAACCGGCGGCGGCGACTGCATCGTCGCTACCGATCCTCAGCAGCCACAGCGCTTCGAGCACGGCCTGCCCGGGGTCATGCGGATAGCTCGCGCGGGTCGGAAGCGTGCCATCCGCTGGCGTCAGCACGGGGGACAGATCATCCGCCGGAAACAGGCCTTCCACAGCGCTGGGCACTGCAGCGATGGAACTGGGCGGCGACAGATGGGAGATCCTCAACCGGAGCGTGCGATGCCGGGTGCCCCCGGCGTCGACCTGACGCAACTCGGCTTCGCGATCATCGACGATGGTGGCGTCGGTGACCGTACTGGTCGCGATGCTGTCTGCGCCCGCGTTCGCAGCATTCACGACGTTCGAAGTACGGCTCAGGTCGGCCAGGATGTCGCCGTCCAGCGGCGAGAGACGCAGACGCGTTCCCGGCGCCCCGCCGCGCAGCGCGACACGGATCATCGGGCCCGTCTCGGTAGTGTCGGTAGTGTCGGTAGTGTCGGCCGCGCCGGTCTCGTCGGTCTGCGCGGACAGCAGGGCCAGCCAGCGCGTCTGCGTACCGGAGTCCAGCCGGACCCAGACGATGCCATGGCCGCCGCGTGCGCGCAGCTCCAGCACATGGTCGCCGGCCTGCTGCAATTGCCAGGACAAAGGTTGGTCCGGCGTCGCGGCCCAGCGCAGGGCCGGCCGCAATCGGGACGACAGCGAGAGCCAGCGCGAACCCGCACTCTGGTCGGGCGGCAATTGCTCGCCAGCGTCGGGACCTTCTTCCGGTATCACGACGACACGCGGGTCTGTCTCTACATGGTGTTCGCCACCTGCCAGCGCAGCGATACGGTCGACCCAATCGGCAGCCGCCGGTTCGACTTCCGCGCGCAGCGCATCAGCCAAGGCATGCCAGTCGTCCGCAGTCTGTGTCCGGACTGCGCGCGATGCCTGCAATCCGCTGAGCAGATCCGGGCGGCGCTGCTGTTCGGTCCACGCGCGAAAGGCCGACAACGCACGCGGAGACGGTGCCTCCCTCGTCGCGACGGACCGGACCAATGCGCAGCGCGTCAGCACGGGATCTTCATCGCCGAGGCGCTCGGCCAATGCGAGCGCGGCATCCGCTTCGACCGGTGTGGGCGGTGGCTCGACGCTGGCACAGCGGTCGGCCTCGAACGTGGCGCGACGGGCTGCGATCAGTCTGGCGGCGACTGCGGTGCTGCGGTCGTCGGCAACGGACAGGCCATCCGTCGCGGCCTCGCCGAGCAGGTCGCGCTTCAGGGCGTCCGCCAGTGCGTTCAATCCGGGCGTGCCGGTCAATCGCACGATCGGAGCGGATGCCGGGCGGTGCCGCTCGATGGCGATCCACAGCCCACGATCGCGATCCAGGTTGTCGATCCGAACGATGCGTCTGCCCTCCGGCAGCAGCACGTGCGTGCGCGACGCATCGACGACCGGGATGGCGGGATGGTCTTCCTGCTGGCGTGCCAGCAGACCGTCCTCCGCGGTGCGATGACCGGAAAGCCGGGTCGCGAATGCTGGGTCGAATGCCAAGGCGCTGGCATCGTCCTGATCGTCGTGGATCGCCAGGTCGATTCTGCGTGCATCGTCGCCTTCCGGATGGACGACACTCATCCGATACAGCGGTGTTTCGGGGCCAGGATCCTGCGGTAGCGTCAACGTGCTGCCGGACGCCAGCCAGGTGAGTGCGGTCGGGGCGGGCATCTGTGTGGCCAGCTCGGCGGCGTCGCCGTACCACGCGGCGGTCTCGTCTTCGGCCTGCACCGGCCGCAACTGGGCGAGGCGATGCGTGCTGTTGGCGTCCCCTGTGGCGGAGAGCGCGACTGGCGCGAAGAAACCATGCCGAAGCACGTGGGCACGTGCCGCCGCTGCAGGTAGCACAGACAGCGCACGCCGGTAGGTGTCGTCGGGTGTTTCGTCATCGCGCGCCGTGAATCCGACCTCGGCCAATGCCGCGTCGCGCACCTGCACAGGGCTGCCGGTCAGCGCCTTGAGCACGCGGATATACGCGCCCGGCTCGCCTCGTACGCGCAGGCGACGCGTGCCGGCCGGAACGGCGATACGCAGTTCCGCCACCTGCTCAAGCAGATGCGCTTCGCCGTCGACCCGATACGGACGGCGTGCAGCAGACGGCAGCGCGGGCATGCCGCTGAAGACCGTGGTGTCATCGGCCTGAATCTCCAGGGCGGTCCTGCGACGCGCCGCCTGCGGCAGCACGGCAGCGTCGCGCATCACTTCCACGACAACATCTGTTGCTGCCGCGTCCATCTCGATGTCTGCCAAAGCGAATTCGACCGGGATGTCTGCCGTCATCCGCTGCGGATGATCGACGCGACCCGGACGCGACCTGCGCACGGCCGCGTCGCCCGGGAGTGGTGTTTGCCAGGGGCTGGCGAGTGGACGCGGTGGAATGTCGGGCGGTAGCGACGGCAATCCGCGACTGTCGCCGATCCGCATCCACCAGCGAGGCTCGTCGATGCCCCGTGGGGCCGTCGACCTTGCCTGCAGCGTTGCCTCCAAAAACAGCGCCCCGCCCTCGCTGACGAACAGCTGGTCGTCGTTGATGCGCGACGATGGCATCGCGCCGTCCCGACGGGATTCGAGGACGATGTGATCGGCAGCGTGGGCGGGCACCGGGCAGAGCCACAGCGCCGCTGCAATCGCGGTGGGCAGTGCGTGTTTCACAAGCATTTCGAGAGTTTCCGACGCGCTTCAGGGTCGCTCAGCATCCGTTCGCGTTGGCCGGGGCCGAGTTCCAGATGGACGAAGCGGCCTTTTCCCAGGCGCTGCAGTGCAGCGCCAACCGCATTGCTCCGACCGGCGAGCTCGCGTGTGTTGGGGCCCGTTGCCTGCGCCGGAATGCCGTGTTCGCGTAGGCAGGCGGCAAGTTTCGCGTTGTGCTCGCTGCTGCCGCCACCCACAACAATCGTTTCAGCGGACAACGCCAAACGTTCGGCGGTCTCGCTGGAGAAACCGTGCAATTGCACCACGCGCATCGCCTCTTTTTGTTTGCCCAGTGAGGCTTTGACCAGTGCGGTTGCCATCGCGACGAATGGCCCCGCCGGGGAATGCGCCTGATCCGCGCCAGGCGCGATATCGCGTCGCACGTTGTTCAATGCGAGCGCGGCTGCATCGGTTTCTTCGAACAGACTCAGCGCGATCTGACCGGTGCCCAGATCGGTATCCGCATGCGGTGCCTGCAGCAGCAGCGTTCCGCTATCCCGCAGCGCATAGGCGCCGTGGCCGGTGGCCGGCGTGGTTTCGCGCAGCCAGAGCACGCCTGCTCTCCGCCGGGTCTCGAAACCGAGCGTGTGCCAGGTGTCGTCATCACCCGCAACGCCGGCCCGGACCGCGCCCGTGAACATGCGCGTCCATGCCGGATCCGGTGTGATGTAGCGGTCGGCCCGTACGCGACGCAGCCAGCGCGCCGCAGCGGACAGCTGCTGCGAGGTTTCGTTGTTCCGGCTGTTTTCGTCCCGGGTCGAGGCATGGGATGGAAGCATCGTGGCGAATGTAAGCATGGCGAACGTAAGCATGGCCGACGGCAACATGGTGAATGCGAGCATCGCGTACGACATCGTGAATGGGCGTGCTTTACGAAGATCACTGTGCATCTTCGTTCCTTTCGCCAGCGCGCACGTGCAATTGTCGAGCTGCCGGCACTTCGCTCATGCGAAACGCCAGGGCACGGATATCGCGGCAACCGCTGCAGCGGAGGCGCACCCGGACATCGCGTCCTGCCGGCAGCGTCTCCGGTACTTCGATCGACCAGCGCTCAGGCCCGCGCCACGCGTCGGCGCGTTGCCACATCGGCCAAGCTTCGGTCGGCGGACGCCACGCTGTCGCACGTTCGGCCGCAACGACGGTGACCGCCTTGCCGTCGATTGGAAATTCGGCGGTGAATCGTGGCGACTGCACGCCGGGCGGCATAAAGACCAGTAGTTGCAGTGATTCGCGACCGCGGCCTTCGCGGCGCACGCGCAGCGTCCACGGTTGCCGGTCGGACAGTGACCAGAGTCTGCGCAGGCGCCAGTCGCTGGCTGCGGCACCACTGACCATCCAGCGTGCGCCTGCGGCGTCGTTCACGCGCAGCGTATGTACGCCCGGCGCAAGCGGTGGCAGTCCAACCAGACCGGACCCACCTGCGACCGGAATGGCGACGACGGTCGCGTCCACGGTGATGCTTGCCGTGGTTGGCGTCTTGCGCGCGCCCAACCAGGCAAGCCGTGGCGTGCGGCCGGGTTCGACCGAGATGCGCAGCGGGCCGGAACCCAGGCTGCGCAGCCCGCCCGGTATTCCCGGCTCGGTGTCGCCCGCTGCCGGAGTGGATGCCTCGGGCATCAGGAACAGCTGCGACATCACCAGGCCTTCGGGTTTGATCAACACGAACCGCGCCGTGCCAGAGTCGGCGGCTCCGCGCGGGGCCGCTGGCGACCTGTCCGGTTGTTTGAATATGAACTGTTGCTGCAACCGGTCGCGGTTGTCGGGCAGAAAGCTGAACCAGCGCGGTGCCGTGCCGGCAGCCGGGCCGCGACCGACGCCTTCGACATAGACGGTCACCAGCGCAGGCGCATCGCTCTGGAGGCGGAAACCAACAGCGGTCGCGGGCAGATCCACGACCCAGCTCGACGCGGCCGGTGCTGCGGTATCTGTGGCCCGGGCGAAGCGTTCGTAGCGGGAGCGGCGCGCGGTAATCGTGCGTTCCGCGCTCGATACGCTTGCCCCGTCGCCGGACCGGGACAGGAGGCGGAATGTCGTATTGCCGTCCAATGGGCGCAGATCCAGTCGTACCCGGGTCGGCCGACCCGGCAACGGATGCACGCTGTAATCCAGCGGAGTCTCCTTGGCGATCCCGAAAACAGGCAGCCGCAGCATGTCCGGCAGCAGCAGTCTTCCATCGGCGTGTCCGCGCACGCGCAGCACGCCGGGATGTTCGCTGTGGAATTCGAACGTGCCCTTGGGCAGCACTGCACGTGCCGGCGGTCCCGATGGCGTCGCTGGCCAAGGGCGGTGTCGCTCGATACCGCCCTCCCTCCAGTCCATGCCCACGGCCATGGGGCGACCCTGCTGGTCATAGGCTTCCAGTTCGATTTCGGTCGCTTCGTTCAAGTGCATCGTCGCCGGCAAATCCGGGGCGATCGGCCAGCCCGCGCGCTGTATCACCGTCCGATGTTCTTCCTCGCCCTTGTCGCGCGGCTTGCGCATGAACAGCGTCGCTTCCTGATGGTCACCCAGAGGCGGAGCCGGCTCCAGCCGTCGCCGCGACAGGTCCAACTGGACCGCCTCCGGCAGCAAGCCCGGCGGGGTGATGAATGCTTCGCTCAATTCGGCGCGTGCCTGCGGCGACAGTTGGCGATAGCGGGCCTGCGCTTCGCGGTCGTCGAGGCTGCGCGCCAGGAAGCCGCGCCAGTACAGGACAGGCCGGTCAGCTTCCGCGGCTCCGTCATGCTCAGGCAGCACCGACACCTCGACGGCATGGGCCGAGGGATACGGGCTCAGATCGAGCCATTGCGTCGCTGATCGGCGGACCGGCAACGGCTGTCCCCAGGACGTTCTGCCGTCCGCAGGGCCTTCGAAGAACCGCGAGGGGTGCGAGATATGGCGCACTTCCTCCAGCAGCAGCCCGTCGCTGCCATCCAATACCCGGAGGCGTACACGGTAGTCCGGCGAGGGCGCACTTTTCAGGGTCAAGACGGGATACAGGGCGAACCATCCGCCATGTCCGGTGACGTTGAAGCGCAGTTGCCCGCTGTCGCCGGCAGTAAAGAAGACGAGCGGTTTTTCGTCGGCGTTGCTGGCCTGGAGTGCCGACACCCGTTTCCAGGTCGGAAGCATCCAGGCGACACAGGCAATCGCCAGCATCGACAAGGACAACCACAGCAGGAGGCGACCGAGCGTTCTCATCCAGCCTTTATTTCACCGTTTCCGGCAACAACCATGCGCGCCGGGTGGCGAGGAAGCGACTGGCGATGTCGTTGATATCCGTTTGCGCGCTGTGGGGCGGCGGCAAGGCCTGCGTTCCGCCTGCGCCGGGGTCCAGACTGCGCAGCGCAGCCAACGCCCCGGTGGCGTCGTGCATCTCGAGCAGGCTTTCGCCGGTGCTCGGATCGACCACGCGGTGCAATGTCCAGCCGCGACGCTGCACATCCAGCAGCAGAGCGAGGTTGCGGGTCGTCACGAACCTGTCCACGAGCGCGCGATCGGCCTTGGACGGGAAGGCGCTGGCGCGACGTTTGCCGATCCGGGAGGCGAGTTCGACGGTTTCCGTGGCGATGCCCAGGTCGGCGAACAACGCGGCATCGGGATCCGCTCCCAGCGGCGAGCGATAGGCCTGGCGCAGCGAGGGCGCCACCCACAATGTCACGAACCGTTGCCGTGGCAGATCGCGTGTTGCGACCGCTTGCGGATCGTTGCCGGCGCGATAGCGGCTGCTGTCGGTACTGCTGCCGGCGATCGCAATTTTCGCTTTGGCCTGTTCGAGTGATCGCAGCAGTTGGTGAACCTTCTCGCGCTCGCGGGCATCCGGCGGCATTCCGGCAAACGCGGCGATCACGTCCGGCGCATCGGGATTGCGGTCGGCACGGCCGCGTACCTGCAGGAACCAACGGCCTTCCCCGCGCAGCAACAAGGCCTGGTGGGCGGCATTGAAGACGGTCATGCGGTTGTCCGGCGCCAGCACGTCGGCGGCACCGTCGTCGCGCGCGGCGGAATGCGCGCCGGCAATCGACAGGCTGCGCGCGCGCAGTTGCGAATACAGGGTAGTGCCGTACTCGAACGACTGCTGTTCTTCCAATGGACGCGGGACTTCGATGGCGTAATCCGTGGCATCGCCCATTCTGAACACGTAGGTCCCCCAGAAGTGCGGTTGCCAGACGCGCGCACCGACTTCGCTCGGTTCAGTCAGGATCAGATGCGTCTCGTCAGTGTTGCGTTGCCGGTACAGGATCAACTGATAGCCCAGACTTGACGCCGATGCTGCGATCGCACGCAACGCATCCTCGTCGTGGTGTTGGTCCCAATCCGCAGCCACGGTGAGGATCGGCGCGATCACTTCCTCCTGCAAAAAACGCAGATCGCCCAGCGTCGGCACCGTGGGGCGCGTGCTGCCGGCCTCCGCGATCGCGCCTTTGCGCTGAACAAGCCATTCGAACAGGAAACCTTCGATCCGCAGCGTACCGCTGGCGACCGAATAGGCGTCTGGCTGCGTGCCGCGCGCGAGCAGGCGAAGACGCGCCGGGCCGCTCAACATCAGTTCCATGAACGGCACCGTGCTGTCGTCGCGCAGCCGGTTTTCGGTGTCGCGCCTTGCCCACTTCACCTCATAGTCGCCGAGCTCTTCCCGCAGCCATCGCGTGGACAAGCCTGTGGGTACGCCTCCCTGCACCCACAGGCGCGCATGCACCGCCTGATTCTGTCTGGCCGCACCGCGCACCATCACCACACCTTCGTCCGCCAAGGCATGCATGCGCGAAAACGGCAGGCGTGGTTCGGACAACGGATTGCTGCGGCCATCCGAGAGCCGCGACATCCGCATGCCCGCCACCGCCAGCATCGCGTAACCACCGCTCTCGGCCAACCGGCTCGCGGCTTCCAGCACGCCGGGTTCGTCCAGCGGCGCCGGGACGCTCATCATCAGTCCGCTTCGCGGCGTGAGATTGACCGCGTAGAAACCGCTGTTCCGGCCAGGTGTGCGGTCGGCGACGACCAACCAGTCGCCCCTGCGTTCCAGCGAATAACCGGCGCGGCTCAATGCATGCGAAATCTCCGCCAGCACCGCAGGCGTCGGTTCGCTGCGATAGCGCAAGAGTCGCCGAAGGCCATCCACCAGCGCATCGCCATCGAGCACGCGCACTGGGTCGGGTTCGGTCGACTGCAAACGGTAGAGTTCGCGTTTGAGTTCAGCCATGCGCGGCACGAATCCGGGCGAAGCGGATAGCGAATCGACCACTGGCCGAAACGCGGCGGACGGTGCCCCGGTGTCGAGCGTGCCGAGCGACAGCAACAGCCCAACCACGTTGGCGATCACCAGGCCGGCAACCGACGCGGTCAACGTGGTTGCGCCCAGCTGCCATGTCAGCTGTTTGCCGTACATCTTGACGGACAGCAGCGTGGAGATGAGATAGCCGAACGCGAAGAAATCCGTGGGCTTGAACTGTGGCGCCACCGCGTCCAGCAAAAATCCGACCGCGATCTTGTACAGATAGGCCACCGTCGCGAACAGCAGCAATAGACGCGAGCCTTCCATGTTAATGCGCTTGAAGACAGGCAACTTCAATGCGAGGCGCCCCAGCGTATAGACGATGATTGTTTCCGCCGCAGTGCTCGCCAGGCGCACGGGTTCGTACCACAGCAGCGCGATCAGCGCCGGCACCATGATGCCGCTGAAATCCCAGCCGAAACTCAGGTTCAATCGCGAAGCGAAGAACGCGGTGGCGAGAATGATCATGTACGCCTTCGGGCTGGCGAGAATATTCGCAGCCAGATCCTCATAGACGAAATTCAGGCTCGAAAGGTCGAAGTTGGTGAACGGCACCAGAACCCATCGCGTCAGGAACCAGGTCAGGCCGACATACAGCGCGAAAGATGCCAATCCGCGGCGCACGCCGCCGTTCCAGAATTGATTGGCAGTGAGTGCCACGATCACCAGACCGAAGCTGTGCAGGTTGTTGCGCCAATCGAATCGAATCCCTTCCCCCTGCAGCCATTCACCCAGAGCAGGCAAGAGCCAGACATCGCCAGCAACACGGACAAGAACACTCATCAGCAGGATCGCGAAATAACGATCGCGCCCGAACAATTCTGTTGCGTCGAATCTGCGCATCAGCACATCGGCGAACAACCGCACCAACGCATAGGTCACCAGCGCCTCGCCCAGGATCACCACGGCGGAGACGGGTTTGACCATGAGCATAGGAACCAGATAACCGGGCACGACCAACCCAGCCATGGTGGTGCCGAAACGCAGATTGAGGAATGAGATGACGCACAGCCCCAACCAGACAGTGGTGATGACCGAACTGTCGAGTGCATGCGGCGGGAAGATCGCTAATTGCATGCGTCTTCAGTCCGCCGCCGGGAACTCGATCAGCACCTCATAGCCCTCACCCAGCGAGGACGTCACCAGCAATCGACCGTGGCAGGCACCCAGGGTTGCTGCATGCGCGAGCAACTTTCGCAGTGGATCGTCGCCAGGCACGGTGCCCGCATGCGCTGTCGCTTCCTGCAGATGCCATTCAGGCACGCCAAATCCATCGTTGCGCAATCGCAAGGTCGCAGGCATGCCTTGCGCGATCTCGCAGAACAGATGGCTGTCCGGCGCTGCGTCGTGGATCAACAGGACGAGCGCGTCGTCGAGCAACGCCCGCACCACATCTGGATCGATCGCCGCTCGCAGGGTTTCGGGCCCTGCGACCCGGCAGAGGATACGGCGCTCACCCAGCAGATCGTGCGCACCGTGGATCGCCAGATCAAGCGTTGTGCGCAGATCGCAATGGCGGTGCTCGTGACTGTCTAGCGCTCGCTGTGCGCGCAATTGCTGTTCGAACTGCGCCAACGACCTTTGCGCCGCAAACAAGTGTCCCGCCAGCGCTTCATCCTTTGTGGACGAACGCGCATCACTTTTTTGCCGGAGCAACGACTCCGCATCATCCAGCGCACGCCCGGTCGATGCCACCATGCGTTGGCATCCTTCGTCGAATCTGGCGAGAAAAATTTCGTTCCCATCTTCAGGCAACAGTTCCAGAACGACGCCGATCAGATCAAGCTGCAAGCCGGGTTCGCGACCGCCACCAGCACGGGTTGGGTTGCGCGGGACAGGATAGGCGTGCAGCGTCAGTGGAATCGGGAATTGCGAATGCGCGACGGGATACTCCAAACCGTGTTGATCCACGATCATGCGGCGCATCGCCGCCTGCGCCTGGATCCGCGACAGGCCGCACAGCGAAACCAGCATCTGCAGCGGCGGCATCGACAGCAACGGCTGTTTCGATGCTCTGGCCAGCGAACCGAATGCGTTGTTGCTGAACTGCATTCGCCCGTATGAGTCGAGCACCGCGATCGGATGCCGCAGTGCAGAGAGCAGATTGCGATATGCGGCGATCTGCTCAGCGGCTTCATGGCCCAGAGATTCAAGCACCGGCGCGCCAGGGAGCGCGTGCTGGCTTTGCTGAAAGACGTGTCCAGCCCGATACCGTAATCTCGCGAAAGCATCCGCGTAGATCGCGATGTCTTCGAGCAGCGCAGGGGCGCTCGCGAGCATATCGGCGTCGACTTCCAGAACCCAGAAGCCGAGGGTTTCACCGGCATGAGACAGCGCGGTCATGATCGTTTCAGTCCGTCCCTCTGCGACACCCGGGGCTGGGAAGAAGGGTGCGGTCGCGACTGTTGGCCGCCCTTGTGCGAGCGCGACATCGTAGGGCGCAAGACGATGATCGCGCTGGGTTTCGACGATCACGCCGTCACGCTCCGCGTAGATGTCGGCGACTTCGACTTCAATCTTCCCCGGAGGCAGCGACAGCATTGCGCTGCGTTTGGCGCCAAAGTGCTCGACCGCAAGCGCATTCAATTGCGCCCAAAGGGGCTGTTCGGCATCGAAGTCCGAGCGCAATCCACCGCGATCCGCGCTGTGGGTCGCGTGATGCAAGACGAATTCCAGCGCGTGCAGCCGCTTGGCCAGCGCATGGCGAGCCTGGGCAGCCCAGAGCAGAGCGACACCCGTAAGAGTGGCCAGCGTCGAACTCACGGGGACGAAGATGCTGCCAAGGCGTAGCAGCAAAGCATCCGCCAACAGCGCCAGCAGTCCAACGGCGATGGGGCTCAGTATCGACGAGGCGTCCGGATCGCGACGGCGCCACCAAAGCAGCATGCCGAGAAATATTGCGGAAAACGCGAACTCGAGCGGCGCTGGCGCCCAACGCAGCGATCGCTGCCTCAGCATGGATTCGAGCATCAGCGCTTCGAAGACCGCCGCGGAGAGCAATCCATCCTTGTCATGCATGGGTGTGATGTACACCGGCTGATGTTGCGGCCGGGCCAACAGGACGGTCTTTCCGCGCACGATCTCGCGGGCGAATGCGGTGTCCTCTAAATGGGTGGCATCCAACCGGGGGATCGACGAAGACGTCGCAATACTGAAGTCCGGCGACAGCACTGCGCTGCGGCGACCATCGGCGAAGCCGAATGCAGCCAGGCCGCGACAGGCCGTGGAATCGAAGTGGCGGTAGCGCAACGCCTGCCCGCCGATGATTTCGGGAGCGCATCCGGTTTCACCGGATTCGGCAGCGACAAGAGTCGTGCGCGCACCAAGCGTGCGCAAACGCGCGGAAAGCGCCGCGCTCGCATGGGGTGCATCGACCGGCAGATCCACGATGACCACATCCTGCGGTGGCGGCTGCAGCGGCAGCCATCGGATGACTGACGAGAACCAGCTCGTATCGGGCACGGCAAAGAGCCCCAGAACGGATGCCAGACTAGTGAAAAACAAGATGAGAACCGGCATGACCGCCCGGCGCGGCAACGTGAGGCGCTCCAGGGCCGCACGACGTTTCAATGTGTTCGCCTGCAAAGTCTTTCCCTAAAAGCGTTTGTCGCGCACTGCTAGTGTCGGACGTGCGCGCCTCCCTCCCCCAAGCCCGTCCCTCAATGCGACGACCGTCTCATCGCGTGACTATGATCACCGCTTCGGGGAAATCGGCAATAGCACGGCGCCAAACCAGTACCGCTGTCGTTCAGCTTACTCTCCATGACAAGCGAAGGCACATCCGGAGACGATCCCGGACTGGACCTGTACCCCAATACAGGACGCCAAGAAGGCAGCACCGAACCGTGATCTGATACCTTCCCTCAACCCAAACCGGGTGGGTCAGTTCTCAATGGAAATCCCGGGGGTCGACTTTGCGCAGGCTTTGCCAAGCGTTGACCAGTGGCTTTAGTAGCCCGTCGGACCCGGTGAAAAGCGTCTCGACCGTGAACGTGCTCGGAAACCTAGCCGTCTTGAACTGGTGTCCCACCACCAGCCCATGGAATCACAAGCACCAGATCATCGGCGATGCCCGCGCTGCGGTCGGCGACGCCGATCCACAGCAGTTGGCTGCTCTCCAACTCCGCGTAAATCGCCGCGCCGGACCTTTCGTATTGACCCATATAACCCCGCATCGCCCGACGCTCGCCTTCTGCCGGCGCCAGCGTTCGAGCAATACTAATCGGATCGTCAGATTCGCTGCTTGAAGGCATATCTCTAGTACTCAAGGTTCGGCTAGGAGACAACGTCAGCAGAGCCAGTCACGCCAACCGCAAACTGTAGCAGTGACTCCGCATGTACCGCAGGCCTTTCTGGATCCCTCCGGTGTAGCGTCCGGTTCCGCCGCACGGATGCATCGGGCTCGGATCGTGCACCGAAGTCGTTGATGACCACAAGACCTAGCTCATTCGTCGTCAATCAGTTGACTTTGATGATCGGAAATTATTCGTTCCGCATCTCGCTCATACCCTGCCGCCACCTCCCTAAGCGTTGCTGCGAATCGCTGGAAGCCTGCGTTCTCAACATCCTCTGCCTTATTTCGATATTCCTCAGCGAGTTCCTTCTCTGGCTTTCCGGTGGGATCTACCCAATGGACTCCGCGCGAGTTATGGAGCGCAGCGCTAAATCCCCTGCGCAAGCGATCATCTACTCGGTCATTAAGTGCCGACGCAACAGCGCTATCTATCCAAAGTCCGCTTGGATCGGGAGGTGCGTGTATCAACACCTCGCCCACATGAATCAGAGCCACGTTCAAGTGCCCAGATTCAGTGCAAATTGCTTTTGCTGTCTCCAGCCATTCAACGAAATGTCCTCCAGAAAATAAGCCATTGGGCTGAGTTCCTGGTGGTGTACTCCAATCATGCAGCAGCCGCCAGGCGTTTGTAGCAATGGCCTTTGCCTCCTCGGAGTGTTCGACAGGAGGCGCATCTTCATTTCTGGAACGATATATGAGCCTGATAATTTCGCAAAAAAACCCGGCCTCTGTAGCCAGCTTGTGCTCAAGCAGCTTTGGCTTCCCTTGGCCCAAAGAGTCCAATAACGGAAGGTAGGCCCATTCGACCGTGAAGAGGTCGTCTTCAGAAACCGAAGAATCTGATTGCAGAAACTGAATCAAACTAACTACGTGATGAGTATCCATCGAATTCGCAGGGCTCGCAGAAGACACTGCAAGGAGCAGTGCTTGCACGACCTGCTCAACGCTTACAGCTTGCTTGCTGTGAAGCATTTTATATAGGCATTCGATTGCAAGAAAAGGCCGTTTGAACTCGATTAGTTTGGCAACGGCAAACGAGAGATCGTCCTCCGAATGATAAGGATTTGCCCACACCGCTGACCAATACAGATCTTCTTCTGCTCCAAGCCAACTGCTCACTCGATCCCATGTCTCTTTGCAGAAGGGCAATCGACACAAGAACCCGGCCTTTTGATTCAAGAACCAATCGGGCTCGACGATGCTGTCGCACCAATCCCATCCCTTGATGCTGTGGCGTCGCCAAATATACGCATCAACCAAGTCCTTCAGCTTTCCAGTCTCATGATCTAGAAAGCTGGGAAGTAGATACGAGTCGATCGAGTCGTCGGCAATACTGCCCAGCGCAAACCCCACTTGTCGCGCGGATCGAACGACTTCGGCAAACCGGACAACTTCGGAAATTCCTCCGGCAACCAAGATTTCCTGGATAGCAGATTCTCTTTTTGCGTCTAGTTTCTTTTGCTGTTCCTGCCAATCTCCATTTTCTTCGTAGAGATCGAAATCCCTCTCACTGAAAAGGTGTTGATACAGGACGAAGGAATTCTTCGGTGCAAGCGCCTCGGCTGCCCCTTCGATTTTCTCAATCAGGTCGCCGGGCAAGGCCCACTTGGCGTCGGCGAATTTTCTGTGCTTGCTGGCGAAGCGAACGAGCGCGCCCCATATCTCGCGACGCTGGTCCTCGGGCAGTTTTGCAATGTCTTCCGACTTAAGGTTGTTGAGCAACTCAACGAAAGCCGGGCGCACAAGATCATCGAGCCGTGAGACTAGCTGGGTCAACTTTGCTAGGTCGATGCCCGCCGTGCTAACCGCAAGTTCGGAATATGCAGATACTTGGTCCCAATATTCCTGTTGCGAGACACCCTTTTTCCAGTCATCTGGGATTGTCTTTCGCCAGCTAGGCCTGTGCGAACCAGAAGACATCTGGTGATGGCCCGGCAAGAGATGAAGCAACAGCTTCCAGCCCACCTCCGGTTGTTCAGAAAGAACAGCCCGGACCGCTACTAGGCGTTTCTCGATCGAGCCCAAGGTTTGAGGTAGCCAAGGTAGCAAGATGGTGGCAAGCGAATTCGATGGACGATTGGTCCAATTTCCGCCGGGATCGTGACTCGCTAGCTCGCTAAGTACGACGCATACGCGGACCAAAAGCTCTGCATCCCATGCTAACCCTTCAAGAGCCCACAACAGCCCAGTTAGATAGTTGCCCCCGGTTACGCCATTTCCCTCCTGTGAGAAAAGTTCATCGAACGGACATGGCGTCAACTTCAGGGCGGACTCGACTGCTTCGATGAATTCGTTTGGGGCGGCTTCAGCCAGCGTCGGAAGCAAATTGTTCAGGCTTCCCCAGGTCATCCAGTCTGCGTCGGCGAGAATTTCTCGGACAGCAACGATGCTCGTCACCTCAGCCTTGTCACGTGAGCAGTTGGTGGCGGCTTCAGGATGGCTGCCTAAAAGCGCAAGCCCCTCGGCCAAACCCTTGCGTAACGATACCGAGTATTTTGTCGCCTTGCCGTAGATGCTTGCCGCATAGCGCTCCTCGGACGGCATTTCAAACGCAGGATCGCGTTCCTTCAGAACCATGATGGAGTTGGTCCCGAAGGCATTGAGATTCTGGTCCAGAATCCGCGAACCTAGGAACGACCAAAGCTCCGGTCGACGGGAAACTTTCCAGATACCATCCTTTATGGAAAGAGGGCTGTCGGCATGTTGCAATATTTCTCTTGCTTTCTGAAGCCATAAATCGTGGCTGATTCCGAGGAACGCCGAAACTACTTGTATATCGTTGTTGTTCTTGTCATCCCAGCCGCCGATAAGCGAAGCCAATGCCAAGTAGGTAGCATCTGGGTGTTGTGCCCAATCGGTAATGTGTTTTTGCTCTATCGCTGCGAGTTCTTTTGGAAACTCTTCCGGAGCGGTTAGAACCTTTTGTTTAAATGCATCGAGCAGATCATCCGGCAAATTTTCTGTCGTTATGCTGCCCGCGGCCCTATTCCTCGTCTGAACAACTTCGACAACTCTTGCCCACACCCACTGGGAAAGCTTCCGGTCAAACTGAGAGATGTGGGAGTGAAGCAGGGACAGTACGACACCAACATCGTTGTCCAAGTCGTACCCCAAGAGCTGGAAATTCCTCAAGAACTCATAGAGTTGATCGTTGGATAAAGGATTTCCGTCATTTGCGGTCTGCAGGTGAAATCCGATGGCTTCAAGCTTTTCTTCACAATGAGCTGGACTAAAATTCGTTTGCTGTACGCGACGGTAAAACTCATCCGCGTCTTTTGTTCGTCTGGCTTGTTCGAGTAGCCAGGAGACGTTGTACTGGTCAATGGCACTAATTGGGCCGGTGATCAGGGCGATTGCATCTTTCCCCTTGATAAACGCCGCAGGATTATTGAAATCGTTCCAAGCGGCTTGGAGCACCTCGCCAAGCAGTTTGCTGCCCTTAGTGATGGATATAGCATGCTTGACTTGTCCAAGCAGCTTACGCCTCTCTCTGCTCTCAGGATCTTCGACGAACACGATCAGATCGTCCGTGTCGTATCCGTCTATCTTTCCCTGAAGTTTTACTTCAACGATTGGCCAGCGTGGAAGACAAGGTGCGTAGCCCCCGGTGATCATCAGCGTTACGAAAGATGCTTGGACGTTGGCTTCAAAGTGCCCACCGCCACCTCCTGTCGAAAATGGGTTGCTGAGTCGCTTTCGCTTCACCCACGTCTCCTAGTCGGCGTCGTTGAGCAGCGCACGGACTATGCCTTCAGCCATTTCTTGGTCCGGTTCTCGAATTCCATTTGATCCCTTTGCCGGCATTACTCGCGGAGGCGTCCTGATGCAAGAAGATGCGCGTAGATCCCACCCGGCATCTCCACGCCGCATTTCGACTAGGCTACCGCGCATTGCGCGCGAATGCGATATCGCAGTGTCCGCACTGCTGGTCTTTCACATCCCGCTGGAGGGGCATTGACGCCAAAAAACAGCTCTCCCGAGACCACACGTAACTCATTGACCTGGAAGGAATTACAAAAATCGTCCTGTGGACTTGAAAATCGCGAAGTCCACAGGGAGGGAGAAAGAGAGAGAGAATTTGGCAAATTTTTCGCCAGACAGGGCCAACGGCGTAGGACTGGAGTCCACAGCCAAAACGCGAAACCCCCGCAAATGCGGGGGTTTCGAGATACGGCAGAGAGGGTTTGCCGTGGTGTATTGGTCGGGGTAGCCGGATTCGAACCGACGACCACCAGTCCCCCAGGCTTGGCGCTAGAAACATATAACATATTGATTTTATTGATTTTTAGCATTAAAAAAGAGTGGGAAAAAGCATCAACTCCTATCTAATCAAATCAATCACATAGCGTCAAATAGGGTGAAGACCTGCGGCGTCCGTGCCGAGCTGAATCGTCATGTCAAGCCCCCAATTTGGATTCGCCTGCCAAGGCAATTGAGTCTCATCCGACATCTGTATTTCTCGCCCCCCCCCCACCCCCATCGCCGTCGGTTGGCCATCGGCCATTGCCATCGATCACGCGTCCATCGTCATCGCGGGGTCAGGCGGGTTCTAGTTGATCTCTCAACAGGAGCGGTCAGAAATTATGGCCTATATGCATTTTTATACATGATCTCATTGGACTTAATGGTTTTATTTCCTTGAATCAAATAAACCTGAACTCTGTATTTCCCAGGAAACAGACAATACCTTCTTGCCAGCATATCTTTTCCCCATTTTCTCTCTGCATCTCCCTTCGGTTCTATTGCTGTAATAGAAACGCCATCTGCGGCTCTTGATTTATCTATCATGGCGCATAATTTTTTTTCATCACCATTTTCATCTCTGATAAAAAAAATCAAACCATTTTCCTTTTGCCCAATAGAGAAATTATATAAATTTCTTAATTCAGCCCTTTCATTTGAATCGTTATCGACTCGCATGACGATTGACTCTGCATCATCACGAATAACCAGAGAAATTTCTTTATTCTCTTGGGTGCTCACGCAAGCCGATAGAAAAAAGACGCTCCCAACAATCACAATTGCACAAGGAAAGGAAATTTTCATGCCGTAGTCTCCATCATCGAATTTACTCACAACGTCATTGTTAGAAAAATGCACGCTGCAACCAGTCTAAATTCAGTACGGTGGATCATAGATACCCTTGTCCACAAACCCTCTATTTTTTCTGTTTAATTCGCCGTAATGCTTATTCAACTGTTTTTCTGAATTTTTAATTTGCGCCGATGAAAGGCCGAATCTTTGTGCATTTGAGATTTCGTATCGATCCGCTTCAACTTCTCTCATGTTGTATTCCTGCAACCAATTCTCAGGGTTCATGGCCCCAAAAATCTTAAATTGCCTTTCCCAATGAACCTCAATTTCATGACCCAACGTTACACCAAGATCACTCCACGAATAGAACGAAGCAGGCCCTAGTTCAAGCGTCCCAAATGGATTCATTGTTCCGTAATCATCGATTTCTGGCGAGTACACAATGTCGTACTGCTCACCAACAATTTTAAAATACTTGATAGCAGCATAGGCAGCCTTCAGCTTTTCCTCGGGGCTAGGGGACAACATCCAACGTGCAATTTCCTCTGTTGGAGCGCCGGTACTTGCTAATTTTTGCTTCGGACGAGCTTTCCCTCGGAAGGATTTGTTGATAGCCAAGTTATCCAAAGCCCCTTGCATAGCCGCCATCGCCGCGCCACTGGCAAACTTACCGCCAGTCAGCGACGAGACCGTGCCGCCCAAGAGCGCCCTCGCAATGACACGCCCAACGCGACTTCCTACGTTGGCGTTGATGCCAGGCACTGCCAAGGCCGTCACACCCGCACTCAGGAAACCGCTCCCAAAATTACCGCCCTGCAGCGCCGAACTGACACCGCCCGCAAAGGCGCTGACGAATGCATTGCCACCTCCAGCTAATCCTAGCACCGATGTGAACGCCCCCATCAGCGCGCCCTGTGAGCCGCCGGTGATGCCGCCACTGACCGCGCCACTGGCCGCGATGATTCCCACGGTTACAGCATTCGCTGCGAGCGTCGTCCCATATAGCGCGTAACCGATCTGCGGTGCGAACACGCTCGCCGCGATGGCCACAACCGCCCCCAGCCACTGCCGCTCCTCCTGCCCGATCATTCCGGTCGGGTCGGTATAGCGGTACGGGTTGTTGAACACGTAGGTATAGGCGTTCCAGTTTTGCGGGTTGCCCGGTGCCTGGATCACCGGGTCGGCCTGCAAGAACCGCCCCAGCGTCGGGTCGTAGATGCGCCCGTTCATGTGGATCACATCCAGCCCGTCCACCATTTCATGGCCGGTGAACCCGCGTGTGGTGCTGGCCAGCCCGGTCGTGGTGATGCCGGTCGCGCTGCCGTTGGTCCGGCGCTCACCGAAGGCGTTGAAGCCGCCGCCCTCCAGCACCGCGCCGGTTTCGTTGGTCGCGGCGACCACGCTGCCGATGTGATCGGTGAACAGATAGCGGTTCGCGGCGATGCCGTTCACCACGTTCTGCACCAGTGCCCCACCGATGTAGCGCTTGTAGGTGGTGGTGCCGTTCTCGCTGACGATCTCAATGTTGCCGATATAGATCGTGCGCCGGGTGCCGACGATGCCGAGCCCGTTGTCTTCGCGCTTGTAGCGGTTCCCCGAGGGGTCGTACCAGAACCGCGCCATGCGGTTCGGCGCGGTCGCCGTGCCCTTGAAGATCTCGTAGGCCTGATCCTGCGCGTTGTAGCGAATGGTGCGATCCAGACTGTCGCTGGTCGCGGAGTCGGCGAACGTCTGATTACCGTGGCTGTCGTAGATGAAGTTGCTGTAGGCGTTGTCCTGCCGAACCTGATGCGGGCTGCCGATCATGTCGCCGTTGACGGTTCCAGATTCGACATTCAGCCCGCAACCGGCGCGACCGTTGTAGTTGAGCCACGTCGTGTCCGTGCCGCGCATGAGATGCGCGCACACGTTGCCGAGTTTGTCGTAGCGCTGCCAGTCGGTGACTTGTCCGGTGCCGTAACCGTAATTGGTCGCACCGACGCGATTGACCCGAGCGATGTCCAGGCGATCGACGCTGTCGTACCAGAAGTCTTCGCCGTAGTCCTTGCGGCCCCTCAACGACAGATTGCCCACCGCGTCCCATGCGTAGCTGTCGCGCATGATTTCGCAGTTCGTCGCACTGCTGCCGGCGCAAATCTGATTGAGACGGCCGGTCAGCGGGTCGTACTGCCGGAACGTCTGCATCGCCGTGCTGCCGCCGCGCATCTCGCGTACGGTGTTGCCGAAGGCATCAGCCTCCTGATTCTCGATGTAGGTCGTCGCCACTCCCGGCGCGCAGC
>JBAQRU010000386.1:0-4776 GCA_049296025.1 Lysobacteraceae bacterium | reverse complement strand
GGCGGAAATCGACGATCGCACGGTGGCTGGGGCCGTAGTGCAGACCCAGCGCATCGAAGGCGCGATAGCATGCCTCCGCATCGTGGACATGGCGGCAATCGGCCGAAATCGACGCGAGGTCCGCCCACTCGGCGGCTTCGGCAGCGACGGGCGCCACCGCCTGTCCGCTGCAGCACACCACGGCCGCGCCGTCGGCCACCGTGCTCACGATCCTGAAATCCAGCCGACGCGTCGAACCCTCGGCATCGTCGTCGGCCGCAGCCAGTTCCACGCTGACTTGGACCGCCTGCCCGAGGACCTCGATTGGGCGCTGCCACACCACGTTGCACACGGTCACCAACGCCCCGGCGGGCAAGGACAGCCCGCGGCATGCCGCCTCGCGCGCCATTTCGAGATAGGCCACGCCGGGGAGGACGCGCCGGTCACCGACGACATGGTCGGACAGGAAGGCTTCGCTGCCGTCGAGGACGGAGGTGAAGCGCATCTGGCCCAAGGTGGACGCGTTTCGGTGAAGCAGCGGGTGCAGACGCGATTTGCCATCGACGCTTTCGGCGGCACCGGTTCCCGGCAGCGGAATCCAGAAGCGTTCGCGCGCGAAGGGATAGCCCGGCAACCGCACCTTGCCGCCCGGCGCGTCCGAGAACAGCAGCGGCCAGTCGAGGATCGCGCCCGCCCGAAAGGCTTCCGACAAGCGCGACAACGCCTTCGCGCGCGCCGCCTTCTTCGACTTCGGGTATTGCGCAATCAGCGCCTGCAGCGCTTCGCGTTCGCTCTCTTCGACCAAGCCGGATCGCGCTTCCACAGCGACGGCTTCGGGCGCCGACAGCGCCGCTTCCAAGGCTTCGATCAATGCCGCGTGGCTGTCGACGACACAGGCGAATCGCTCCGGAAACGCATCGCGCCCCAGCAGCAGCGTGCGGCCGATGTCGATCAGCGGCGGAGTGCCGGCATCCGTGCGCAGCCAGTCGCGCAGATCCTCGATCCGGCTGCGCAGCGCGGCGGCCGTCTTCGCGGACAGCGCGACCAGGACCGGGCCGTCGCCGCGCCGTAGCTTCGCTCCGGCTCGCGCCGCGGGCGCTTCCTCCAGCACCACGTGGGCATTGGTCCCGCCGAAGCCGAACGAGCTCACGCCCGCGCGCAACGGCACACCGGGAGACGACGGCTGCCACGGCAGGCTGTCTTCCACCACGTAGAACGGCGTGCCCTCGATGCGGATGCGGTTGTTGAGGCGAGAGAAGTCCTTGAACCCGGGCAACTGGCGATGACGCATCGCTAGCAGCACCTTGACGATGCCGGCCAGGCCGGCCGCAGCTTCGAGATGGCCGATATTGGTCTTCACCGAACTCAGGCCGCAACGGGCCTCCGGCAGCGACACGTGCTGCCGCTCCGCCAGTGTTTCGAAAGCCCGGCTCAGGCCTTCAAACTCGATCGGGTCGCCCTTGGGCGTGCCGGTCCCGTGCAATTCGACGAATCCGATCGTGTCCACCGGCACTGCGGCGCGCTCGTGCGCGGCCACGATGACCTCGGCCTGGGCGCGCGCGCTGGGATACGTCAGCGTGTAGGTACCGCCGCAGTGGTTCACGGCGCTGCCCTTGATCACGCCGTGGATCGGGTCGCCGTCGGCGATGGCCTTGTCCAGCGGCTTGAGCAGGAGGAAACCGGCGCCTTCGCCGCGCACGTAGCCGTCCGCAGTGTCATCGAAGGCTCTGCAGGCACCGGTGGGCGAGAGCATGCCCATCTTCGAGAAGGAGATGTGGCGCGTCGGCGTCAGCATCAGGTTGATACCGCCGGCCAGCGCGAATTCGCAACCGTCGTACATCAGCGCCTGGATCGCAGTGTGGACCGCGTTGAGCGAGCTGGAGCAGGCGGTGTCGATCGGCAGGCTGGGCCCGCGGAAATCGAAGAAATGCGAAACCCTGTTGGCGATCACCGCCGTCGCGGTGCCGGTCGAATGGTGAGCCTCGATCGAGAGTTCGCCGCGTTCCTGCAATTCCTTGTAGTCGTGATTGAACACGCCGACGACGACGGCCACGTTGCGGCCCGACAGGCTCGACGGCGGCACGCCCGCATCCTCGAGGCAGTTCCAGGCCACTTCCAGCATGATCCGCTGCTGCGGATCCATGGTCTGCACGACCTTGGGCAGGAAGCCGAAGAATCGGTGATCGAACGCGTCGGCGTCGTCGATGAAACCGCCCCATTTGCTGAAGGTCTTGTTGACCTCCAGCTTCGGATCGCCCCACATCGCCCGCCAATCCCAACGCTCCGCCGGAACCTCGGTCACGCAGGACCGTCGCTCGACCAGATTCTTCCAGAAGGAATCGCTGTCCTTTCCGCCTGGAAAACGGAACGCTACCCCGATAATGGCTGTTTCCATGAAAGCATCCTGCTATATCCCCCAAACATTCCATTCGCGAACGTCATCATGACGATCGGGAAGACGACTCCGGACGAAAAACCGGAAAAACGGACCTTTCCCTCGCAAACTCATGCAAAACCCACTGCCGACCTCGATTCATTGCAGGGATATGCCGCATGCGCCCCCATCGCGCAATCGACTTTAATTCTGCGGAAATCGGCAAATATCAAGCCCGGAATTGACCGGGATTCGCAGCGACGGGACAAATCCGAACCGGATACGGTCGAGCTCCGTCCTGCGCTACATGTTTGAAACGCAAAACCGCAACGTTACAGGACACAGTCCGTATTACCGAACAACCTCAACCTAGCATGCCGATATTCCGATCGCAATCCTATGGCAAAGACACAAATAACCGTTCTCAATAAATCGATGTGGAAATCCATCGTTGATTCGATGCAGTCGGAAGTGTTTTTCCTCCCGATGCTTCCCGGGGCACAAGTCTGATCTTGCCCCCGGATTTCGGACACCATTCTAAGGGCGTGTTCAAAATCTCACCACAAACATCGCTTTTGCTCGTCATTCCCGCAAAAGCGGGAATGCTTTTCAACAGCCGAAGGCTGGTCATCCAGCGTCTTTAACCCGTTGAAATACAACGACACTGGATTCCCGTTCTCGCGGGAATGACGAGCGAAATTTTCAACGCGCGAAGATTTTGAACAGGCTCTAAGCGGCCTTGGACCGCTCGAACTCTTCCGGGCTGAGATAACCCAGGGTCGAATGCAGTCGGCTTCGAATGTAGTCAAATTCGATGTACTCGAACACGTGCGCCTTGGCCTGTTCTCGCGTCGCAAACCGTTCGCCGTGAATCGCTTCGACCTTCAAGCTGTGATTCCAGCCCTCCATGACAGCGTTGTCGTAGCAGTTGCCCTTGGCACTCATGCTCGCGATCAGCCCATGTGCCTTGAACACCACGCGGTGCTCGCGCGAGCTGTACTGACTGCCGCGATCGGTGTGCATGATCACCCCCGCTTGGCCGTCATCCGCTCACGCATCGACCAGCCCACCACCCTGCGCGACCACAGGTCCATCACCACCGCCAGGTACAGCCAGCCTTCCTCACTTCGGTTGCTTCGCGAAGTACGCCGCCGCCTTTTTTAGAAAGGCGTTCTCCTCTTCTACACGCGCCAGCTCACGTTTGAGCCGCGCAAGCTCAGACTGCATCAACTGCTGCGCCTGCGTCTCCTGCCCACGTTGCTGAGACTGCGTGCGCCATGCGCCGGCTCCAGACCCAGATCCAAAGCCACCGCGGGAACGCCTTCCTTCGCAGCGCTTGCTGCTTGAATTCTGCGCTGTGATACGTGCAGCCCCGTTTCTTCTCCACTTTCTTCTTGGTCATCTCTTCCACCTCGGATTACGATATTGAATCGGTTATCCAGGTGCCCGTGAAGTGGGGCAAGATCAGTCAGACGCGGTGCTCGAAGCGACTGTCTGTGCTGTTCTTGCTGAACATGCTGGCCGGCTTTGCGGCTTGGCTGTTTGTGCAGGCGTTGAAGCGAACCGCGATGTAACAGGACCCGCTAGCGACAAGGCCAGAATCGCGCAGGCGATATTCAGACTTCCGTCGTGCGCTTGAGTGGTTGCGGATGTGTGTCTGGCCACCTCCGTTGGCGAAGGCGGTACGGGACGTGATTACGGGAGGAATGAAAACGAACTCAATTCCAAGGTGAAAATATGGGGATGCCTCAAGCCAAGGCGCACCCTATGCATCGCTCTTTGCTTTCTCCGGCGTCGGCTTGACGCGTAGCGCTGCGGCCATCGCGCCGATGCCGCCGGCCAGCAGCCCGAGCATCATCAGCGTGTTGAACAGGCTGGTGGGCTGGAAATAGATGCGCAGGTTGGCGAGCACGCCGACGAGGATGATGGTGATGCCGGCCGCCAGCAGCAGCCAGCCGAGCACGGACTTGCCGTTGAAGAAGATCATGCCGGTGCCGACGAGGAACGGAATCAGCGACAGGCCGAAGCTGCTGACACCGTAGAAGCTCCAGAAACCGCCGGAGGTGACCTGGACCTGGTTGGTCAGCAGCCAGCCACCGGCCACCGCGCACATCAGGCCGATGAAGAACTGTCCTGCACCGCCGGGAGTGCCGCCTGCGCCTGTCATGTGCTGTCCTCGTTCGGAATGGATCGGCCGCAATCTCGGCCGAGATCGCGGTCGAGATCATAGCGCAGCGATCCGGATCCGCGATTCATCCCAGCAGCCGCAGCAACGCCTCGCGCGGCAGCTTGCCGGTGTCGTTGCGCGGCAGGGCGTCGACGATGCGCAGGCGGCGCGGCAGGAACACCGGATCGACGCTCTGGCGCAGCGCCAGCAGGATCGCCGCTTCGTCCAGCCCCGGTGCGACCGCGAGCGCGGCGAT
>JBAQRU010000385.1:0-7563 GCA_049296025.1 Lysobacteraceae bacterium | reverse complement strand
GCGTACCGATGGCCACCGAGGTCGGTGCGCCGCCGGTGAGGTTCAGCGGCACTGGAGTCGCGCCGCTGTGGTAGGCGACCGTGATCGACACCGGATTGGCGACCGGCGGAACATCGATGTCGACGATGCTGTAGCTCTGGGTCGCGGTGTACGGGCCGGTACCGGTGCTGCTGTCGGTCGCGGTGATGTCGAAGTTGAACGTGCCCACTGCGCCCGGCGTGCCGGTGATGGCGCCGGTCGCGGCGTTGAGGTTCAGCCCTGCCGGCAACGCACCGGCGGTGACCGCGTAGGCATAAGGCGAGGTACCACCCGAAGCCGGGCTGATCGTCGCTGAATACGCGACGGCCAAGGTGCCGCCCGCCAACGGGGTCGCCGGCAGCACGATCGTCGGCGCGGCGATGGCGATGGTGTATGCGCGACTCCCCGCGAACGGACCCGGGAACGGGCTGCTGTCGGTCGCGGTGATGGTGAAGTTGAAGCTGCCGCCTGCGGTCGGCGTGCCGCTGAGCGCACCGCCGGGCGAGAGGGTCACACCTGCCGGCAAGCTGCCCGCGGTCACCGTAAAGGTGTACGGACCCGCGCCGCCGCTGGCGGTGGTCGTCTGGCTGTACGCAGCCGCGACAGCGCCGTCGGGCAGCGTCGCCGGATTGACCGTCACCGGCACATCATCGTTGGTGATGGTGCCCAGGCCCTGGTTGTCGGCGATGGTGGCGTTGGTCGCGCCGCTGAGGTTGACGAAGAAGGTCTCGTTCGCCTCCGGCACGGTTTCGCCGATCACCGGCACGGTGATGGTCTGCGTGGTCTGACCCGGGGTGAAGGTCAGCGCCCCGGTGGTGCTGGTGTAGTCGGCCGGCTGGGTCGCGGTGCCGTCGGCGGTCGCGTAGTTCACGCCAACGGTCTGGCCGCTGGCCGCGCTGAGGGTGACGGTGAACACCGCGTTGACGGTGCCGGCATTGCCCTCGACCACGGTGACATCGTTGATGCTGAGCGATGGCAGCGGGTCGTCGTTGGTGATGGTGCCCACGCCCTGGCCATCGGCGACGACCGCATTGGTCACGTTGGTGACGTTGACGAAGAAGGTTTCGGTCGGCTCGTTGAGCGCATCGCCGTTCACCAGCACGGTGAAGGTGTAGGTGCTGCTGCCGGCCGGGATGGTCTGGCCGGTAAGCGAGTTTGCGACGTAATCGACGCCCGCCGTGGCGCTGCCGTTGGCGGTGGCGATGTCGAAAGTAACGCCGCCCGGGCCGGCCGGCGCGCTCAGGCTCACCGTGAAGGTGAAGTTGGTGGTGCCGGCGTTGCCTTCCGATGCGGTGACATCGTTGATCGTCAGGTCCGGCAGATCGTCGTTGAGGATCGTGCCGGTGGCGCTGGCCGGGGCACCGACGGTGTAGCCGGTGCCAGCCGCCAGCGTGAGGATCACCGTCTCGTCCGCTTCGATGGTGGCATCGGCGGTCGGGTTGACGGTGACCGTGCCGGTGGTCGAGCCGGCCGGGATGACCAACGGCGAGGTGATGGTCGCGTAGTCGGTTCCGTTGGTGGCGGTGCCGCCGACGGTGTAGTTGATCGACAACGCGGTGAACGACGCCTGGTTCAGATTGACCGTGTAGACCAGATTGGGTGCGCCGTCTTCGGCAACGGCGGCCGGAGACACGGTGATCGTAGCCGTGGGCACATCGTCGTTGAGGATGGTGCCGGTGGCGCTGGCGGGCGCACCGACCGTATAGCCGGTGCCTGCAGCAACCGTGAGGGTGACGGTTTCATCCGCTTCGACAAGTCCGTCGACCGACGGATTGATGGTGATGGTGGCGGTGGTGGCGCCACTCGGGATGCTGACCGTCGCAACGCCGCCGCCGTAATCGACGCCCGAGGTCGCGGTGCCGGAGGTCGTGATGTTGACCAGCGTCGGCGAGGAGAGATTCAGGCTGCGGGTGACGGTGTAAGTCAGGTTGGTCGCACCGTCCTCGGACACGCTGGCCGGAGCGACCGCGATCGAGACCGATGGCGGCGGGCTGATGGTCAGGGTGAAGGGTTCGAGCTCGAAATAGCTGCCCGGGCCGGTGCTGGCATCGGTGACGCGCAGGGTGACCGGATAGTTGCCGGGCGCGTCAGCGGTGGTCCCGCTGACGATGCCGGCGCTGGAAATGGTGATACCGGCCGGGAAAGTGCCGGTTTCCAGCAGGTAAGTGTGCGGGGCGACGCCTCCGGTGGTGGAGAGCGCCTGCGAGAAAGCGACGCCCTGGATCGCGGTAGCGCTGGCCGGGACGAGGGTCAGCGTGGGGTTCTGCACCGTGCCGGTGTAACCCTTGTCCACGAACTGGGCGATGCTGTCGGTCGAGCGCACGCTGAAGCTGTAGCCGCCGCGCTGGGTGGGTGTGCCGCTGATCACGCCAGCGCTTGTCAGCGCCAGGCCGGTGGGAAGTACGCCGCCCTGAAGGGTGTAGGTGTAGGGCGCGACGCCTCCAGCCGATGTCAGTGTCTGCGAGAACGGGGTGCCGGCGGTCATGACCGGCAATGCGGCCGGGGACACCGTGATCGGCGAGGCGGGCGGCGAGATGGTGACATTGAAGGTGAGGGTGTCGCCGTTCTCGTCTTCCAGCACAAAGCTGTCGCTGGTCGCCGCATTGCCGCTGTGGCTGTAGGTGACGGTCTGATTGCCTGGCCCTGATTGCGGGCTGACAAGGATCGTGCCGTGAAGCGGGCCGGGAATGCCGGGCACCATGCCGATGTTCAGAGGGCCATCGCAGGTCAGTAGATCTATCGAGGTCACAGAGCCGCCGTTGGCGACTGTCAGACTCTGGGTCGGGCAGAACGGCGACACCGCCGCCGATGCCAAGGCAGGCCACAGCGCGGCCAGACAGAACAGCCAGGTCAGCAGGCCGAAGGAAACGACACGGCGACGGCCGTACGCGACGAAATTCGTAAGTTGTTGCATGTCCATGCTCCCCTGAGAGTCAGCATCCACCCTGTAACATCCGACAGCAATCTACGTGCTGTTAATAACCGTCTAACGCGGTTCGGGCCGATGTCCGGCCACAAACAAACGCAATAGAAGATCCTCATTGGATCAGGATCCCCCGCGTAGGGGAAGTGCCCGCAGGCCCGGCAGACCTCGGCGCAGGGGCCTTGTGGGGGCGATGACGGAGGTTCAGAGTAGGCTAGCGCGGCGCACGAGGCGTCGCGTCAACCATCCAAGGGGAGGATAATTCGATGAGCGAATTCTTCATCGGTCAGATCATGATGGCCGGTTTCAATTTCGCGCCGAAATTCTGGGCGCAATGCAATGGGCAGTTACTGCCGATCAATCAGAACCAGGCCTTGTTCTCGCTGCTGGGCACGCAGTTCGGCGGCAACGGCACCACCAACTTCGCGCTGCCGGATCTGCGCAGCCGGACACCGATCGGTTATGCAAGTTCGGTCGATCCGAGTTGGCAGCCGCCAAGCGTGCAGATCGGCCAGGCATCAGGCGTCGAGAACGTCACGCTGCTGTCCACCAATATGCCGGCGCATACGCACGCCATGAATGCATCCACCACTGCAGGCGACAACCGCAACCCCAGCACGCGGGTGTTCGCGACCAGCACCAACACGTCGGCTGCGGTCAGTCCCTACGCCAATGCCAATGGGCCGGTTGTGCCCCTGAACCCACAGACCTTGGCGCCGGCGGGTGGCAACCAGCCACATCCCAACATCCAGCCCTACAGCACGATCAACTTCTGCATCGCGTTGAGCGGCATTTTCCCGTCGCGCAACTGACGGCGTCACCCGAGGACCGCGGACACGCTGCGTCTTCACGACGCGCGACCGTCCACAGACGACGCATTTTCAGACTACTGGAGCACAGTCTCATGAGTACACCTTATATCGGCGAAATCCGCATGCTCGGCTTTGGTTTCACACCCATTGGCTGGCAGGCCTGCGACGGCAGCCTGCTGCCGATCTCGGAATACAGCCCTCTCTTTACCCTGATCGGCACCACCTACGGCGGCGACGGCCAGACCACCTTCGGCGTACCGGATCTGCGCGGCCGCCTGCCCATCCATCAGGGCCAGGGACCCGGGTTGAGCTACTACACCATCGGCCAGGTCGCGGGTACCGAAACTGTCACCGTGCTGCCGACCCAGATGCCCGCGCACACGCACACGGCGTTCGCCACCACCAACGCAGCGACGTCGTTGACACCTGGCAACACCCTGCTGCCCGGCGCGGTGAGCGGCGACACCTTCTACGCCACTGATCTCACCGGCGCCACCGCAATTGCGATGTCGGCGCAATCGACGACCCAGGCCGGCGGCAGTCAACCGCACGACAACACCATGCCCACACTGACGGTGCAGTACTGCATCGCGGTCGATGGCATCTTCCCGTCGCAGGCGTGACATGCGCATCGGCAACCTCATTCCACAGCGGCACGCGGGCGCAGCCGCGATCCAGCACGCGGCAGACCTCAACGGAGGAACCAACTCATGACCCAACCCTTCATCGGCGAAATCCAGCTGTTCGGCTTCAACTTCAATCCGCGCGGCTGGGCATTCTGCAACGGCGCCACGCTGCCGATCTCGCAGAACACCGCGCTGTTCGCGCTGCTCGGCACCACCTATGGCGGCAATGGCCAGACCACCTTCCAGCTGCCCAACTTCGCCGGCCGCGCAGGCTGCGAACAGGGCCAGGGACCGGGACTTTCGCCACGCACCTTGGGAGAGACCTTCGGCACCAACACGGTCACGCTCAACAGCAACCAGATCCCGGCGCACAATCATGGCGTCAATTCGTTCTCGCAGTCGGAGTCCACAAGGAGGAGCGGATCGCCGAGCAGTGGTGTCGCACTGTCGCTATTGACGGCCGGAGTGCCGAAGCCTTACATCACTACGCCGATCAACACCCAGTTCGCCCCGAACATGATCTCGCCAAGCCAGGGCGGCGGGTTCCCGCACGAGAACCAGCAACCCTATCTAGGAGTCAATTTCTGTATAGCGCTACAAGGCATTTTCCCGCAGCGCCAGTAATCCGACGGCCGCGATGACGCAGATGCAGGCGCCGTTCCCGCCGGAACGCGTCGACCGCATGAAAACTCCCGCGCTCCTCATCGAGCGCGGGTTTTCTTTGCGTGCCGCATGCGACGACGATCTGCCATGGTTGCGCGACCTGTACGCCTCGACGCGCGCCGAGGAAATGGCGCCGGTGCCATGGCCGGAGATCGCCAAGCGCAGCTTTCTCGACCAGCAATTCGGATTGCAGCATAAGCATTACCTGCAGCATTTCGGCGACGCCGATTTCCTCGCGATCGAACATGCACAGCGCGGCCCGGTGGGCCGCTACTACCTGCAGCGTGCGGCACCCGACCATCTGATCGTTGATATCAGTCTGTTTCCCCGCATGCGTGGACAAGGTCTCGGCCGTGCGCTGATCGAAGCCTCGCAGCGCGAAGCGCAAGCGCTCGGGCGCGGCGTCGAGTTGCACGTGGCACAACACAACCATGCCGCACAAAGGCTGTACGAACGCCTGGAATTCGGCATCACTCACAGCATCAACGCGTATCACCACATGCATTGGCCGGCCGACGGAAATTGAACGCCACTCGCATCGCTTGCGCTCGTTGGCAGCAGTATTCCGCACGCCACGTCAGAATCCGTTGACCATGCTGTTCGAGTGGTTTAGTGTCGCTCGCGTATCGACCATTGACAGCCATTGACGCCATCAATCGCGATCGCTGAGATCGACGAGCATCAGAAGTGCTTTATGCCTCTCAACGCAAAGGAAGCGGATATGACGCAGCGGCAAAACCAGGCTTGCGATCACTTCGACACAACCCGTCCTGCCCGCCAGTGGCGGAAGCCGTGGCTGCAATGGTTCAGCACAGGGATGCTGGTCATGTGCGCGTGGATTTCGATGGCAGGCACCGCGTCTGCGCAAAGTGTCGATCTGACGAAGTTCTGCTACATCCAGCGCAGTACGACGAGCGCGATCTGCAGCGATACCTTGCAGGATGCCGAAGCCACGATGCGCGCCGACCCGTACTTCCAGCCGGTCGCGGCATATCTGGAGCGGAGGGAGCTTGGCACATCGCTGATCACAACCAATCGGGACAATCCACACACGACGTTCTACTACCAGGCCAAGCACCGTACGCCCGTCACCCAATACACGATGTATGCGGCCGAGCTGAGTTCGTCGGCGGGAAGCGGCGGTTTCGGCTGCACGCCTGCGGCGCAAGACCCGAATTCGCCCTATCCGGACTGGTGCGAAAGCGAAGCGAGTCTGCTGACGACGGCACAGCAGCGGCTGCTCTCGACCGATCTGGCTGGCTGCTCGCTTACGGGTACGACGCTGACCGTGGACAATGCCCTGCAGCAAGGTGGACTCATTGAGCGCGACTCGGCCAACCCGCAACGCGGCTTCATCAGGCTGGGCTATGGTTACGACACCCTTTACCGCACTTATCGCACCGATGCGAGTTGCCCAGGCAGCACGCCCGAAAGCCCGCCCGTTGCGGAATCGATCATTTGGCGGGTCAAGCGGCATACGACATTTCTATGTGTCAACGGCTATTCGCCGACCCTGGGCTATGTCTCGTTGACCAATGGCCTGTGGTGCGTGCCGAGCAACGAAGACATCGCCCCGATCACCGGCCCGGTGAAGCAATGCGCCAGCTGCGCCGGCAGCCCGAATCCGATTTATCCGGCCACTGGCGAAAAAGCGCGACAGGAGCCGGATTTCGACTTTTCCGGGCGCACTTTCACCCGCTATTACCATTCACTTGGCCAGTTCCGTACCAACCCTGCATTCGCGCTGAACTGGACGCACACCTACAGCGATCGCGTCTCGAGCTTCGCCGGCCTGCCCACCGTTGCCGTCGTCGACGACCAGGGCTACTTCGAGTCCTACACCGACATCGGCGGCGGGCGCTATCGTGGCGAGAACTCGGTGGATCGCGTGATCGATGCTGTCACCGGCGGCCCGGTGGCTTGGCGGTTGCGTATGCCGGACGGCGAGTTGCGTGAATTCGATGCGAATGGCCTGCTGCTCGGAATACGCAATCCGAACAGCCCGCAGAACGATGTCCTGCTCGGTTATACCGATGGACTGCTGACGACAGTGACCGATGCGCAGGGCCGGCAGCTGAAGTTCGAGTATGCGAACAATCTTCTGGCGCGCATCATCAAACCCGATGGCGTCACAGTGAATTACGGCTACGACACGGATTTGAACCTGACGACAGTCGATTACGGCGGCGGCATGCTCAAACGCTACCGCTACCATGAAACCGGCTTGGTCGATCCTAAGTTCGTACACCATTTGACAGGCATTTCGAGCGAAGATGGTCAACGGTTCGCAACTTTCGCCTACGACATCAAAGGTCGTGTTGTTTCCAGCAAAACACACGGCACACCGAACGAAGTGACTACGGCGACTTACCCCAGCGACACCCAAGCCACGATTGTCACTGCCAACGGCGCAAGCCGCCAGTACACGCTCGACACGGATCTATACCGGCATGTGACCGCGACCAGTGATCCGGCCGGCAGTACCAGCGCGACCTACAGCACCGCCGGACAGATCACCAGC
>JBAQRU010000384.1:0-7219 GCA_049296025.1 Lysobacteraceae bacterium | reverse complement strand
CTGACCGGTGTCGCCAGCGCCGGCAGGGGATCCGCCGGTCTGGGTGCCACAGCGACTGACGGCAGCAGCCCCGCGCCGGCTGCTGGCGCTGCAGGGAGCACTGGCGCCGCAAGTGCTTCGGCTCTGGCCTTGTAGCGCGGCATCACGTACGTATGCGGTGGCGCTCCGGCGAACGGGGTCAATGTCGCGGTGCGGCGTTCTTGATTCGTGGCCGGCAGGACCGGCGCTGACAGTCTGCTGTCCGGGCCGATGTCGTATCGATGGCGCGTGGGATAGTTGCCGGGCGGCAGGCCATCCGGCATGGCAGCGTGCGGTGCCGGCTGTACATCCGTCAGATGCGGGACATGGACAGGATCCGCTTTGCGCGTGATGTGCGGAAAGGGCGCCTGCGCACCCGACAGCGCAGTGGGGTGATAGAAGCGATCCCCGTTCGGCGGGTTCTGCGTGTACATGGGCATTGCGTCGACGAGCGCGCGCCCGGTCGGCGCCGGGCCGCGAACGTTCTGGACGGCTTGATGCATGGTGCGGGACACCTGCGCCAATGCAGCGCCATCATCGAGCGAAAGAAAATCCGCGATGCGCCGGCCAGGGCCTTGCAGCAAGGCTGCCAACGGTGTCGGTGCTGCAGGGACAGCAGCGGCACCGCTCGAACTCGCACCGGATTCCGGTTTCTTGGGTGGAGGTGCGGACATGGGCTCTCGCTATCAGAAGATGTCGACCGCGCAGGGGATTCGCGACTTGCGCGCGGACACAGGCGCTGCTGCAACCGACAGCGCCAGAACCGCAAATGCCCATCAAGTTCCGTGCCAAACCTGCGCGTTGATGGAAGTCGCTGAATTCAGGCGGTTTACGCGCCGGACCAGAGATCCGTGCCGGCCGCATGGTGTGCGTTTCCACTCACCCTCGGTGAAGCGCCCGACGCGGTTCGCATCCTTCTGGGAAGCAATCCGCGTGTGCAATCAAGGGTCTGAGCGCATGGCCCGGTGCGATGCGACGCGGCGGCAGAGCGTGTGCGGAAACGCCCTGCGTGGGTGAATTCCGACCATGCCCGACTGCCCGATGGACACCTGCTGCGATGGCGTTCGCGCATTCGCCGCACTCACCACTTCATCTCCAACAACCGCTCACCGCGTATCACGGCGAGACATGTCGCGTTCGACCAGGATGTTGTGCAGTTCGAATCCGCCCCGCTGCAGACCCGTCAAACAGCAGGCCGGCCGCGCCCACGCCCACGCCGCCGGTCCAGCCATTCCATCACCTGCCGCGCGCTCACGCCGTGCACCAGGATCGACAGCAGCACCACCAGACACACCATCGACCACAGTGCCCTCGTGCGCGCGAAATCCGCCTGATTGAGGGCGAACGCGAGGTAGTAGAGCGAGCCGATGCCGCGCACGCCGAATACCGCGATGGTCCATCGTTCGCGCTGCTTCAGCCCGGTGCCGATGGTGCCGATCCATCCGGCCAGTGGACGCACCAGCAGTACGAAGATCAATGCGAACAGGATTTCCTGCAGCGACAGCGCGCCGAGGATGCCGGTGGCCACCGCGCCGCCCAGCAGGATCAGCAGCAGCGCCATCAGCAGCTTTTCGCACTGCTCGGCGAACAGCGACAGGGTGGTGTGGTACGCGTGGTCGCGCTCGTGCTGGCGCACCACCAGCGCGGCCACGAACACCGCCAGAAAACCGTAGCCGTGGCACAGCTCGGCCACGCCGTACACGAACAAAGTGATGGCGAGCGCGATCATGCCGTCGCTGGTGGTCGCCAGCGAGGACTCGCGTTCGACCCGGAAAATCAGGTGCATCAACCCGTAGCCCACGCCGCCGCCGATCAGCACGCCCGCGCCCACCCGCCACGCCACGTCCAGCGCCAGCCAGCGGCCCCAGTCCATCGGCTCCCCGGCGGTCGCCAGTGCCAGCGCCACCGCCAGCCAGACGAACGGAAAGGCAAAACCATCGTTGAGCCCGGCCTCGGACGTCAGCCCGAAACGTACCGGGTCTTCGCCGCCTTCGCCCGGCCCATGCACCTGCACGTCCGAGGCCAGCACCGGATCGGTCGGCGCCAGCACCGCGCCCAGCAGCATCGCCGTGGCCAGGCCGTAGCCCAGCAGATGCTGGCCCAGCAGCACGCCGCCGAGAATGGTCAGCGGCATGGTGATGCCGAGCAGCCGCCACGTCAGCCGCCAGCGCCGCCAGCTGAAGCGCGTATCGATCCGCAGCCCCGCGCCCACCAGCGCCACCAGCACCGCGAGTTCGGCCAGGTGCTCGGTCGCAACGGGATACCGCAGCGGATCGGCCGCAGGCAGGTCGATGGGCAGCGAATACACCAGCAACCCGATCGCCACGTAGAACATCGGCAGGGTCAGCGGATAGCGCTTGAGCAGCTGCGGCATCCACGCCGCGCTCAACAGCGCCAGCCCGACCAGCGTGACGGCAACCTTGTAGGTATCCATGAGCGTGCCGGCAGAAAGGCAGGCGAGTATGCGGAGGAGCCCGCCAATGCCGCATGAGCGGGCATCGCAGGCGTCGATGCGCATGATCAATGCGCGAACAGCGATTCGCCGATGGCAGTCGCGTAGCCGCGCAGGGCGTGCTCAAGCACGCCTTCGGGGACAGCAGCGTTCGCCGCCGGAAGCGGGCGCTGGTACGTAAAGCTGACTCTGTTGCGGCGCACGTCCAGAGCCGCGACCGCAGATTTCGTAGGATGGGTTGAGCGAAGCGATACCCATCGAGCTTTGGAAAAAAAGTATATGTCGTTGTCGATAAAAGCGATGGGTATCGCTTCGCTCAACCCATCCTACTTATTACTTACTTGCGGACTGCTGGTCCGCGCGTTGACGAATGCCGGCAGGCTGGATCAAACAGCCGCCAGGTCAGCGGCCCGCGCGATCACCAGACCAGATCGTCGGGCACCTGGAATTGCGCGTAATACGCATCGTCCTCGGAGGTTGCGGTGGAGGGCTCGGTGCCGGCGTCCTGACCGTGATCGAGCACGATCATGCCGGCGTCGCGCTCCCGCACCTTCTCGGCGGCCGCTCGTGGCAGCAGTTCGTAGCGCTCGTCCAGGCGGGCGATCACCAGCGCGCCCGAGGCCAGCTTCCTGCGCAGCTCTTCGTTGAGCAGCAGGGTGCGGATGGCGCCGTCCGCGGTGAACCGGTACTCGCTATCGCCCGAGCGCGGCACCTTCCTGTCCTGGATGATCTGCCGCGCCTGCGCGCGAAGTTCAGCCGCGTGCGCCTGCGTTTTGCGCTCTGCGGCGAGGGCGCGATCCCGCTCGACCTTCTCCGCGCGTGCCCGCTCCGCTTCCAACTGGATCTCGCTGGGCTGTGGCGTCCCTTTGGCGTGCCGGGCCTTGTTCTGCTCGCGCGCCACCGCAGCCACTTTAGACTGCTTGACCAAGCCCGCTTTGAGCAATTGTTCCTGAAGCGGATTCACTTTCGCCATGTCGCCGTTCCCTGCCGAGGATTTCCGACCATCATACCGACCCGTCCGCCGCCTGCCGTCCCACTGCCGATGGAAGCGTTGAAGTACTTCGCTGGTTACCCGGAACACCTGCAGGCGCGGGTGCGCGCGTTGATCGCGCAGGATCGGCTGGGCGCGGTACTGGCCGACAGGTACGGCCAGCCCCACGCAGTGCGCAACGATGGCCAGTTGTACGACTACGTCCAGGCGCTCAAGGACCGGCATCTGCGGAAATCGGTGCCGCTGGGCAAGGTGATCTACGACAGCAAGCTGCAGGTGATGAAGCACGCGCTCGGCACCCACACCGCGATCTCCCGGATACACGGCGGCAGGCTCAAGGCGAGCCGCGAGATCCGCATCGCCACCGTGTTCCGCGATACGCCCGCCGAGTTCCTGAAGATGATCGTGGTGCATGAACTGGCGCACATGAAGGAAGCCGAGCACAACAAATCTTTTTACCAACTGTGCACGCACATGACGCCCGACTATCACCAGTTGGAGTTCGATCTGCGCCTCTATCTGACACATCTCGATGTCGGGCGGCAATGAAGCGTCCCCGTGAGCAGCCGTCGAATGTGAAAAGCAGAGCGGAAAGGCGATTGCGGTGCGGTGCACAAGCCACGTAGGGCGTGCTCAAGCCCGCCCCGTGGGTATTGCCATTTCGGCCGAAAGAGGGAGTTGATAGTAGACCTGACACCGCTGTGGTGTTCGGAGAGGTATGCCTTGCATCATCCTTGGTAGGTGCTTCGCTCTTACCCCCGTCAACTCGATTCTCATGTATGTCTGAGATGTTCAAATTCGAATCACAGGCTGCTACGATCACACTTATGGATACGCCATCTAACGTCGCCGAGCCATTAGCTCCCATCGCGGACAAGGACATTAGAGAGGCATTAATCTCTCATTTGTGGCAGCGGTCGCTATCTCCGCGTGCTGTGATCGAAGAGGTTCGCGTACATAATGGAAATGCAATAGCGGATGTAGTAGCAGTCTACCAAGCGCCACACTGCTATGAAATTAAGGGCGAGACGGATGCAATTAGACGAATAGTGCGCCAAGGTGAATTTTACGACCGAGTATTTCAGCGAATCACTTTAGTTACTACTTCTAACCACCTTCGCTCAGCGGAGCGCCTTTGCCCTCCGCATTGGGGGGTCTTAGTTGCGGAACGTGGGGCCGTTAAAGTACGGTTGAAATATATTCGCAGAGCATCACTCAGCGGTAGTTTTGACAAACAGGCAGCACTGCTGACGCTTTGGAAGCGCGAACTGATTGCATTGTGCGATGGCGATTTAGTAGGCGTCGAAAAGATCAGTCGACAGTCGCTTACTAATATTATCGCAGCCAATCTAGCTCCGAATGATGTTAGTAAAAAAATAGGTGAGATGTTGGTCAATCGTCAGATGGTAAGCGGATGTCCATTAAGCATGTAAGTGATGTGGGCATTGATTGTCGGCTTAAGCACGCTGCTTGGAGTGACTTTAGGGCCAATTCCCTTGGCTTTTTCCTCCATGAAATTGTCGCCAAATGAGTATTGCGAGCCGCGGAAGAAAAGTTTGGCTACGATAATGGCTGCAATATCGTTGTATTGCAGGCTGCCTCGTGCATGTGACTTGAGCGCGCCTCCCCGAGCTACGAAATGAACGTCATCGTAGCTGTAGATAACCTTTGGCGCCATGACGTTTTGCATCATCTCTGGCGGCAGGGTCAAGTCTGAGTACATTGGGCTTACCACTGTGTAATCGCCGATGTCCACTTTATTGTAACTAACTACTGACTTCAACTTGCGAAAAATACTAAGCTCGACCCGAGGTAAGTCGCAGGTTGCTTTTGAATTGGCGACTTCAGCGATAGAAGCCGGGATTGAAGATCCCGTGACAATAACTTCTTCAAACTTTACTTCAAGTGTCACGGCATCAATGAACTTTGCCAACTTCTCTGCATGCAAAGTAGGGCTTACATTTAGGCAAAATCTACAGTCCAGCACGAGCACAATACGCTCGAAATTATTGAATGCAGATTCGATTAATTCTAGGAAATTTTTTGAGATCAAAGCGTAATTGTCGAATTCATCTTCAAGGATCCGAATGGCAACTTTGTCAGATTTAACAAGCCCATCTTTTTTTGCTTTTAATACACTTTGATTGTGTTCGTCGGTTCTATCAAGGCCTATCACAGGGATAAAGTGTGTCTTTGAAAATTCCAGAGCAATATATTCAAAGTTGGCGCGATTATTTATTTTGATGTCATCTGGAATGTCAAAGTTGTCTAAATAAAAAGGCTTTGATTCTCCCAAATAACGCACCAATTTCTTGGCGCTTTTAGTGACAAGGCCTTTGAAGTCGTCGCTTGTCATTCCATCCTTTCGTGGCAAATCAAAAAAAGGTGTAACTCTGTTTAGAATCTCAGTGCTAAGCGAAGCTACTGCTGCAACTTCGTTCGCCTTTACCTTTAGAAACGGAGTATATTTAGGCTTCTGCAAGGAGTATCTCCCTCATATTTACTTCATGTATAAGGTCAGAAAAAATCTCGTGCCGACGAAGATCGCGACGAATTCTTCCCGCCACGATTTGAGGTGCAATTCCGATCTTTCTTGCGAATCGTAATAAATCTACTTCTTTAAGGGTGTAGCGCGCAGGACAGTTGCGCCATTCGTTTTTTGGAATTAACGAATCCGAAGCTAAACGATCAGCTTGGCGCTCGATTAATGTAGTAGGTGCTTCATCAAGATCATCCATGATGGGGGAATCTAGAATTTCGTTGTGCATCACAACGTGCGCAAGTTCGTGCATTAGCGTGAACCAGTAATAGTCAAGACGAGAGTAGCGCAGACTAATTCCTATCACTGGATTTCCGGAAACAAGCTTGAAGGAAGCGCCATCGACTTTCATGCTAGGAAGTGCACGTTCGTGAATCAGTATTACGCCATGCGAAAGAAGAACTTTTTGCAATTCTTCAGAAAAATTTCTGCGGACACTAAGTTTGGCGAGCTCACCAAGTATTCCGGCCTCCAGTCCCGAGAATTCTGGCAAAGATGTGGCAGCAGTGAACCATTCTGCAATTGATCGGACTTTCGATAGCCAGACAGTGGCTTGCGCCTGAGCTATAGTCTTGCTTGACCTAAATAGCGTATCTGAGTTTGATCGATTCTGGAGTATGTGCCTAGTCAAAGCATATATCGTGCGATCATCGTCGCGTCCGTTTTTAGGAAGCGAAGATGCTAGATTTTCAGCTTGAGTGAACGCCGCATAGTACGCCGCGCCATCGGTCCAGCAGTCTGGCGACAATGGAAAATCATCGAGATGATCGTTCACGCGATTAACTCCAGGCATTTCTTCTCCGGCATCTCAAAGTATGCAAGGCCATCCTTGGCGAGTGCTGGGAATTTCTCCATGCCGATAGTTACGTAATAACCGCATGCTTTCGGCAACGCATGCGGTGAAAATCCAGGGGTGAGGCCAAGTTTATCTTGCGCATATACACTTACCTTCCGGATCAGATGCGTGCCAACGCCGTCAAATGACCTCGGGGCCATTGGATTCTTACGGTTCCAAGGCGCAACAGCTATGAATTCGATGTAGTAAATTCCTTTGCCGTTGTAAGCGCTCGGTTTAGGGTGGTAAATGAGACATGCCGCCTGAGGGTATCCCTCAGCTATCAAGAAGAACCAGCGATATTCCTGTGAATTATAAACAAGAGACTTATTCAGCCATCGCCAATGACTGTCATCAACTTGGATATCACTTAGAGCCTGTTCA
>JBAQRU010000383.1:0-8374 GCA_049296025.1 Lysobacteraceae bacterium | reverse complement strand
CGGTGCGCCTTGCGCAGTACGTCGCGGTCGTCGGTCATGTCGCCTCGCGGTGGAAGGGATGTCGGGTGCGTGGTTGTCGCTGCAGCGATTGTCGCAAACAAAACGCCCGCACGGGTGCGGGCGTTGGTGGTGACTCGCGCTGGGCGGTTCGCGCAATCGTTTGCGACGCGGATTGGAGGCGAAAGCCGGCGGTGAAAGCAGCTGTGATGATGCTTGTGTGACAGGGCTGCATCGCAACAAGCTCATCGCAACAAGCTTAATCGCAACAGGAATGTCGCGATGCGACATTCCCCGGAATCAAGACATCCTCCGCCATGACGATGCGCGCTAAACGACCTTGAACCCGGGGTTCAAGTGGGAACGCTTGGCTTCCATCGGGCTTCCCGCTGCGAGGCGGACATGCACACCCGGACTCCATTGCATTCCCGTGGTCGTATTTAAGGGCCAAGGTGAATGTTTGGCACGCCGTCGTTCACGGCAGAGGACGCACGCGCAGTATAGGCGCGCGACACCGGAGTGCAAGGGTCGTTCCGGGGCTGAAAACGAATACTGCGAAAGCGTGCGTGTTTTGTTGGAGATCGTCGCGATCGATCACGCGACCGGTCGTGCGATTCCCGTCGCGTTCAGTCGGATGCGAGCGCGTCGATCCTGCGATTGAGTTCGCTCAGCGTGCGCGCCAGTTCGCGATCGCGCGATGCGTTTTCGTTGCGCAGTTGCTCGAGTTCGTGCGCGAGATTCAGCGCCGCGAGTACCGCGACCCGATCGACGGCGGCCATGCGGTTGCTGCCGCGCACTTCGCGCATTTTGGTTTCGAGCAGGCGCGCGGCCGAGAGCAGGCTGTCGCGTTCGTCGGGGGCGACGCCGACGGTGTACTCGCGATCGAGGATGCGGATGTTGAAGGGTTCGCTGGCGGGCTGGGTCATGACCGGACGCTCACGTGTGCTGCTCCAGCGATTTCAAGCGCGCGATCATCGCTTCGACGCGCGAGCGCGCCTGTTCGTTCTTGGCGAGCAGCTGCGAGCGGTCGTTGGCCAACTGCTCCTGTTGCTGGCGCAGGCTGCGGTTTTCTTCGGACAATCGCTGCACGCGCTGCGCGAGGGTCTCGACGCGGTCGGCGAGCGCGCGCAACTGGGCGATGACATCGGCGTCGTTCATGGCTGCACGATAGGCAGGCGCCCGCCGGGGGTCAAGCCGTCAGGTCCGCGGGCGGCAGGGCGGCAGGGGACAGGATCGCCGCCTGCGGGCCGGCGCCGCTGGCCTTGGCCGGCGTCCAGTCGCGGATGAACTGCAGGCAGGTGTCCGGATCGACCGGCCGCAGGAGCCAATAGCCCTGGATCTCGTCGCAGCGGAAATGGTCGAGGAAGCGCAGCTGGGTTTCGGTTTCCACGCCCTCGGCGACCACGTTCAGGCCCAGCGAATGGGCCATGGTGATCACTGTCGTGGTGATGGCGGTGTCGTCGGGGTCGCGGTTCAGGTCGGTGATGAAGGTCTTGTCGATCTTCAGCGTGGTGATCGGCAGGCGCTTGAGGTAGGCCAGCGAGGAATAGCCGGTGCCGAAGTCGTCGATCGCCAGCGAGATGCCCATTTCGCGCAGCGACTGCAGCTTGGCCGAGGTCTGTTCGGCATTGGCCATCAGCACGCTTTCGGTCAACTCCAGCTCCAGCGCGTGCGGCGGCATGCCGGTGTCTTCCAGCACCCGGCGCACGATCTCGGAGAAGTCGCCGCGCAGCAGCTGCAGCACCGAGACGTTCACCGCCATGTTCAATTCGGTCTGCCCGGCCTGATGCCAGCGCTGCAGGGTGAGGCAGGCTTCGCGCAGCACCCATTCGCCGATTTCCAGGATCAGGCCGCTTTCTTCGGCCAACGGGATGAACTGGACCGGCGGGATTTCGCCATATTCCTCGCTGGTCCAGCGCAGCAGGGCTTCCACGCCGGTGATCCGGCGCGTGGTGAGCGACAGGCGCGGCTGGAACACCAGCCGCAGCTCGCCGCGATCCAGCACTTTGTGCAGCGCGCTGGAGAGCTGCGCCCGGCGGCGATTGGCGATCTCCATGCTGTCGTCGTAGCGCACGAAAGTGCGGCGGCCGGCGGCCTTGGCCTGGTACATCGCGGTATCGGCCTGCTTCAGCAATTCGGTCGGCACCTGGCCGTGGTCCGGATACAGGCTGATGCCGATCGAGGGCGAGATCACCACTTCCTGGCGGTCGTCCAGCACCAGCGGCGCTTCGAAGGCGATGATGATCTCGCGGGCGACCTTGTCGGCGTCCTCGGGTTGATCGAGGTTTTCCAGCACCACCGTGAACTCGTCGCCGCCCAGTCGCGCCACGGTCTGATGCTCGCCGACGGTCTCCTGCAGGCGCATCGCCGCCGCGCGCAGGATGCGGTCGCCAGCGGTGTGGCCCAGCGAATCGTTGATGTCCTTGAACCGGTCCAGGTCCAGGAACAGCACCGCGATCCGGTGGTCCTGCCGGCGCGCACGCACGATCGCCCGCGACAGCCGCTCCGAGAACATCGCCCGGTTTGGCAGGTTGGTCAGGGTGTCGAAGTTCGCGAGGTAGCGAAGTTCCTGCTCGGCGCGCTTCTGCTGGGTGATATCGGTGATCACCGCGATGTAGACCCGGTGTTCGCCGTAGATGCTTTCGGTGGCGCTCGATTCGATCTGGCAGAGGAATTCCTGGCCGTTCTTGCGCCGCTGCCACATCTCGCCGGCCCAGTGGCCTTCGTTCGCCAGTTTCTGGCGGATGCGGTTGTAGAACGCGATATCGTGCTGGGTGCTGTCGAGCAGACTGGCGCTCTGGCCGATCACCTCGCGCTCGGTGTAGCCGGTGGTGCGGGTGAAGGCCGGATTGATCGAAATGAAGTTGAAGTCGCGATCCAGCACCGCGACCGCTTCGTTCATGCTGCGCAGCACGGCGATCGCGATCCGGCGCTCGCGCTCGGCCTGGCGCACCAGGGTGATATCGCGCGCGGTGCCGGCGATCCGGCGGACCTTGCCGTCGGCGCCGTTCTCCACCGCACGGCCGCGCGCGCGCACCCACAGCCATTCGCCGCGCGGGTCGAGGATGCGGTGTTCGGAAATGAAGAGTTCGGATTGCCCGTTCAGGTGATCGCGCAGTTTGGCCTGCACCTGCGATAGGTCGTCGGGGTGGATGCGGTGGTCGCTGTCGGTGGTGGACAACACGTGCAGGTCGGCGCGGTTGCTGCGCGAATCGACCCAGATCCGGCGCATGTGCTTGGTTTTGATGTCGTAGTCCCAGTACTGCTCGGACGATGCCCACAGCGCGAGTTTCAGGCGATCCTCGCGGTCGCGCAGTTGGTTGATGTGGCGCTTTTCGGTGCCGACCCGACGGGCCCACACCAGCATCAGCACGACCGCAAGCACGCCGGCAAGCGCCAATGCCGCGAACAACTGCAGTTCCGAGGAATCTGACACGTGGTCCCCCAACGCACATGACGACGCGCCAGTGTAGCGCTGTGGGGGCGCTTGCGGAGACGGCCGTTGTACACTGCACAACCCGTAAAACACCGACGACCGCCCGATGATGTCCGCCCAACCGACCCCGGCGCTGCCCAGTCTGTTCGAGATCGAGGACGCGGTCCGCGCGCAGGGATTGGGGGTTGGTGCGTCCGAGCTGCACGGCGCGTTGTGCGGCTGGTTGGCCGGCGGCGGGGAGGACTCCCCGCGCTGGCTGTCGCAGGTGCTGGTGGACGATGCCGTGACCGCCCCGGCGGCCGGCAGCGCGCTGGATCGTCTGCGCCAGACCAGCGTCGCCCAGATCGAAGATCGCGATTTCGGTTTCGAACTGCTGGTTCCGGAGCCCGAGGCGTCGCTCACGGCGCGCAGCAGCGGCCTGTTCGACTGGTGCCGGGGTTTTCTCGGCGGTTTCGGCCTGGCGGCCGGCGCCCATCCGCCGCTCACCGAGGAAAGCGGCGAAGCGCTGGCGGACATCGCCAAGCTGGCCGCAGCCACGCCCCAGGACGAGGGCGACGAAGAAGACGAAGCGGCGCTGATCGAGATCGAGGAATTCGTCCGCGTCGCGGCCCTGCTGCTCCACGGCGACTGCGCCATGGGCGTGCGCCATCGGCGACAACTGCACTGAACGCATGACCTCCAAAGCCACTTCGCCCAGCGTGACCTCGATCGGCACGACCTCGACCGGAATCTCCGCGCAGGGCTATGCCCGCCGCCGCCGCCAGTTGATGCGGATGGCCGGCGACGACGCGATCGTGGTGATTCCCTCGGCCCCGGAACGCATCCGCAGCCGCGACACCCACTACCCCTATCGACAGGATTCCGATCTCTGGTACCTCACCGGCTTCCCCGAGCCCGAAGCGGTGCTGGTGCTGATTCCCGGCCGCAAGCACGGCGAAGCGCTGCTGTTCTGCCGCGAGCTCGATCCCGAGCGCGAAGGCTGGGACGGCCCGCGCACCGGCCCGGAAGGCGCGGTCGACGCCTTCGGCATGGACGATGCGTATCCGATCGACGATCTCGACGAGATCCTGCCGGGCCTGCTCGAAGGCCGCACCCGCGTCTATTACCACTTCGGTCGCGACACCGATTTCGATCTCAAGCTGATCGGCTGGCTGAACCGCGTGCGCGCGCAGATGCGGATGGGCGCGCAGCCGCCGCACGAATTCCTCGAACTGGGTCACCTGCTCGACGAGATGCGGCTGTTCAAGGACCGCGACGAATTGAAGTTGATGCAGCGTGCCGCCGATATCAGCATCGAAGCGCATCGCGCGGCGATGCGCGCCGCCAGGCCGGGCATCCACGAATACGAACTGCAGGCGGAAATCGAGCGCGTCTTCCGCCGTCACGACGCCGAGCCGGCCTACGGCAGCATCGTCGGCGCGGGCGACAACGGCTGCGTACTGCATTACCGTGCCAACAACGCGCAGGCGAAGGACGGCGCGCTGGTGCTGGTCGATGCCGGCGCGGAGTATCGCGGTTATGCGGCCGATATCACCCGCACGTTTCCGGTCAACGGCCGCTTCAGCAAGGAACAGCGTGCGCTGCACGATCTGGTCGGCGCGGCGCAGCGCGCGGCCCTGGCGCAGGCGCAGCCGGGCGTGCCCTACGACGCCGGACATCACGCGGCGGTCGAAACCCTGACCGAAGGTCTGCTCAAGCTGGGCCTGCTCAAGGGCACGCTCGAAAAAAACATTGGCGAAGAGCACTACAAGCGTTTCTACCGGCACAAGACCGGGCACTGGCTGGGGCTGGATGTCCACGACGTCGGCGAATACCGCTTCGACGGCGACTCGCGCCTGCTCGAACCGGGCATGGTCTTCACCATCGAGCCCGGTCTCTACATCGGCAGTGACGACAAGAGCGTGCACGAGAAGTGGCGCGGCATCGGCATCCGCACCGAGGACGACATCCTCGTCACCAAAGACGGCCACAAGGTGCTCACCGACAAACTCGCGCGCAGCGCGGACGAGATCGAGGATTTCATGGCGGTTGGGTGATCAGGGCGCGAGTCGTCGCTCCTGCATGCGTGCCTGCATGCCGACATGTTTATTCCACGCGAGAACCATCCGGATTGTGTTCGATCATCCACAGCCCGGCCCAGAGTTTCAGGTCGAGCTCGTAACCTTCGCTTTGTTTCCGCATCAGCCACGCCGGCGCCTGCGCGCGCGGCACGGTGTGCACGGTGATGTCTTCGTTGTCCACGCCGCCGCCGTCGCCGACTTTCACCAGATCGCGGGCGCGGACGAAGGCGATGCGTTCGTTGCTCATGCCCGACGAGGTGGGGCCGATCAACAGCACTTCGACCTTGTTCGCCTGCCAGCCGGTTTCTTCGATCAGCTCGCGGCGCGCGGCGCTTTCCAGCGTGTCTTGATCGTGATCGTCGCCGACCAGGCCCGCAGGCATTTCGATGGTGCGCGCGCCCAGCGGGACCCGGTACTGCTCGACGAACAGCACCTCGTCCTGCGGCGTCACCGCGATGATGATCACCGCCATGCCGTTGGCGTGATGGGTGCGTTCGCAGGATTCCCAGCGGCCGATGCGCACCAGGCGCAGCCACTGGCCTTCGTAGAGTATTTCGCGGGATTCGGTCATGCGGGCCTCGTTGGAGATGGATTCGTTGTTCACGCCTGCGGCGCGTGGTCGGCGAAATTCAAGCCGCCAGCGGCATAGACGCGCCTGCGCGTCATCGGACCGAAGCGCAGCGTCTCGCAGATCGCGCCCAGCGCTGCGGCATCGGCGCTGCCGCGATGGAAACGCGGCGCAGCGTCGCCGACCGGCGCATCGCAGGCGATGGTGGTCAATTGTCGGAACAGCAGGGCATTGCTGCGATGTTCGCGCAGTTTCACGGCCGCTTGCGCGGCGCCCCGGAAGCGCAGGAACGGCACTTCCTCGACCCGCGTCAGCAGACTGTCCAGATCGCCGAAATGCGCGAGCAGCACCGCTGCGGTCTTGGCGCCGATCCCCGGCACGCCCGGAATATTGTCGACCGCATCGCCGCTGAGCGCGAGGTAATCGGCGATCTGGTGCGCTTCCACGCCGTGGCGCGCGCGCACGCCGTGCGCGCCCCAGCGCTGGTTGCGGGCGTAATCCCACTGTTCGTCGCCGATATGCAGCAACTGCGAGAGATCCTTGTCGGCCGACAGGATGATGCCGCGATGCCCCGCCGCGCGCGCATGCAACAGCGCGCTGCCGATCAGATCATCGGCTTCGTACTCGCCGTGACCGAGCGCGTTCAATCCCAGCGCGTCGCAAAGCGTCTTGCAGTGCGCGAACTGGCGCTTGAGTTCTTCCGGCGCGGGGTCGCGATTGGCTTTGTACGCCGGATACAGCGCATTGCGGAAACACGAGTCCAGGGCTTCGTCGAATGCGACCGCGATGTGCTTCGGGCGTTCGCGCTCCAGCACGTCCAGCAGAAAGCGCGCGAAGCCCTGCACCGCGTTGGTCGGCCAGCCGTCGGTATCGGTGAACTCGTCGGGCATCGTGTGCCAGGCGCGGAACACGTAGATGCTGGCGTCGATCAGATAGACCGGCGGCGGTTCCGCGCGCGGTTCGCGGCCCTCAACATCGAGCGCTTCAAGATCGCGATCGAGGATGTCGTCGTCTTCGCCGCCGCTCATTCCGGCGTCCAGTCGGTCAGCAGCGCGACGGGATCGGGGCGCTCGCGTTCCGGGACCTCGCACTGCGCGGTGCCGATGTGGATGAAGCCGGCCACGACTTCATCGTCGCCGATGCCCAGCAGCGTGCGGATCTGGGGATCGTAGGCGACCCAGCCGGTCAGCCACTGCGCGCCGAAGCCCAGCGCCTGCGCAGCCTGCAGCAGGGCGAAGCAGACGCAGCCGGTGGTCAACAGCCGCTCCTGCTCGGGAATCTTCTCGTCCGGGCCGAGTCTGGCGATCACGGTGACGATGGTGGGAGCGAACGTGAACCGCAGCCGGTCTTTTTCGATCACGCTATCGGATGCGTCGGGATCGCGTGCGCGGCTGCGTGCGGCGATGCGTTCGCCAAGACTGAGACGGGCGTCGCCTTCGATCCGCAAAAACCGGAACGGCGTCCGCTTTCCGTGGTCGGGAACGCGCGATGCGGCGCGCAACATGCGCAGCAAAGTAGGGTGATCGGGCCCCGGAGCGGCCAATTGCCGGCTCGGCACCGAGCGCCGGTCATCGAGCAATTGAAATGTTTGGCTTGGATGATTTGCGAGTGCAGTCACAGACGTCCCACTGGCAGTTGAAGGATGGTAACGTCTGGCAGACCAGCCGCTTCCCATTCTCCCCCGAAAAGACTCAGATGGACGACAACAGCCGGTTCTTCCCTGGTCGCTCGCCGCAGGCGCGCCAGTCCGCCGATAGCACTTTCGAGTCGATCCGCCGCGACGCGGTGACATCGCTCTCGGGCGTGCTCGCCGGGTTCTGGGGCGATATCGAAGAGCAGGTGCGGCTCGCCGCCATCGCCAGCCACGAGAACAGCGCGATCTACGACGACCGGATCGCGATCCGGCTGTTGAACCAGCGCGCACTGGAACTGGCGAACCGCTATCGCGAATCGCTGGAAACCGCGTTCGACCAGTGGCGCAATCCGCGCCCGCGCGCGGTGATCGACAACAAGGGCATGAGCCTGATGTCCGAGGCGCAGCTCGAAGTGCACCTCTCCGGCCAGCAGATCGTCGAACTGCTCGAACACCAGCTGATGCACCCGCTGCACCTGATGCAGCAGCGGCTCGATTCGCTCGCCACCGCGCTCGGACTGCCGCGTCAGGCGCCGGAAACCAATCCGCTGCGCCCGGACGTGCCGGTCACCGCGCTGGTCAAGCTGTTCAACGAAGACGATCTCACTCCCGAACTGCGCCGGCTGATCTTCCTGCAGTTGGAAAAGCGCCTGTCGAAGGTGCTGGACGAGCTGTACACC
>JBAQRU010000382.1:0-9348 GCA_049296025.1 Lysobacteraceae bacterium | reverse complement strand
GCCTGCCACAGCGCGCGTTGCGCGGAATCGAGCGCAGCCTCGTCGAAACGGTAGTAAGCCGAGACGCCTGCCCGGCGGTCGCGGACCAGTCCGGCTTCCTTCAGGCGTGCAAGATGGGTGGAGACGCGCGGCTGCGCCAGCCGGGTGATCGATGACAGCTCGGCCACCGTCAGCTCTTCGTGTTCCAGCAGCGCCAGCAGGCGCACGCGGGTGGCATCGGCCAGCACTTTGAGGCGTGCCGACCAGGCTTCGAGATCCATCATATCTTCCCATCGCGATACAAAGATAATTGTGTGCGCTGGGGCTTGGATGGTCAAGCGCGCTGGGGTTGGGAAGCGCGCGCGGCTACAATTGTGGTTTCGATTTCATACCCCTTCAGAACCATCCCCCTTAAACCCATCGAGGTGTGTCCGTGGACTTTCGCTTCACCGAAGAGCAGTTGATGATTCAGGACGTGGCCCGGCGCATCGCGCAGGAGAAGATCGCCCCCAGCGCCGAGCACCACGACCGCACCGGCGAATTCCCGCTCGACAACATCCGCACTCTCGGCGAAAACGGGCTGATGGCCATCGAGGTCCCGGCCGAATACGGCGGCGCCGGCATGGACCCGATCAGTTATGTATTGGCGATGATCGAGATCGCCGCTGGCGATGCCGCCCATTCGACCATCGTGTCGGTCAACAACTCGCTGTTCTGCAACGGCATCCTGAAGTTCGGCACCGAAGCGCAGAAACAACTGTACGTGCGCGCGATCGCCGAAGGCCGCGAGATCGGCGCGTTCGCGCTGACCGAGCCGCAGTCCGGCTCCGACGCCACCGCGATGCGCTGCAAGGCGGTGAAACAGGCCGACGGCAGCTTCGTCGTCAACGGCAAGAAGAGCTGGATCACCTCCGGCCCGGTCGCCAAGTACATCGTGCTGTTCGCGATGACCGATCCGGACAAGGGCGCGCGCGGCATCACCGCGTTCATGATCGACACCGCCAAGCCCGGTTTCCACCGCGGCAAGACCGAGCCCAAGCTGGGTATCCGCGCGTCGGCCACATGCGAAATCGAGTTCGCCGATTATGTCGTGCAGCCCGACGAGGTGCTGGGCCAGGAAGGCGAGGGCTTCAAGATCGCGATGGGCGTGCTCGACGCCGGCCGCATCGGCATCGCGTCGCAGGCGATCGGTATCGCCCGCGCCGCGTATGAAGCCACGCTGGTCTACGTCAAGGATCGCAAGGCCTTCGGCGCCCCGATCGGCACGTTCCAGATGACCCAGGCCAAGATCGCCGACATGAAGTGCAAGCTTGATGCCGCGACCTTGCTGACCCTGCGCGCGGCCTGGCAGAAGGGCGAATTCGACAAGGGCGGCGCGCGCTTCGGCAATGAAGCCGCGATCGCCAAGCTGGTGTCGTCCGAAGCGGCGATGTGGATCACCCATCAGGCGGTGCAGATCCACGGCGGCATGGGCTACTCGAAGGAAATGCCGCTGGAGCGTTACTTCCGCGACGCCAAGATCACCGAAATCTACGAAGGCACCAGCGAGATCCAGCGCCTGGTGATCGCCCGCAACGAAACCGGTCTGCGCTGATCGCCCCGCCGCGATCGCGCTCGTCACTCCATCACGGACACAATCCGCACATGACCAAGCCAGTCCCCGCCGCGCGCCGCCCGTCCAAACGTCAAAAAGAACGTGAGGAGACCGAGTTGCTCGACCCGGTGTTCGCCGCCATCCGCAAACGCGCCGGCAAGACCCGGGAAGACGATGCCAGCGCCTTCGCCAGCGCCTTCTATCAGCGGATGACCGACGACGAGCTGCCGATGCATGGCGCCGAGGGCTGGGCCGCGCTGGCCAACGATTTTCTCGACTTCGCGCGCAACCGCAAACCCGGAACGCCAAGTGTGAGGTTGTTCAATCCGACGCTGGCGAAGCAGGGCTGGGAATCGCCGCATACGGTGCTGCAGATCGTCAACGACGATATGCCGTTCCTGGTCGATTCGGTGATCATGGCGCTGGCCGAACGCGGTGTCGGCGTGCATGTGATGGGGCATCCGATCGTCAGGATCGCGCGCGATCGCAGCGGCAAGCTCACCGCAGTGGGCGAGGGTGAGATCGAATCGATGATGCATCTGGAAATCGATCGCCAGTCCGCGACCGATGCCGCAGCGATCGAAGCGGCGATCCGTATCGTGCTGGCCGACGTGCGCGGGATCGTCGAGGACTGGCCGGCGATGCGCCAGAAAATGCTCGAGGTCACCGAGGATTTCGGCAAGCGGAACATGCCGATCAGCGACGCCGCGCGCAGCGAGGCGCAGGAATTCCTGCGCTGGGCCGCCGACGATCACTTCACCTTCCTGGGCTATCGCGAATACCGCGTTCGCAGGCAGGGCAAGGACGACGTGCTCGCCGCCACCGCCGGCACCGGCCTGGGCTTGCTGCGCGCCAGCGAAAGCAGTCAGCCGCGCAAGCTCACGACGCTCGCCGCGCACACCATGCCGCAGTCGAATGCGGCGGATGCGCTGATCCTCACCAAGACCAATGCCCGTGCGACCGTGCACCGGCCCGGTTACATGGACTACATCGGCGTGCTGAGTTTCGACGCCGAGGGCCGCGCGATCGCGGAGCAGCGTTTCATCGGCCTGTACACCTCCAGCGCCTATACCCGACGCCCGTGGGAGATCCCGCTGGTGCGCCAGCGCCACGATCACGTGATGCAGAGCTCCGGCCTGCAGCCCACCGGCCACAGCGGCAAGGCGCTGCGGCATATTCTCGAAAAACTGCCGCGCGACGAACTGTTCCAGTCGACCGGCGCTGAGTTGTACCAGCTCGCGTCCGGCATCCTCAGCCTGCAGGAGCGCGTCCGCAGCCGTCTGTTCCTGCGCCACGACCGCTACAGCCGTTTCTATTCGGTGCTGGCCTATATTCCGCGCGATCGCTACAACACCGAAATCCGGCTGCGGATCGAAGCGATGCTGAAGGACGCGCTGCACGCCGACCGCGTCGATTCCACGATCCAGCTCGGCGACTCGCCGCTCGCGCAACTGCATTTGCTGGTGCGTCCGCGCAAAGGCGAAGTGGTCGAGGTCGATGCCGCGCAGATCGACGCGAAACTCTCCGCGATCGTCCGCAACTGGCAGGACGATCTGCGCGAACTGCTGGTGTCGCGTCACGGCGAAGAGCGCGGTCTCGCGCTCGCCAGCCGCTACGGCCGCGCACTGCCGGCGGGTTACATCGAAAAAGTCTCCGCCGCGGTGGCCGCCGACGATGTCGAGCAGATCGCTTCGCTCACGCCGCAGGACGATCTGCGCCTGAGCCTGTGTCGCGATCAGGAAGGCGGCCTGCGCTTCAAGTTCTACCGCATCAACGACGATATCCCGCTGTCCGACGCGCTGCCGATGATGGAAAACATGGGCCTGCGGGTGATTTCCGAGCACCCGTACCGGCTCGAAGTCGATGCGCCCGGCCAAGGCAAACAGGTGGCTTTCATCCAGGATTTCGAAGTCGAAGCCAGTCGCCCGGATCTCAACGTCGGGGACTTCGACGCGATCTTCGAGGATGCGTTCGGACAGATCTGGCGCGGCAACGCCGAGAACGACGGCTTCAACCGGCTGATCCTCGCCGCGAATCTGTCGTGGCGCCAAGTGTCGATGCTGCGCGCCTACTGCAAGTATCTGCTGCAGGTCGGCGTGCCGTTCTCGCAGAGCTATGTCGAAGGCACGTTCGCGCGCTATCCGATCATCGCCCGCCTGTTGATCGAGCTGTTCGAGGCGCGCTTCGATCCGGTGACCGGCACCGAAAGCAAGGCCGACATCAAGGCCGGCATGGAACTGTTCCGTCGCCAGCTGTCGGCGCTCACCGGCAGCGATGCGACGATGCTCGCGGCGGTTGAGCCGGTGATCGCGGCGCGTTCCGGCAAGCGCCAGGCCCAACTGGATGCGACACGCCAGGCGATCAAGATCTTGCTCGACGGCGTGTCCAGCCTCGACGAGGACCGCATCCTGCGCGGTTTCGTCAGCGTCATCGAAGCCACGCTGCGCACCAACTATTACATCCGTTACAAGAATGGCGCGCGCGCCGACGGCGGCCCCGCCGATTACCTCAGCTTCAAATTCGACGCATCGAAAGTGCCCGACCTGCCAAAGCCACGGCCCTATCGCGAAATCTTCGTCTGCGGCCCGCGCGTCGAAGGCGTGCATCTGCGCTTCGGTCCGGTCGCGCGCGGTGGCCTGCGCTGGTCCGACCGCCGCGAGGATTTCCGCACCGAAGTGCTGGGTCTGGTGAAGGCGCAGATGGTGAAGAACACCGTGATCGTGCCGGTCGGCTCGAAGGGTGGTTTCTTCTGCAAGCAACTGCCGGATCCCTCGGTCGATCGCGATGCCTGGTTCAACGAAGGCGTGGCCTGCTACAAGCGCTTCATCAACGGCCTGCTCGACATCACCGACAACATCGTCGGCGGCAAGATCGTCGCGCCCCTTGATGTGGTGCGCCACGACGGCGACGACCCGTATCTCGTCGTCGCCGCCGACAAGGGCACCGCGACGTTCTCGGACATCGCCAACGGCATCGCCCGCGCGCACGGATTCTGGCTCGACGATGCGTTCGCGTCCGGCGGTTCGGTCGGCTACGACCACAAGGGCATGGGCATCACCGCGCGCGGCGGTTGGGAATCGGTCAAGCGCCATTTCCGCGCGATGGCGCGCGATTCGCAGACCGCCGACTTCACCTGCGTCGGTATCGGCGACATGTCCGGCGACGTGTTCGGCAACGGCATGCTGCTGTCGAAGCACATCCGCCTGCTGGCCGCGTTCGATCACCGCCACATTTTCCTCGACCCGAACCCGGACGCCGCGATCTCGTTCAAGGAACGCGACCGCATGTTCAAGCTGCCGCGTTCGAGCTGGGACGATTACAACAAGGCCCTGATCAGCAAGGGCGGCGGCATCTACCCGCGTTCGGCCAAGTCGATTCCGCTGTCGCCGGACATCAAGGCGGTGCTCGGCATCGAATCGGATGTCGAGGCGATGAGTCCGATGGCGCTGATGAACGCGATCCTGAAGGCGCCGGTCGACCTGCTCTGGAACGGCGGCATCGGCACCTACGTCAAGGCCGCGAGCGAAACCCACGCCGATGTCGGCGATCGCGCCAACAACGGCCTGCGCGTCAATGGCGGCGAGCTGCGCTGCAAGGTGGTGGGCGAGGGCGGCAATCTCGGCCTGACCCAACTCGGTCGCATCGACGCCGCGCTCAATGGCGTGCTGCTCAACACCGACTTCATCGACAACTCCGCAGGCGTCGATACCTCGGACCACGAGGTCAACATCAAGATCCTGCTCAATGCGGAAGTCCAGCGCAAGAAACTGACCATGCCCGAGCGCAATGCGCTGCTGGCATCGATGACCGACGAGGTCGCGCAGCTCGTGCTCAACGACAACTACCGCCAGAACCAGGCGTTGAGCCTGATGCAGCGGATGAGCCTGTCGCGGCTCGGGTCCAAGCAGCATTTCATCCGCACTCTCGAATCGCAGGGGCTGCTCGACCGTCAGATCGAATACCTGCCCAGCGACAGCGAGATCGCGGAGCGCAAGTCGCGTCGGATCGGTTTCACTCGACCGGAGCTGTCGGTGCTGCTGTCGTACTCGAAGATCGTCCTGTTCCAGCAGTTGCTCGATTCCGATGTGCCGGAGGACCCGCATCTGTCGAAGGAACTGGTGCGCTATTTCCCCGGCCCGCTGCAGAAGAAATACGCCAAGGCGATGGAGCAGCACCGCCTGAAGCGCGAGATCATCGCCACGGCGGTGACCAATTCGCTGGTCAACCGCATGGGCGCGACCTTCATCCTGCGCATGACCGAAGATACCGGCCGCACGCCGGGCGAGGTCGCGAAAGCCTTCACCATCACCCGTGAAACGCTCGATGCACGCGATCTTTGGGCGCAGATCGACGCACTCGACGGCAAGGTGCCGGAATCCGTGCAGGTCGATGCGCTGCAGGTAATCTGGAATCTGCAGCGTTCGATGACGCGTTGGCTGCTGTCGCGTCCAGGCGCGATCCCGGGCATCGCCACGGCGGTCGAGCGGTATCACGACGGCTTCCGCGAAATCCGCGCCGGTTCGGGCATCCTGCCGCCGACGATGCGGCCGGCCTACGACGCCAGCTATGCCGACTGGAAGGCCAAGGGGCTGCCGGAATCGCTGGCGAAACAGCTGGCGGCGCTGCCGTATCTCGAATGGTGCTGCGACATCATCGAAGTCGCGCGCGCGCGCAAGCTCAAGCCGGTGGATATCGCCAAGGCGCATTTCCGTCTGGGCGAAGCGCTCAAGCTGCCGTGGCTGTACGCGCAGATCGACACGCTCGCGGTCGACGGCCGCTGGCATGCGGTCGCGCGCGGCTCGCTGCGCGACGAACTCGCGGCGCAGCAGCGTCTGTTGACCATGCAGGTGCTGGATGCGCCGGGCGCCAACGCCGACGCCAAGCTCAAGCACTGGATCGAACGCGACGACGCCTCGCTGCGTTTCACGCTGGCGATGCTGGGCGAGTTGGCGGCGCAGAAGACCTTGGACTATCCGACCGCTTCGGTTGCGGTGCGACGGCTGTCGATGTTGTCGGCAGGGGCGTAGTCGGTCCGCGATCAGTTTGAATGACCTGCACAACGGCCCCGGAAAACCGGGGCCGTTCGCGTTCCAGTGCGGCGAGGCCGATCAGCCGCGCGCCAGCGCCTGCAGTCGGGTGTAAGCGCCGTTGAACACGTTCTGATCGCCGGGGAACACGCCGGAATCGGCGAACTGCCAGAACGTGTAGTAGGTCCACGCATACGGCAGCGTGCCGACGGTGCTGGAATAGCGCGCGATCCACAGTGGGCTGGTCGCACTGAAATTGCCCGATGTGCCGACGCACTGCGTCCACCAGCTGGTGCTGGTGTAGATCGACGGATAACGACCTGTGCGGGTGCGGTAGCGGTTGCTGAAGGACGTGATCCATGCGGCCATGCCGCTTTTGGTCAGTCCGTAGCAGGTCGCGCCGTAGGGGTTGTATTCCATGTCCAGCGCGCCGGGCAGGGTTTTGCCGTCCGCCGACCAGCCGCCGCCATGATTGACGAAATAATCCGCCTGCGCGCTTCCGCTGGAGTTGCCCGGCAGTGCGAAGTGATACGAGCCGCGGATCATGCCGACGTTGTACGAGCCGTTGTACTGTTGCGCGAAGTAGGGGTTGGTGTAAGTGGTCCCTTCGGTCGCTTTGACATAAGCGAAACGTGCGCCGTTGGCATAGGCGGAAGACCAGTTGACGTTGCCCTGCCAGCCGCTGACGTCCATGCCTTTGACCGAGGCGGTCGCGGAAATGACGATCGCCGTTGTCGGCGATGGCATCTGCGCCTTGCCTTCATGGATGCGGATCTGCGAGCCCATGGGGTGATCGTTGACGACGATGTACGCTGCCAGCGGCGAAGGGATGCGAGTATCGAGACGGTCGAGCCAATTCGATTCCAGCGGATTCTGACCCAGTGAATCCTGCTTCAGCGAATCCTGTCCCGGGTTCTGCGACGGTTCGGTCCGGGGTGGATCGGCTGCCTGTGAAGGCGCGATGGCGAGCGTGGCGGACAGTGCGATGACCAGCGGCTTGAACGACGGCATTGTGTTTCCTCCATGAAGCGATGTGGCAGCGGGGACGCGCGTAGCGACGTCTTGTCCCGGTGCGGCGTTTTCCCGGTAAGCTGAAGCGCCGGGAACGCTGAAGATAGTGGGTATGCGGCCCGCGAGACGTGACAGCATTCACGGGTCCCGTACACGTCCATGAGGACTTTGCATGTCGACATTGTCGAAGATCGCCTTCCTGGCCAGCACGACTGCGGATGCGCAGGCCGCGTTTTCGACGATGGTCGCGCGTCATGGCCAGTGTGCCCCGGAAGATGCCGATGTCATCTGCGCGCTGGGCGGCGATGGCTTCATGCTGCACACGCTGCATCGTCATGGCAGCCTCGGCCGTCCGGTGTTCGGCATGAAGCTCGGTACGGTCGGTTTCCTGATGAACCAGTTCGAGACGGGCGATTTGCTTGCGCGCCTGGCCGCCGCCGAGCCCGCCAAACTGCGTCCGCTCGAAATGCAGGCGCTCACCGAATCCGGCGCCAGCGTGTCGTCGCTGGCCTACAACGAGGTCTCGCTGCTGCGTCAAACCCGTCAGGCCGCGCATCTGTCGATCGAACTCAATGGCCAGACCCGTCTGGACGAACTGATCTGCGACGGCGTGATGGTGGCTACGCCGGCCGGCAGCACGGCCTACAACTTTTCGGCGCATGGTCCGATCCTGCCCTTGGGCAGCGGGGTGATCGCGTTGACGCCGATCGCACCGTTCCGGCCGCGACGCTGGCGCGGCGCCTTGCTCAAGGCCGAGACCGAAGTGCGCTTCCGCGTGCTCGATACCTACAAGCGCCCGGTCAGCGCCACCGCCGACTCGCATGAAGTCCGCGATGTGGTGGAAGTGGCGATCCGCGAATCCCGCGATCGCATGGTCACGTTGCTGTTCGATCCCGAGCACAATCTCGAAGAGCGCATCCTCAGCGAGCAGTTCGTGACATGAGGGTCGCGGCGCAGGCTACTCGCCTCCGTCGGTCCAACGGAATACGCCATAGAAAGTCTTTCCGCCGGTCTTCATGACTGCCTTGCGTCCGGAGACGCTCAGCACGAACGAAGGCGGCAGCATCGGGTCGCCCTTGTTCACGAATTCGACCCGCAGGGTTTCGCCGTAGACATAGGACGTGAGCCGGTACGAATCCCGGGGCAGGGACTTCGGTCCGTGCGCCATGCCGACTTCGATCATGCCCCGGAAATCGGGTTCGACCTTGTATCCGATGAACTGGACGTCGAATGGCTCCGCGTCGTAGCCGAACGATGACGAGGCCCATGCCGGCATCCAGACGATCGAAAAAAGCAGGCCAATCCACCAAGCCCGCCGCATCATCCTGCCGGCGGTTGCGTATGTGCGCATGAGTCCTGCTGTCCTGGGGGGCGGGGATTCTTCGCAATGCTACGCCCGGACAGATCAAGTCGCACGGCGGCCTTCTCGAACTCCCACGACTCCAGGAAACTGTACTTTCCAGGCGCCTGCCATCAGGCCCGCCGCGGCAGATTAAGAGCTCTTAATGTTTCCCGGGCACGGGGCCGCCAGAATGCCGGCTCCATTTCCCCGTGGAGCGCCCGGCGACGGGTGTGTCGGCGATCATGAATCCCCACGCATGAATCCTCTTGTCCGCTGGTTCCACCAACTCGGTTCTCCGCCGTACTTCGACCGCTTCGCGGCGCGCTGGGCGCCGTGGTGCTTCGGCCTGGGCGCGCTGGTGATGCTCTGGGGCGGCTGGCAGGGCCTGTTCGTGG
>JBAQRU010000381.1:0-10354 GCA_049296025.1 Lysobacteraceae bacterium | reverse complement strand
AGGCCAACGTCCTGAAGGAACTTCAGACATGGAGCGCTATCCCTTGGTAGGAGACCCAAAGGGCGATGCACAGGATGTGCATCGTTTTTCGATGAGACAGGGATGTCTCATCGAAAAATCCCGGCTTCGCCTCAGACGGCAGTTTAGAATTGGACTTGAGATGTCTTCTTTGGTTACTTTCTTTGCGCCAAAGAAAGTAACTCGCGCACCAGCGCGAAAAGGGTGCCCGGCTTTACCCGCACACCATGGCTTACCAACATCCAAACCACCACGAAACTTCGAACGCAGATTGCACCAAGAATGCGAACAACAAACGAAGACGCCGGCTTTCGCCGGCGTCTTCGTTTCAAAACCAACAGCTCGCGGCTAAAGCCGCTCCTACTGGGTGATATCCACGTCCTTCGTCTCGCGCAGGAACAGCGAACCGATCACCAGCGTCATCAACGCAACGCCGATCGGATACCACAGGCCGCTGTAGATATTGCCGGTCGCCGCCACGATGGTGAACGCGATGAACGGCAGGAACCCGCCGAACCAGCCGTTGCCGATGTGGTACGGGAGCGACATCGAGGTGTAGCGGATGCGCGTGGGGAACAACTCGACCAGCCATGCCGCGATCGGACCGTAGACCATCGTCACCAGCATCACCAGATAGGCGAGCAACGCGATGACCATCGGCTTGTTGATCTGCGCATCGTCGGCCTTGGCCGGATAACCCGCCGCCGTCAGCGTATCGCCAAGCTGCTTGGTGAACTCATCGGCCTTGGCCTTGAACGCATCCTTGTCCAGCGCTTCGCCTTCGAAGCTCTGCACCGTGGTCGAGCCGATGGTGACGCTGGCGATCGTGCCGGCCGGCGCCGATTCGATGGTGTACGGAATACCTTTCTTCGCCAGGCCCGACGCGATGATGTCGCAGGACTGCTTGAAGGTCTTCTTGCCCACAGGATCGAACTGCAGCGCACAGCGATCGCGATCGGCCAGCACTTTCGCCGGCGAAGTGGCGACCGCCGCTTCCAGCGCCGGATTGGCGTTGTGCATCAGCGCTTTGAAGACCGGGAAGTAGGTCAGTGCGGCCAGCAGACAACCGGCCATGACGATCTTCTTGCGGCCGATCTTGTCGGACAACCAGCCGAACAGGATGAAGCCGCCTGTCGCGAGCGCCAACGAAATGGCGATCAGGATGTCCGCGGTGTTCGGGTCGACGCTCAGGGTCTTGGTCATGAAGAACAGCGCGTAGAACTGACCCGTGTACCAGACCACTGCTTGGCCGGCGGTGGCGCCGAGCAGCGCGAGCAGTGCGATCTTGCCGTTCTTCGACAGGAAGCTTTCGGTGAGCGGCGCTTTGGAGGTCTTGCCCTCGGCCTTCATCTGCTGGAACAGCGGCGATTCGTTGAGCTGCATGCGGATCCACACCGACACGCCCAGCAGCACCACCGAAACGATGAACGGCACGCGCCAGCCCCAGGCTTCGAAAATATCCTTGCCGAGGTAGTTGCGGCACAGCCAGATCACCAGCAGCGACATGAACAGGCCGAGCGTCGCCGTGGTCTGGATGAAGCTGGTGTACAGACCACGTTTGCCCGGAGGCGCGTGTTCGGCGACGTAGGTCGCGGCACCGCCGTATTCGCCGCCGAGCGCGAGACCCTGCAACAGACGCAGGCTGATCAGGATGATTGGGGCGAGGATGCCGATGGTGGCGTAACCGGGCAGGACGCCGACCAGGAATGTCGACAGGCCCATGATGACGATCGTGACCAGGAACGTGTACTTGCGCCCGATCATGTCGCCGAGGCGACCGAAGAACAGCGCGCCGAACGGACGCACCGCGAAACCGGCCGCGAACGCCAACAGCGCGAAGATGAACTGGCTGGTGTCGTTGAGGCCGCTGAAGAAATGCTTGCCGATGTGGACCGCGAGCGATCCGTAAAGATAGAAGTCGTACCACTCGAAGACGGTGCCGAGACTCGACGCGAAGATGACCTTCTTGTGCTCCCGGGTCATTGCGCCGCTCGCGGGGACAGCTGCTGCTGTGGTGCTGGACATGATCTGTTACCTCTTCAGAATTGGATCGTGCTTATCCGACGCTGCCGCTGTCAGAAGCTGTATTTGACGTGCGTGTGGATGCGGCGCAGATCGCCTTCGAGATCGTTTTCGAGCGTGCGTTGGCCCCAGGTCACTTCGGCGCCGACGTCGAGTTTCGGCAACGGCGAATAGATCAGGTTGGCGTGCATCGACTGGGCGCGTTCGGTGCCGGAAAAGCCGGTGAGCGCGGTGTCGTTGTCGAAGTGCGCGGCCGAATAGAACAGGTTGCCGCGCAGCTTCGGCGAGAACGCATGGCGCCAGGAAACGAAGGCGCCGTAGCCGTCGATCGTTTCCAGATTGCCGCCCGCGTCGAGCACGGTATCGGCACCCAGTCCGAAGCCCATGTAGCGGCCGATGCCCTGGCCGGCGTTGACCGCATAGCGCAGGTCGTCGCTGGCACCGAGGTTGAACTTGCCCGAGACGCTGACCGATGCGCCGGTCGTGGTTTCGTCCAGACGCTTGAACTGGCGCAGCAGGCCGGCGGCGCTGAAATGGCCCCAATCGCCCTTCTTCTGCCAGCGCGCGGTGACATCGGGCAGCACGTTGTCGCCCGAATTGGCGCGCGTGGCGCCGCCGAGGAACGGCGTGACCGTGGTCTGTGGGTTCTCCATCGAGAACGACCACGGGCCCTTGGTGTAGCGCAGTTGTGCCTGGCGGACGAACACGGTGCTTTCGGTCGGGCCGACGAAGTCGACGCTGTCGGGCAGCGCAGCGACATCCATGAAGTTCGACCAGGTCTGGCCGGCGAGCCACTGCGCGCCATTCGGACGAGTCAGGCTGACGTAGGCCTGGCGAAGCGAAAGCGCGTAGGTGTTGGTCGCGGTTTCGTTGCCGACCAGCGCATTGCTGCCGCCACCGAACATGTCCGCTTCGATATAACCCTTGAGCTTGTCGCCGTCGCCCGTTGTGTGATCGGCGCTGAACCAGAAACGCGAAAACTGTCCGTGGAAATCCGTATAAGCATCGCCGCCGTCGGAACCGGCCGGGCCGACCGGAATCGCGGAGGGAAGATAGAACAAGCGACCTGCAGCACCGTCGGCGATGCGGCCATCGCTGGTGTCGGTCACCATCGTATCGAGCTTGATGAAACCACCGTACGAGAACGTGGTACCCGGATTGGCAGCAGTGAGGATCGGCGTGCTCTGGATCTTCGGTTTGCCGTCGTCCGCGGGTTTCGCCGCGGGTGCGGCTGCGCTCGGCGCCTGTTGCTGCTGGGAGACCAATTGCTGCACGATTTTTTCGAGTTCGGCGACGCGGGCTTCCAGCGCCTGTTCTTTCGGTGTGGCGGCTTGCGCCAGCGCCAATCCTGGCGCCATGAGGCACACCAGCAGCGATAACGTCAGCGGCCGTCGCAGTTGCGGTCGTTTGTTCATGATGGGCCCCTCCCGAGGGCGCGTACGGATGCACGGTGAACGCAGCCTGTGCGCCGTCACCGCTTCCGCATATTCGCCATTGGTCGAACCCCACTGCATTTCCAGGCGTTTTTCGACCATGGTCTAAGCACGTTGTTGCACTGCAATACGCCGCGCATGCGGCACACTGTGGCCACTGCGGATCCCATACCAACCGCGGAGGAACGCCTCATGTCGCAGAACGACAACGCCCAGTCCATCTATCCGGTGCCCGCCGATTTCGCCGCCGCATCGCGCATCCGTCGCGAAGATTACGAACGCGATTACGCCGCATCCGTCGCCGACCCGGACGCCTACTGGGGCAAGATCGCGCAGCGCCTCGACTGGTTCAAAGCACCCACGCAGATCAAGGACGTGAGCTTTCATGTCGAGGATTTCCACATCCACTGGTACGCCGACGGCGAACTCAACGCCAGCGTCAACTGTCTTGATCGCCATCTCGCGGCGCGCGGCGACAAGACCGCGCTGATCTTCGAACCCGACGACCCGGCGACACCGTCGCAGCACATCAGTTATCGCGAACTCTACGAACGCGTGTGCAAGCTCGGCAATGCGCTGCGCCATCTCGGCGTGAAGAAGGGCGACCGCGTCACCATCTACCTGCCGATGATTCCCGACGCCGTGGTCGCGATGCAGGCCTGCGCGCGGATCGGCGCGATCCACTCGGTGGTGTTCGGCGGATTCTCTCCACATTCCATCGCCGACCGCATCGCCGACTGCGGCACCAAGGTCGTGATCACCGCCGACGAAGGCCTGCGCGGCGGCAAGAGCGTGCCGCTGAAGGAAAACGTCAACGCCGCGCTGAAGATGCCGGGCACCGATTCGGTCGAAACCGTCCTGGTGATCCGCCACACCGGCGGCGCGATCGGCATGCAGATGCCACGCGACCGCTGGTACGACGCGGTGGTGGACGATCAGCCCACCACCTGCGAACCCGAGCGCATGAACGCGGAGGATCCGCTGTTCATCCTCTACACCTCGGGCAGCACCGGCAAGCCCAAAGGCGTGCTGCACTCCACCGGCGGTTATCTGGTGTGGGCCAGCTACACCCACGAATGCGTGTTCGATCTGCGCGAAGACGACATCTACTGGTGTACCGCCGACGTCGGCTGGGTCACCGGCCACAGCTACATCGCCTACGGCCCGCTCGCCAACGGCGCCACCGCCGTCGTGTTCGAGGGCGTACCGAATTACCCGACCGTCTCGCGCTTCTGGGAAGTCGTCGACAAGCATCAGGTCACGATCTTCTACACCGCACCGACCGCGATCCGCGCGCTGATGCGCGAAGGCGAAGCGCCGGTGAAGAAGACCTCGCGCGCGTCCATCCGCGTGCTGGGTTCGGTCGGCGAACCGATCAATCCCGAAGCCTGGCGCTGGTACTACGAGGTTGTTGGCGAAAGCCGCTGCCCGATCGTCGACACGTGGTGGCAGACCGAAACCGGCGGCGTATTGATTTCGCCGCTGCCCGGCGCGACCGATCTGAAACCCGGCTCCGCCAGCAAACCGTTCTACGGCGTGCAGCCCGCGCTGGTCGATGCCAACGGTGAGCTGCTCGAAGGCGCCACCGAAGGCAATCTGGTGCTGCTCGATTCGTGGCCGGGCCAGATGCGCACCGTCTACGGCGATCACCCGCGTTTCATCGATACCTATTTCAAGACCTATCCGGGCATGTACTTCACCGGCGACGGCTGTCGCCGCGACGAAGACGGCTATTACTGGATCACCGGCCGTGTCGACGACGTGATCAACGTCAGCGGCCACCGCATCGGCACCGCCGAAGTCGAAAGCGCGCTGGTCTCGCATCCGAAGGTCGCCGAAGCCGCGGTGGTCGGCTTCACCCACGACATCAAGGGCCAGGGCATCTACGCCTACGTCACCCTCGTTGCAGGCGAAACGCCAAGCGAAGAGCTGCGCAAGGCATTGGTCGCGCACGTGCGCAAGGAGATCGGCCCGATCGCCACGCCCGACTTCGTGCAGTGGGCGCCCGGTCTGCCGAAGACCCGCTCCGGCAAGATCATGCGCCGCATCCTGCGCAAGATCGCCGAAAACGCGCCCGACCAGCTCGGCGACACCTCGACCCTGGCCGATCCTTCGGTCGTGAAGTCGCTGGTCGACGAACGGCTGGTGAAGTGAGCGCACAGCCATGAACCGGCCGCCGCCATTGGTGACGGCCGCCGGTCTGCGTTACCTTGAGCAGGACGTTCTCCCACGGCCGCCGCCCATGCCCACTGTTCTTGTCGCCGACGACCACCCGCTGTTCCGCGAAGCCCTGCGCAACGCGGTGTCGCGCGCACTGCCCGACGCGATCCTGCGCGAGGCCGACAGCGTGGATGCGCTGTATGCGCTGATCGAACGCGAAACCGACGCCGACCTGCTGCTGCTCGATCTCAACATGCCCGGCGCGCACGGTTTCAGCGCGCTGGTGCATCTGCGCGCGCACTTCCCGCAGCTGCCGATCATGGTGGTGTCCGCGCGCGAAGAGCCTGCGGTGATGCGCCGCGCGCTGGATCACGGTGCGGTCGGCTTCCTGCCGAAATCCGCCGATGCCGCGACCCTCGGCGAAGCCATCGACGCCGTGCTCGCCGGCGACCGCTGGGCGCCGGCGTCGGCATTGAAAGCGCCCGCCGCCGGCGCCGAAGAGCACGACGCCGCGCAGCGCGTCCGCGATCTCACGCCGCAGCAGTTCCGTGTGCTGCAGATGCTGGGCGATGGTCTGCTCAACAAACAGATCGCCTACGAACTCGGCGTCTCCGAAGCCACGATCAAAGCGCACATGACCGCGATCCTGCGCAAACTCGGCGCCAACAACCGCACCCAGGCGGTGCTGATCGCCGGCAAGCTCGCGATCGATCCAGAAGCGGTGATGCCGCCGCCGGAAGAGGATTGAGCGTCTTCCTGCTCAGTCGTCTTCCGAACGCGCATCCACGCTCACCACCTCGCCGTCTTCAGCGACGACGATGAACACGATCGGCCGGCAGCACACGCTGCAGTCCTCGACGTACTGCTGATGGTCCACCGAGCCGTCGACGACGATCTCGATCTCTTCGCCGCAGTACGGGCATTGCGTGAACGCGGTGTCGGTGTGGTTCATCCGGAAATGCCGTTGGATACGATCCGGGCAGAGTAGCGCAACCGCACGCGTGCTACGCGAACAGCATCGGCTCCACCGTCTGCTCCAGCATGTCGATCAACTCCGGATCCATGTACTTGTACTCGTCCGGGATATCGAGCACGTGGATCGGCGTGTCCTCGATCAACTGCGCGTAGTCGGCGACGATGCGCTCGCGGTGTTTGTCTTCCATCACCAGGATCACGTCCGCCCAGTCGATGTCCACATGCGAGATGCGGTGCCTTGCGCTGAGACTGGTGCCGGCCGAGCGGGCAACGATCACCGGGTGTCCCTTGAACATGCGCTCTGCCGTGGGGCTGCGCCATTGGTTGCGGCTGCAGACGAACAGCACGTTCACGTGTTCGCGATCGACGGGTTTGTGTTCGGGCACTAGCGGAAACTCCATAGCGAATTGATTCGCAGGTGATCGATCCATACACACGAAGACGCCCGGTTCGCGCCGGGCGTTATCGCGTTGCATCGGACGCGGGTTCAGGCGGTCATCGAAACCGGTTTGCGCTGGTCCTGCTCGGGCGCCGCCGCCAGCTGGTTCCGCGCATCGATCGCATTGTTGGCCGCGACTTCGACCGGCGTTTCGCGGGCCTGATTTTCGCTGACCCGGGCGTGATTCGGGCCGAGCGGGCCGTTGCTGCCGTCGAACACGAACAGGTTGCGGTCTGGATTGCCGTTTGCATCGTTCACCGGTTTGCCGACTTCGATATTGGTCACGCCGGTCAGACGCTCGCGGGTCGCGGCGGCGTAGAGATTCGCGGCCATCGCATCGCCCTCCAGACCCTTGGCCTGCATCGCGGTCACCACCTGACCGTACATCGGGTCCTGGCGCATCCGGTCGACATTGGGCGCCGCGTCCGCAGCGGCCAACATGGTGCCCTGCTGCCCCGGCGTCACCGGTGCCGCATTGTAACTGAGCGTGGGCGCGACCACGCCGGGCGTGCCGAGGTTCGGCCCGAGCACTTCGTTCGGCGCGAGTCCGTGCTGGCCTTTGACGACCCGGTCGCTCCATTCCAGGCTGCCGTTGCGATCCACCACCACCAGCTTGCCCTGATTCAACGACTGCTCGACCAGATTGGCCAGCTGTTCGGGCGTGGCGTTTTTGTTGGCGGCGCCGATCGCGCGCCCCACTTCGTTGTTGTAAAGATCCATCGCTTCGCGATTGGCCGTATTCCCCGGCAAGCCTTCGTGCGCGGTCGCGAAGGCCTTGGTCCATTGCTCGCCGTACTGCTGCGTCATCAACGCATTCCAGTAGGCGTGACGGAACGCATCGCGATGCCCATCGTTGCCCTGCCATTCGCGCGCGCGATCCGGCGGAATATTGTCGGGAAGCGGATTGTTCGGAAAACGCTTGTCGCCTTCGCTGAAGGCGCGATCCTTGATGCCGCTGAAATCCTGCAGGCCGACCAGACCGCGACTGAAGGTCAACTCGTCGAGCAGCGCACCTTCGGTCTTCGTGACTTTGACGGCGTTGGTGAACGGAATATCGATCGCGCCGAACGCACGCGGGTGATAGTCGATCATCTTGTCGTCGGCGACCTGATACTGGGTGCGGACACTGGTGAGATCGGGCCGTTCATTCGCCATCGGAGACTCCTTACGCGGTCGTGTTGTTCAGTCGTGTGATTCAGTCGTAATTTCTTGACGCGGCACTTATCGGCGACCCCAGCGATGGGATGCGACCTTCCCATCCTGGTAGGTGATCTCGAAGAACTCCTCGTCGATGCCATAGCGCGCAACGCCGAGTTCATAAAGATCGGTCGCGGCTGCCGCATCGCGGATATCGGGTTCGCCGAGCAGCGCGATCACTTCGTCGCGCGACATGTCCGCCTGCACGGCTTTCTCCGCCGACGCCAACATCGGGCCACGCTGGTTCTGTTGGGCAGCGACACCGCGCTGGGATTTCCACGCGGCAGTATCGAAATTGGAAGTGGTTTGCATGGCACACGCCGATAGGGAAAGAAGGAGGGCGATCGCGAGGCACCGCGCGGAAGCACGCAGGCGCAGGAGACGATACGGAAGCGGAGCGCACCGAACGGATGTCCGGGAAGACGCGCGTACGGGGGCGCCATTGGGAAGACCAGGCACGTGCATTTCCATTGGGCCGGGATCACTAGCCTTGAACAGGGCGGAGTTCAACAGGGAACGACGTTAACACGGAAATACGGCCAATTCATGAACTAGCGAGTGCAGTAGTCCAGTGCCACGAGCGCGATCCCGGAGCGGGCCTTACCCATCCGAAATGCCCAGGTTGATCAGCAACGCTTTTCGTAGGATGGCTGGAGCAGAGATAGCCATCATCGAACGAACCGCGACGATGGTAAAAAAGATGGCATCACTTAGGACAAATCAGCCGAAGGCATCCTCCGTCAGCCCCTTCATCAAGCGAAGTTCATGGCGCTTCGCGGAGTTGACTTTATGGTCAGTTTAAGCAACGGCCCATGATAGTCCGCGCATATTTCCAATTTCAGAGACTATCGGGTGTGCATCTATGCTTCTTAGGCGTTGTCGCATTTTTTGCATAACATCTGCCGGATCGATAGCCCTTGGAAATAGTTTTGAATGCTTTGCTGGCTGTTCCAAGTGAAGAACGACCCTTAGTTTATTGCAGCCACATACTTCACGTGCGAATTCTGATTCTTCTTGTTTGCTAGCATTATTTTTTGCAGGTAACAGCATAGCCAACGTGTCAAATACTTTTTTTGCAACTTCTTCACTAATTTCAGACGGCTTGGTCCTAGAAAACAGTCTGTAATCTTTTGATTCGATAAGCCATGCAACGGCTGCTGTATCGATCGCTATGCAATCGACAGATTTTATTCCGCTCATAATCTTACTGAAGTGACGTCTATAAAAAGCCCATTCATCTGTTTTTTGACATTTCCAATTTGTATCAAAGGTGAACATTAAAGTATCAATTTCTATGGCTGGCATACCTAGACAGTCTCCTGCAAAAATCTATCCGACTGCTCTAGCTCTTCATCTAGTGAAGCAATATCACCAATTTCATCAACAGAATTACCTTGTGAGACTACAATTCCCTCTGCGCTTGATTGCAGCCCGAAAAAACGAACATTTTTTGATTTATTGGGATCTTTTTCTAAAATTATTTCCAGCTCACGCAACAAAAAAAGACTATGTGTTGCGAGAAATATTTGTATGCCTGAAGAACTTAGCGTGACTATGCTGCGTGCTACTTGTTTAATCAGCCGAGGATTAAGGTTTGCTTCTGGCTCATCCCAAAAAAGATATCCTTTATCTCGAAGCGCTCCAGTCGCAATCAGTCTTGCAAGCATCGCTAATTTTCTCATCCCCTCAGCGACCAGAGGCATCTCGAGCCTACCTGTTGAATTTTTGAGATAGAAGCGACCATTCTTATCGAGTTCAATTGCTCCGCCCATTGCTACTTCAAGCGGCTGAAGTAGTTCTTGAATTCTCTTTACTTTTGGCCCTCTCTGAACAGGAGAGCCCAAAAGAATACAAGTGTCTCGCCAAGTTTCTTCAAACTCGAGATAGTGTCCCTCATAAATAGAGACAAAATTGGGGAAAATGGTGAGCAACTCTCGCGTTGGCAAATAGGTAGGAGCTTCCCTTAGCCATGTTTTTGGCGTTTTTTCTATTGCCACTTCTGACTTACTATTTGTAGCGAAACTAAACGATACATCGAGATCATGCTTATCGAATTGAAGTGAGATGTCGCAGCGCTCCCGCCCCTGCTTTCTCCTTGTAAGACGACCCA
>JBAQRU010000380.1:0-3801 GCA_049296025.1 Lysobacteraceae bacterium | reverse complement strand
ATGCAGGCGAGATTGATGCATTTGAATGGACCTCCAGTCTCAACGCGATCTCACCATTCGATTTTCGCGTCACAGCTTCATCGGGTGAGGCACGCATTGCAGATGCCAAGAGCACAAGCGGTGACTTTGGCAATGCGATCCACCTGTCGTACAGCGAGCTGTCTCGGGCAGTCAACGGCCCGGAGCCGTATGATATCTTCCGGCTCTATGCACTCACTGATACCAGCGCAAAGTTGCGAATCGCCAGGAATGTCGGCACTACCTTGAAAACAGTTCTGGAAGCGGTCGACGCGCTGCCAAGCGGCGCCACCGTCGATTCAGTCTCCATCCGCCCTGCCCTGCTTCCTTTTTCAGATGAAGAAATTCTGTTGGACGGCTGAATGTTTAAGGTAGCGAGTAGCCCGGGTAAGCCCAAAGGCCGCACCCGGGGCTTTTGATGTTCGAACCGCCACGGATACTCGACTGCTTGCGTTTCCCCGGGTGAGTGCTACGCACTTACCCGAGCTACGGGAAGTTAGTTGCCATCGGAGATAACGGCGCATGACGCCTTCGGCTGATGCGCCCTACGAAGCATCTGCGTCTGGTCGATATCGCGATCAAAGCGGCTCGACGCTTGCGTGATGCACCAACAGCCCACCCAACGACGCCAGGTCCTGCCGGTTGTGGTCGGCCACCCTGCGCAGGTTGCGCGCGGAGCCACCGCGCAGATAGCCGAGCCATGCGGCGGGGGCTTCGCTGCCGGGGAGGTCGTCTTCGCGGACGATGCCCAGCACCTGGCGTTCGATGGTGGCGAGGCGGCAGTTCTCCCAGCGGCCTTTGTAGCGTCGGCGGGTGGGATACAGCAGGTCGATGTGGTCGAGGCCCGCGAGCGGATTGGGCAGGCGCGCGAGGCGGAAGCGGGTGGCGAGCAGCGGGGCATCGTAGCTTTTGCCGTTGTAGCTGGCGAGCACGGTGCCGGTGCGCAGGGTGTCGGCGAAGGCGGTGAGCAGGTCGCGTTCGGCGCCGAGCGTGGTCATCAGCCATTGACTGAGATGCAGCGCATCATCGCGCCACTGCGCGATGCCGATCATGAAGGCGCGGGTGCCGGTGCCGCCAGCGAGGCCGGTGGTTTCGGTGTCGAAGAACAGCACGTTGTCGGTGGGAATCATCGCGACACGGCGGTCGAATGCGCCGCACAGATGTTGCGGCAGCGGGTCGCAGCGCAGCGTGGTTTCGATCAGACGCAGGCCGGGTGCGATTTCGTCGCCGGGCAGGGTGCGGTCGATATCGATCGCGTGCGCGATGCGCGTGGGTGCGCGTACGCGCAGCAGGCGACGAAGGTCTTCGACGGTTTGCGATGCGGGTCTGGGCGCTGCGGGCTGCGGCACGGATGCGGGCGGCGCGCGCGTGGCGCCCTGCCCGCTTTGCTGGCGCAGGGTGCGGATGCGTTCGAGGGCTACGGTCACGGATACTCCCTCATCCGGCCCTTCGGGCCACCCCGGATCGAGTCCGGGGCAGGCTCTTCTCCCGGGGGAACAAGGGAACAGAATGTGCGTGCGCTCATCGTTGCTCCGCTGCTGCGGAGAGTGCGATCAATACGCGGCGTGCATGCGCTTTCGCGGTGGCGTCCTGCGGTTTCGCGTCGATGCCAAGTACGGGGCCGACGCAGGCGGGGCAGCCGCTGGCGCAGTCGCAGCCGTCGATCAATCCGGTGGCGCGTGCGACCAGTTCGGCTTGTCGCGTCCACAGCGGTTCGGCCAGGCCCACGCCGCCGGGGAAGTTGTCGTAGAGATAGAGGGTGGGCGTGAAGGCGGCGAGATCGTCGGGTGCGGTGGGCGGGCCCTCGTGGCGACGCAGCTGGCCGCGACCCTGCGCATCGGCGACCGCGAACCATGCGCCGTCGCCGCTGCCGACGGCTTTCTGCAGATCGGCGCCGTCGGCCATCACCGCGATACGCGCGATCACGTGCAGTGCGTACGCGGCGCCGAGGAAGCCGTCGAGCGCGTCCTGCTTCGATGCGAACAGGCTGTCGAGCACCGGCTGCGACAGCTGCCACCACACTGCGGTGGTGTGCAGTTCGGCATCGGGCAGATTCACCGGGCCGTAGCCGATGTTTTCGTGGGTGTAGTAGCGGATTTTCTTGTAGCCGGCGACGCGGCGCACCACGTGCACTTCGCCGTGATGGCTGGCGCCGATGCCGGCGACCGCGCCGTCGAACTGTTCCAGCACTTTGAGCTTGGTGTAGTCGATGGCGTCGGTGTAGTAATCGACGTGGGTGCGGGTGACGAAGGCTTTGCGGCCGTCCCAGTCCAAGCGCTCGACCTGATACGGGGTGGACTGGATCATGTGGATCGCGCCTTCGTACAGCGTGAGCGGCGCGGCGCTGTAATCCACTTCGGCAATGATCGTTTGGCGGCCATCGGTGCGGTCGACCACGACGAAATTGCCGTCGGCGACCGAGCGCAGACTGACTGCATTGGCCGGATAACTGTCGGCGATCCATTCCCACACCGCGCCTTCGGCGTGCAGCACGCCGTCTTCGGTCAGCAGATCCAGATAGGCGCGCGGTTCGACCGGGCCGAAACCATCTCCGTCGCGGAACGGCAGTTCGAACGCGGCGCAGCGGATGTGATCGAGCAGGATCACCGGCTGGTCCGGCGCGATCCGCGCGTGCTCCGGCGGCGCGGCGGTGAAGAATTCCGGATGGCGCACGATGTATTGATCGAGCGGATCGGAGCTGGCGATCAGCACGCCGATCGACGGCTGCTGGCGGCGGCCGGCGCGGCCGAAACGCTGCCACGTGGCGGCGATGCTGCCGGGATAGCCGTTGAGCACGACCACATCGAGACTGCCGATATCCACGCCCAGCTCCAGCGCCGACGTGGTGACGATGCCGTCGATGCGGCCGGCGCGCATCGCGCGTTCGGCGTCGCGGCGTTCGGTGGGCAGATACCCGCCGCGATACGCGCGGATGCGCGGCGGCTTGCGCGGGTCGTGATCGAACACGTCCTTGAGATATTTGGTCAGCACTTCGACCATCGTCCGCGACTGCGCGAAGATCAAGGTCTTCAGCCCCGCCTTGATCGCCATGCGCGCGATGCGCGTGCTCTGCGAACGCGCCGATGCGCGCAGGCCGAGATCGGGATTGGTGGCCGGCGGGTTCCACAGCAGCACGTGCTTGTCGCCGGTGGGCGCGCCGGAGTCGGTGATCGCGGTGACCCGGCGTTCGATCAGCGCTTCGGCGTGCTCCTGCGGATTGCCGATGGTGGCCGAGCACAGGATGAATTGCGGCGTCGCGCCGTAGAACGCGCAGATCCGCTTCAGGCGCCGCAGCAGATTCGCCAGATGCGAACCGAACACGCCGCGATAGGTGTGGATTTCGTCGATGACGATATAGCGCAGATTCTCGAACAGCTGCGCCCATTTGGTGTGATGCGGGAGGATGCCCTGATGCAGCATGTCGGGATTGGTGACGACAATGTCACCGTGCAAGCGGATCGCCTGACGCTGGTCGCCGGGCGTGTCGCCATCGAAGGTCGCGGCGCGGATACCGAGGCCGCCGGCCTTGTTGAGTTCAAGCAATTCGGCGACCTGATCCTGCGCCAGCGCCTTGGTCGGAAACAGATACAGCGCCTTCGATTGTCGGTCGAGTGCGGCGGCGATCACCGGCAGCGTGTAGCACAGGGTCTTGCCCGAGGCGGTGGGCGTGACCACCACGACATCCTCGCCGCGCTGCGTGGCCTCCCAGGCCTCGGCCTGATGGCTGTACAACTGGCTGAGGCCGCGCGTGCGCAGCGCAGCGGCCAGCGCCTGCGGCAGATC
>JBAQRU010000379.1:0-12357 GCA_049296025.1 Lysobacteraceae bacterium | reverse complement strand
GCCATCACCGGCACGCCGGGCGCAGTGGGCACGTTCAACTTCGACGTCACCGCGACCGACAGCAGCACCGGCACCGGCCCGTACACCGCGACCCAGAGCTACAGCATCGTTGTCATCGATGTTCCGCCGGTCGCCAATCCGGTCTCGATCACGGTCGCCTACAACAGCGGCGCGACTCCGGTGCCGCTGAACATCACCGGCGGCGCACCGACCTCGGTGGCCATCGGTACGCCGTCCACCAACGGTACCGAGATTCCCAGCGGCATCACGATCACCTATCAGCCGAATCCGGACTTCTCCGGCACCGACACGTTCACCTATCTCGCGACCAACAGCGGCGGCACGTCCGCGCCCGCCACGGTGACGGTGACGGTGAGCGACCCGGTCATCACCATCACGCCCAGCGGCGGCTTCGCGGCCACCGTGGCCACGCCGTACACCCAGACCTTCACCTGGAACGGCGGCGCGCAGCCGTACAGCGGCTATCAGGTCACCAACCTGCCGGCGGGTCTGTCGATCACCGGCACCACCGCGAACAGCGTGACCGTCTCCGGCACGCCGACCCAGGCGGGCAGCTTCACCCTCAACGCGTCGGCCACCGACAGCAGCACCGGCAACGGTCCGTTCACCGTCGGTCAGGCGTTCACGCTGACCGTGGCCGGTCCGACCCTGGCGCTGGCGCCGGCTTCGACCACATTCAACGCCCCGTATGGTGTTGCCGGTTATTCGCAGAGCTTCACGGCCAGCGGCGGTATCGGTCCTTACACCTACGCCCTCAGCGGCGCACTGCCGCCGGGTGTGACCTTCGCCGGTAATACCGTGTCCGGCACACCGACGGCGCCCGGCAGCTACAGCTTCACCATCACCGCGACCGACACCGGTTCCACCGGCACCGGCTCGCCGTTCACGGTGGCGCAGAACTACATCATCAATGTGGCGGCTCCGACCATCGTGGTGAATCCCGCCACGCTGCCGGACCCGACTGCCGGCAACGCCTACAGCCAGACGCTCACCGCGTCCGGCGGCGTCGGCCCGTACGGCTTCACGCTCGGCGGCGGCAGCCTGCCGTCCGGCATCACCCTGGCGAGCAGCGGTGCGCTGTCCGGTACGTCGAACGAAGTCGGCACCTTCAACATCGCCGTCACGGCCACCGATGCCAACGGCCAGACTGGCAGCCGTGCTTACACGCTGACCATCGCCGCGCCGACGTTGACCCTGACGCCGGCAGCCGGCGTGCAGACGCTGACCTACGGCGCGCCGTACACGCAGGCCTTCACCGCTGGCGGTAGCGCCGGTCCGTTCAACTACGTGCTGAGCGGCGCCCTGCCGGCCGGCGTCACCTTCAGCGGCAATACGCTGTCGGGTACGCCGACAGTGCCGGGCAGTTATCCGGTCACCATCACCGCCACCGACACGGTGCTGACGGGCGCGGGCGCGCCGTTCTCGATCACCCAGAACTACACGCTCGACGTCCCGGCGCCGGCCATCACGGTCAATCCGGCCACATTGCCGAACCCGATCGCGGGCACGGCGTACAGCCAGACGCTCACCGTGACCGGCGGCGTCGCGCCCTACAGCACCGCCGTCACCAGCGGCACGCTGCCGACCGGCATCACCCTGAGCAGCGGTGGTGCGCTTTCAGGTACTTCGTTCGAGGTCGGTACGTACAACGTCACCGTCACCGGCACCGATGCCAACGGCCAGACTGGCAGCCGCGCCTACACGCTGACGATCGCCGCGCCGACCCTGAGCATGAGCCCGGCGGCCGGCGTACAAACGCTGACCTACGGTGCGCCGTACTCGCAGGCCTTCACCGCCAGCGGCAGCCCCGGTCCGTACAGCTATGTGTTGAGCGGCGCCTTGCCGGCCGGCGTCACCTTCAGCGGCAATACGCTGTCGGGCACGCCGACGGTGCCGGGCAGCTATCCGGTCACCATCACCGCCACCGACACGGTGCTGACGGGTGCGGGCGCGCCGTTCTCGATCGCCCAGAACTACACGCTCGACGTCCCGGCGCCGGTCATTACGATGACGCCGGCCACGTTGCCCAACACCACGGCGGGCCTGGCGTACAGCCAGACCATTACCGCCAGCGGTGGCGTCGCGCCCTACAGCTTCGCGGTGACCGCAGGCGCCTTGCCGAACGGTCTGACGTTGGCCTCGGGCGGTGCGCTGTCCGGTACCACGACGACCTCGGGCACGTTCAACTTCACCGTGACCGCGGCCGACGCGAACGGCCAGAACACCAGCACCGCCTACACCGTGGTGGTGGCTGTGCCGACGCTCACGCTGACCCCGGCCACGCTCCCGGCCGGTACGGCGGGTACGGCTTACACCCAGGTGCTGACGATCGGTGGCGGCATCGCGCCGTACACGGTGACCTTGACCGGTACGCTGCCGACGGGCTTGACCTTCAATACGGCCACCCGCACCTTCAGCGGCACGCCGACGCAGGCAGGCACGTTCAACCTCAGCGTGACCGTCACCGACAGCACTGGCGGCACCGCAGCGACGGTGACCAACGCCTACACGCTGACCATCGCGACGCCGACCCTGGCCCTGACCCCGGCCACCGTGCCGGCAGGCACGGCGGGCGTGGCTTACAGCCAGACCTTCGTCGCCAGCGGCGGTATCGCGCCTTATGCGTACAGCCTGAGTGCGGGTGCGCTGCCGGCCGGTCTGACCCTGAATGCCGCAGGTGCGCTCAGCGGCACGCCGACGGTGGCGGGCACCTTCAACTTCAGCGTGACCGCGACCGACAGCACCACCGGCACCGCTGCGACGGTGACCATCGCCTACACGCTGACGCTGTCGGCACCGACCATCACCATCAACCCGGCGACCCTGCCCAACAGCGTCCAGCAACTGCCGTACACGCAGGCGCTGACCGCGACCGGCGGCACCGCGCCGTACACCTTCGCGGTGACTGCCGGTGCATTGCCGGCGGGCCTGACCCTGGGCACGGCCGGCGCATTGAGCGGCACACCGACGGTGTCGGGCCTGTTCAACTTCACGGTCCGGGCGACCGACGCACTGGGCTTCACCGGCACGCGGGTCTACGCGCTGACGGTCGTGGACCGCCCCGATCCGTCGAAAGATCCGGAAGTGCGCGGCCTGCTGGAAGCGCAAGCGGATGCCACCCGTCGCTTCGCGACCACCCAGATCAACAACTTCCAGCAGCGTCTGGAGCGGTTGCACGGTGCGGGTCAGGACGGCGGCTTCGATAACGGTCTGAGCGTGTCGTATGACCAGTACTGCCCGGAGATGGTGGGTACGATTCCCGGCCGCCGCTGCGACCGCCCGACCACCGGCAGCACGATCGGTGCCGCGATGGGCGAGCAGAACAACGCGCGCGTCGGCGACGGCAACAACGCGTACGGCATCTGGACGGCAGGCACGATCCGCTCGGGCAATCACGATGGCCGCAACGGCAGCGCTGGCGTGGACTTCGAGACCGACGGCCTCAGCGCCGGTCTGGACTACCGCGTCAACGATGCGCTGACGATCGGCGGCGGCGTGGGCTACGGCACCGACAGCAGCGACATCGGCGAGAACGGCAGTCGCAGCAAGGGCAGTGCCTACTCCCTCGCGGTGTACGGCAGCTACAGCCCGGGCGAGCTGTTCTTTATGGACGGACTGTGGGGCTACCAGAGTCTCGACTACGACCTGCGCCGGTTCGTCACCAGCAACGGCAACTTCGTCGACGGCAAGCGCAAGGGCACGCAGTGGTTCGGCTCGGTGTCGGCGGGTGCGGATATCCAGAAGGGCGCGTGGCAGTTCACGCCGTACGTACGTGCGGATGTGGCGCGTGCCGATCTGGATTCGTACACCGAGCACGGCGACCCGATCTTCGCGCTGGCCTACAACAACCTTGAAGTGGATACGGATACCGGCAACGTGGGCGTGCGCATCGACTATCGTCGCGAAGCGAGCTGGGGCCTGTGGTCGCCGCAGCTGCGCCTGGAATACCAGCACGACTTCAAGGGCAACGGCGCGCAGACGATGCGTTACGCGGACCTGCCGACCGGCCCGTTCTACCGTGCGGGTCTGAACGACTTCGATCGCAGCCGCCTGATGCTGGGCCTGGGCGTGTTGTTCAATCTGAGCAACGACTGGTCGTTCAAGTTCGACTATCGCGGCCTGATCGGCAGCGGCGGCGACAGCGACCACGGCGTGCAGCTCAACGTCGACAAGAAGTTCTGATCGCCAGTCGTAACGGCTGAGGAAGACACGGCGCCGCTGCTCACGCAGCGGCGCTTTTTTTGGCCGTCGTTCCGCGAATGCAATGCATCGAACGATCCGTGCGCGCGGATACCCGACGAGCGCCGCGTACACTTCCTCTCCCTCATTTCGCGAGTCATCCACGCCATGGCCATCGATCTGTACACCGCCGCCGTTCCGCCGTTGTCCCGCGCATTGACGCAGCTGCGCCAGGTCCTCGCCAAAGGCGCGGCCCACGCCGAAGCGCAGAGCTGGGATCCTGCCGTGTTGCTGGCGATGCGGCTGGCGCCCGACATGTTTCCGCTGACCCGTCAGGTGCAGATCGCGACCGATATGGCCAAGAATGCGGTCGCGCGCCTGACAGGCACGCAGGCGCCCGTCTTCGAGGACAACGAAACCACCTTCGCCGAACTCGACGCGCGCCTGCAGCGCGCCATCGACTATCTGGGCTCGCTGCCGGCCGATGCGTTCGTCGGTGCGGAGACGCGTGCGATCACCGTGCCCACCCGCGCATACGGCGATCTGCACTTCATCGGCACCGACTATCTGTTCGGCTACGTGTTGCCCAACGTGCATTTCCACACCACCACCGCCTACGCGCTGCTGCGCCATGCCGGCGTGCCGCTGGGCAAGGCCGACTACATCGGTCCGCCGCCCGCGCGGGACTGATCCGGCATTCGCGACGGCATCGGAGGAGGCGCCCTCAGGACGTCTCCGGCATCATGTCGAAACGATGCCCACCGCTTCCGCCCGTTTCCACCTGATTTCCGGCAACCGTCTCGACCGGTTGGCGGCGCATCTGGGCGCGCGGCTGGCGGCGCCTGCGGATCCCGATTCGCTGGCGCCCGATGTGGTGCTGATTCCGCAGCCCGCGCTGCGCCACTGGCTGCAGCAGGCCCTGGCCGAACGCTACGGCGTCGCCGCCAATCTCGATATCTGCACGCCCTCGGAATTCGTCTGGCGGCTGCTGCGCAGCGCGCATCCGCAGCTGCCCGACACCTCGCCGTGGGATCGCGAATCGCTGCGCTGGCAGCTGTACGCGCTGCTCGACGACAGCACAGCGTCACTGCCGCCCGCAGTGCGCCTGCATCTGCAGCGTGCGGCCGGCGCATCGGCGGAGCTCGGTGAGCATGCGCTCGCGCGCTACGGGCTGGCCGATGCCCTGGCCGGCGCCTACGACAAATACCAGGCGTATCGTCGCGACTGGCTGCAGGCCTGGGAGCGCAACGACCCCACCAGCCGCGACGATTGGCAGGCGCAGTTGTGGCGCGCACTGCGCCAGCGTCTGCGCGGTACGTCGCATCGCGCCGTGCTGCTGGGCGAATGGCTCGCCCGCCACGACCGCGAGGCCGACACGTTCGCCGGTAGCGCACCGCCCGGACTGCCGCCGCGCGTCGCCGCGTTCGGCACCATCCATGTTTCGCCGGATGTGTTGCATCTGCTGGCGGTGGTCGGGCAATGGTCCGAACTCGATTTCTATCTGCCCACGCCCTCGGCCGAATACTGGGGCGATGTCGAATCGCTGCGCGAGCGGCTGCGGCGCGATGGCGTCGCATCGCTGCCGACGGCGCTCGCCGATGCCGAGCGCGACAATCCGCTGCTGACCGCATGGGGCGCGGGCGGGCGCGAAATCCTCGCGCAGCTGTTCTCGTACGAGATCGTGCTGCCGCAGCGCGAAACCGAACTGTTCGCTTTGCCCGGGCGCGACACGCTGCTGCACCGGCTGCAGCAGGACGTGCTGGATCGCGCCGCGCCCGTTGCATCCGCGTTCGACACCGACGACATCTCGCTGCAACTGCACGCCTGCCATTCGAAGCTGCGCGAAGTCGAGGTGCTGCACGATCAGCTGCGCGCATTGCTGGACGATGCTCGCTTCGACCCGCCGCTGCAGCCGCGCGACATCGCGGTGCTCGCGCCGGACATCGCCGATTACCTGCCGCTGGCGCGCGCGGTATTCGGCGGCCTGTCGCCGGACGATGCGCGCTTCATCCCGTTCTCGCTGGCCGATCGCCCGCAGGCGCAGTCGCATCCATTGATCGCACTGTTGCTGGACCTGGTCGCGCTGGCCGACGCGCCGCTCACCGCCAGTGCGTTCCGCGATCTGCTGGCGACGCCGTCGATCACCCACGCGCTGCAGCTCGACGCCGCGCAGCGCGCGAAGATCGACGCATGGTTCGCGGCCGCCGGCATCCGCTGGGGCGAAGACGAGGCGGCGCGCGAACGCGTCGGCGCCGGACGCTGGCGCGAATACAGTTTCGATTTCGGCATCGATCGTCTGCTCAGCGGCTATGCCACGGGTGCGGACACGGCGGAGATCGCGACCGGGGAAATCGCGACCGGCGCGGCCTACATCGCGCCGTATCCGGAACTCGAAGGCGCGGATGCGGACACCCTCGACCGCGCGCTGACGCTGTATCGACGGCTGCGCGAACTCATCGCATGGATGCGCGTGCCGCACGCCGCCGCCGATTGGCGCGCGCGACTCGCCGACACGCTGCAGACGCTGCTCGCGCCGGTGCCGCAGGACGACAGCGAAGCGCAGGCACGGCGTCTGTTGCTGGACACGCTGGACGATTTCGCGAACGAAGCCGAGCATGCCGGCGCGCTGCCGGCCACGCTGGTGCAGCGCACGCTGCGCGACACGCTCACCCAACCGTCGTCGCATCGGCCGTGGCTGTCGGGCGGTGTGACCTTCGCCGGCATGGTACCGCTGCGCACGGTGCCGTTCCGCGTGATCTGTCTGCTCGGTCTGGACGCCGATGCGTATCCGCGTCGCGAACCCGGCGACGACATCAACCGCATCGTCGATGCGATCCAGGGCCGCGCGCCGCGCCGCCTCGGCGATCGCTCGGTGCGTGACGATGACCGCTTCCTGTTCCTGCAACTGCTGTGCGCGGCCGGCGACGTGTTCTATCTCAGCTACGGCGGCCGCGACGCGCGCGACGGCAGCGTCCGCGAACCCTCGCCGGTGATTGCCGAACTGCTCGACGCGGTCGAGCGCATGCATGGCGATACCGTCAGCGAGCGTCTGTGCGTGCAGCATCCGCTGCAGCCGTTCTCGCCGCGCGCGTTCGGTGCAGGCGATGCGGGCGATGTCGAACCGCGCCGGTTTTCGTATTGCAGGGAATGGGCGATGCCGGTCGCTGCGATTCAGGCGAGCGAACCGCCGTTCGTTGCTCCGCTGATGACAGCGTCGGATGAAGCACAGACAATTCCGGATCGCGACGCACTGCAACGTTTTTTCATCAACCCCGCGCGGAACTGGCTGCGCGATCGGCTCGGCCTGCGGCTACCCGATGCCGCGCACGAGATCGCCGATCGCGAGCCGCTGGGCGAGAACGGCTTGCTGCGCTACGGCGCGATCGATGCGCTGCTGTCGCATGACGACGACGAAGCCGTCGAGAGCGAAGCCTCCGAGTCATGGCTGCGCGCGCGGGCGCTGCTGCCGCCTGGGCGCGATGGCGATACGATCGCGCACAACGCACGCATGGTCGCGCGGGATCTGCTCGCGGCGCGCGCGACGGCCGTCGGAACGGAGCGGACGCGGATCGTGTCGGTGAGCGCAGCGGATGCTGCGCACGGCATCGCCTTCCGTTTCGACGATGTCCATGACGATGCCCGCGCCATCGCGGTTGCGGGCAGGCTCGACGGCAAGCGGCGTCTGCGTGCGGGCCTCGACCATCTGCTGCTGGCGTCGGTACTCGGCGAACGGGCGCGCATGCATCTGATCGGTTACGACAGCAAAGCCAATGCGCCGGTCGAAATCGTCTATACGGGTTTATCGCAGACGGAAGCCAGCGAGCGACTCGCCGCGATGCTCGCGCTGTGGCGCGAGGGCCGCGACGCGCCACTGCCGTTCGCACCGAAGACCGCGTTCGCGTATGCGGCGCAATGGCATGCAAAAAAGGATGCTGGCGCCGCGTGGAAAGCGGCGCATGCCGCGTTCGCGCCCTTCGGCGGCGGTGGCGAAAGCGAGGACATGTGGCTGCGGCTCGCGTTCCGGCCCAAGGGTCTGCTCGCCCGCTTCGACGCGGCGCATGCGCCGCGCTTCCGCGAGATCGCGGTCGTCGTGTTCGACGCGCGGGAGCCGCCGGCATGAACACGACGTTGCCTTTCGACATCGCGGTTGACGTCGGCCTGCATCTGCCGCTGCACGGCGCGCGCCTGATCGAGGCCAGCGCCGGCACCGGCAAGACTTTCACGCTCGCCACGCTGGTGTTGCGCCTGCTGCTGGAGCGCGGTGCATCGATGTCGCAGATGCTCGCGGTGACCTTCACCCGCGCCGCGACGCAGGAATTGCGCCGTCGCCTGCGCCGTCGCCTGCGGCTCGCGCGGAAACTGCTCGATACGCCGGAGACATCGCTGCAGGGCGAAGCCGCCATGACCGACGCGGTGCTGCAGGCCGCGATCCAGCGCGACGGCATCACCATCGTGTGTCAGCGCATCGAAGCCGCGCTGCTGCAGCTCGACGAAGCGACCGTTTCCACGATCCATGGGTTCTGCCATCGCGCGCTGCGCGAGTTCGGATTCCGTGCGGGGCTGTTGGCCGAGCAGGCGGTGGTCGACGATGCCACCGAAGTGTGGAGCGATGTCGCCGCCGAGCTCTGGCGCGCGGCCGCGAATACGGATGCCAGCGTATTCGATGCGAATATCGTTGCCGATGTCCATGACTTGCTCGCGGCGTTATGGCAAACACCGGACGCGTTGACCGAAGATCTGTCGGCACTCTGCGATCCGCTGCGCACCGTGCATCCGCTGCGCGAAGAATCGATCGCAGCTGCGGCGCTGCATGCGCTGCGCGATGCGGCCATCGCGCGTTTCGATACGGCGATGGCGCGTCGCAGCGAATGCAGTCAGGACCAGTTGATCGAGCGCGTCTGGAAAGCGTCGGCAGCGCCGGAGTTCGCCGCTGCGCTGGCCGCGCGCTGGCCGCTGATGCTGATCGACGAATTCCAGGACACCGATCCGCGCCAGTGGGATATCTTCCGGCGGATGTACGAAGCCGGCGATCCGGAAGCGCGCTGGCTGTGCCTGATCGGCGATCCCAAGCAGGCGATCTATCGTTTTCGCGGCGGCGATCTCGCGACTTATCGGCGCGCACGCGAATATGTCATGGCCGACGCCAGCGACGGCACGCGCGGCATCGCCGAACTCGACGCCAATTTCCGCTCGACGCCAGCGGTGCTGCGCGCGATCGAAACCGTATTCACGGCGAATCCGCTGCCGTTCGTCGACGACATCATCGCGTTCCATCCGGTCCTCGCTGCGGGCGGCGCGCAGGATGATGATCTGCGCGTCGGCGATGCGGTGGTGCCGGGCATGACCGTGCATTGGTTGCCGCCGGGCGAAGGGCGCGGCGGCATGCGCACCAAGGACGACGAGTTCGCGATGATGCGCGATTCGGCAGTGCGCGCAGTCGTGGAGCTGTTGAGTAGTGGTCGATGCATGGACGCGAATGGAACGCGCGCGCTGCGGCCATCGGAGATCGCCGTACTGACCAACACCAACGATCAGGCACTCACGATGCAGGCCGCGCTGACCCGTGCTGGAGTCGCCGCCGCGTTGCTGTCCAGCACGAGTGTCTTCGCCAGCGACGCTGCGGAGGACTTGCACGCGCTGCTCGCAAGTCTGGTCGAGCCGGCCGATGGCGGACGTTTTCGCGCCGCATTGGCGACGCGGCTGCTGGGCTGGGACGCCGCGCGGATCGCTGCGCTTGATGAAGACGACGGTCTCGGCCAGAGCACTGCACAGAACCAGCTCGAACGTTTCACGAACGCGGCCGAGCAATGGCGCGCGCGCGGGCCGCTGCCGGCGCTGTTGCCTTTCATCGCTGATGCGGCGTCGCGCTGGCTGGCCGAAACCACTGGCGCGCGCCGCTTGACCGACGCGCTGCATCTCGCGGAACTGCTGCAGGCGGAATCGTCTTCGCGTCATGGCATGGCCGAGCAATTGCAGTGGTTCGCGATGCAGCGCGCGAACGCCGCTGCCGATGAGGCGAGACAGCTGCGTCTGGAATCCGACGCCGGTCTCGTGCAGATCGCGACCGTGCACAAGAGCAAGGGTCTGGAATATCCGGTGGTGATCCTGCCGTTCGTGGCCTGGCGCAGCGAGCCGGGCGCGCGCGGTCTGTCGTACGAGGATTTCCACGATGCACAAGGACGGCCGGCGCGCGCGTGGCGCTGCAAGGACGTGCTGGCGCCGACGCAGGCGGACGCGATCGCGGTGCAGGTCGAGCGTGAGGAGCAGGCCGAGGCGCAGCGCCAGCTGTACGTCGCGATGACCCGTGCGAAGCATGCGCTGCACGTGGTGTGGAGCCGTAACAGCCGCACCGAGACCAGCGCCTTGCACTGGCTGCTGCATGCGGGCGCGAAGACCGGGCGCAAGAACGACGCGTTGGATCACGCCGGCATGCAGGCGCGGATCGAAGCGCTGGCGGCGGATTCCGGCGGTAGTATCGTCGTGCGCGCGTTCGATCCCGTCGCGCCGCGAACGCGCCTGCACGCTGCGATCGATGCGGACGGCATCGACGTACCGCCCGCGCGCATCGCCCGGCGCCGTTTCTCCACCGATCCGCGCCTGCAGAGTTTTTCATCCCTGCACGCGCGCAGCGAAGACGGCGAAATCCTGCGCGGTGCGGACGATGAGGTCGTTGCGATTCCCGACGAGGAAGTCGAGGTCATCAGCCTCGGCGGCACCGCGTTCGGCAATGCGGTGCATCAGGCGCTGGAGACGGCGGATGCGCCGCTGTGGTCCCGCGAAGCCGAAGCGCAATCGTCGTTGCTGGAGGATCGCTGGCCGCAAACCCAGCGCGCGGTGCTCGAACACGCGCTGCTGCGCCATGGTCTGGCCGCGACGCCCGCGCATCTCGCGCAGACCGCGCGTCTGGTGTCGCGGGCGCTGAACGTATCGCTGCCGGGCAGCGTGCGCCTGTGCGAACTGCCGGCATCGCAGCAGGTGCGCGAGATGGCGTTCCATTTCCGGCTGCGGCCGACGCGCATCGACGCGGTGCACGCGCTGCTGCAGGCGCACGGCTATCCGCGCGCGCGCAAGCCCGCGCAGGCGACGCTGGACGGTTTGATGCAGGGCTACATCGATCTGGTCTACCGCGATCCGATAGGCCGGCATTACGTGCTCGACTACAAGACCAATCGGCTGCCGGCCTACGATTCCGACAGCCTGCGTCGCGCGATCCGCACGCAGGATTACGATCTGCAGTACCTGATCTATCTCGTCGCCCTGCGCCGTTGGCTGAAACTGCGGCGCGGCGCGGCTTACGACGATGCGCGCGATCTCGGCGGCGCGGTGTATCTCTTTCTGCGCGGAATCCGCTTGCACGACGAAGAGGACGATGTCTCGCGGTCGCGCGCTGGCGTGCATGTCGATGCGGTCGCGCCGACCCTGCTCGCCGAGTTGGATGCGCTGTTCGATGGTGGGGATGCGAATGCGGGAATGCCGCGATGAGCGATCCGCGCATGGACGACCGGATCGATGCCGTCGCCGCACGCGCGCTGCAGCGCTTGCAGATCGAAGGCGCGCTGCGTCAGGTCGATGTCGCATTCGCCGGACTGCTGCGCGACCGCCTGCGCGCCAGCGCCCCGGTGGCGCTGGCCGGTGCGCTGGCGATGCGCGCGGTCGCGATGGGCCACAGCAGCTTCGCGCTCGCGGACGCGCACCGCTTGCTGGACGCGCTCGACACCCATGCGCAGTTGCCGGATATCGACGCGTGGAGCGATGCATTGCATGCCAGCGACCGGGTCGCGACGGCTCAGGCAGCCGGCTCCGAAAACGCATTGCTCGCATTCGAGAACGGGCGCATCGCGCTGTTGCGCTATGCCCGCTACGAACAGGATCTGGCCGAACGTCTGTATCGACGCGCGCATGCGCGGGTGCACGATGCGCCTGCCGTCGATTCAACAGCCGTCGATTCAATGCTCGTCGACATGCTGCGCCGATTGTTCGCGCGCGATGCCGCAGCGCGAACGCACAATGACATCGACCGCCAAGCGCTGGCGGCGATCGCGGCACTGCGTCGGCGCCTGCTGCTGATCACCGGCGGGCCCGGCACCGGCAAGACCACCACGGTTGCGCGTTTGCTCGCCATCCAGGTGGCGGATGCGCATGCGCGCGGCCGTGCGC
>JBAQRU010000378.1:0-2885 GCA_049296025.1 Lysobacteraceae bacterium | reverse complement strand
GCACCCGGCTGAAGGTCTACGTGCGCGACGCCGAGGACCTGCCGGAGGTGACGCAGGCGCTGGACGCCCGTTTCGGCAACTCGGTCCCGCGCATCCTGCTGCACGCCGCGATCTGCCGCCGCGAGCTGGCGGTGGAGATCGACGGCGTCCACGCTTGAATTCGCCGGCCGCGCATCCATCTTGCGCACTGCCTGTCCGCGCCTCTGCGGCCACATGAGGACATCGTCATGGGTTTGATCAGTCTGCTCTGGGGCATCGTCGGGATGCTGCTGATGTTCATCGGGCTGGTGCCGCTGCTGGGCTGGAGCAACTGGCTGATCATCCCGTTCGCTGGGGTCGGCGCGATCATCGCCGCGATTGGCATCCTGCTGACCTCGCCTGAAAAACGCGGCCGCGCGAAAGCCGGGCTGGTGCTCAACGCGATCGTGATCGTGGTTGCCGCGATCCGCTTGAGCATGGGTGGCGGGATCATCTGATCGGTCTGGTCCAGGTCATTCAAACCTCGTCACGTTTGCCGATAGGGATCGCATTTCTCCTCCCCTTGCGCGAAGCGCAGGGGGAGGTCGGGAGGGAGGGGAACCGTGCTTCCAATGACGCGGCTCCGATTATCTGCAGCGCAAACTGACAAACCAAAACGGCGAGCCAGGGCGCGCCCTACCACCGCCTTGCTTCGACCAGCGCGCGCGTATGCGCATGCTGCGGCGCGCGCAGCACCTCGGCGGCATCGCCGATCTCCACGATCCTGCCCGCATCCAGCACCGCGATGCGCTCGGCCACCGCTGCGGCCGCTGACAGATCGTGGGTGACGAACAGCAGCGCAAGCCCGCGTTCGCGTTTCAGCGTCGCCAGCAGCGCCAGGATTTCGCGACGGTGATGCGCATCGAGCGCGGACACCGCTTCATCGCAGACCAGCAGATCCGGATCGCAGGCCAGCGCGCGCGCGATCGCGATGCGCTGGCGCTGGCCGCCGGAGAACTGGTGCGGCCAGCGCGCACCCATGTCTGGATCGAGCCCGACCGCGGTCAGCAGTTCGCCGGCTTTCGCGAGACGCGAGGCCGCATCGCCGATGCCGTGGATCCGCAGCGGCTCCGCGACGATCCCGGCCACGCGCATGCGCGGATCGAGCGATGCATACGGATCCTGGAACACCACGCCGATGCGTTTGCGCATGTTGCGTAGCGCAGCGCCGCTCAGCGCGGTGAGTTCGACATCGTCCAACCACACACGGCCCTGCGCACCGCGCAGCAACCGCAGCACCGCGCGCCCGAGCGTGCTCTTGCCGCTGCCGCTTTCGCCCAGCAGCGCCAGACCTTCGCCGCGATGCAGGATGAGCGAGACATCGTCCAGCGCAGGCCTGGGCGCGCGCGGGTAATGCATGCGCATGGACTCCGCGCGCAGCAGCGGTCGCGCTTCTGTAGGAGCGGCGCAAGCCGCGATTGAAGCTGCAGGAACCTCTTTCGGGAAAATGTTCTGCGCTTCGGTCGCAGCTTGCGCCGCTCCTACAAGAGCATGCGGCAGCCGATCGGCATCGATCAACTCGCGTGTGTACGCATGCCGTGGATGCGCGAACACTTCGGCGGTCGCGCCGCGTTCGACCACATCGCCGCGCTGCAGCACCAGCACGTGTTCGGCATAGGCGCCGACCAATGGCAGATCGTGGCTGATCAGCATCAGGCCGAGGCCGTCCTCGCGGCGCAGCGCGTCGAGCAGATCCAGCACATCGCGCGCGATCCGCGCATCGAGCGCCGAGGTCGGTTCGTCGGCAATCAGATACTTCGGCCGGCTGCACAGCGCCAGCGCGATCGCGATGCGCTGCCGCTGTCCGCCGGAAAATTCATGCGGAAACCGTCGCAGCGACGCTGCGGGGTCCGGCAGCTGCACGCGTTCGAGCAGCGCGCGCGCCTCGGTGTCCGGCTCGCCGTGCGCGTGCAGGGTTTCGACCAGCTGCGCGCCGACCGTGCGCAGCGGATGCAGCGCCGCGAGCGGATCCTGCGGTACCCAGCCGATCACGCGACCGCGCAGCGCCGCATGCGAACGCGTATTCAATGCGATCTTGATGCCGTCGTGCGCCAGTTCGCCGCTGGCGCGCAGCCCCGGGGGCAGCAATCCCAACAGCGACAGCGCGGTGAGACTCTTGCCGCTGCCGCTTTCGCCGACCACGCCGAGACACTGGCCCGGCCGCAGATCCAGATCGAGCGGGCCGAGCAGCCCGCGGCTGCCGACATGCACGTCGAGCCGGCGCAGCGACAGCATCATGCCGCAGCGGATTCGGTCACGACATCTTGCCGGGGCACCGCATGCACATCGAGCCAATCGCGCAGCGCATCGCCGAGGAACTGGAACGCCGCCAGCGTCGCGACCAGAAAGCCCGCCGGAAACAGCAGCGTCCACGGCGCGCTGTCCAGTTCCTGCACGCCTTCGGACAACAGCGTGCCCCAGCTCGCGGAGGGCTCGTCCACGCTCAATCCGAGAAACCCGAGAAAGCTTTCGACCAGGATGGCCTGCGGCAGGATCAGGCCCAGATACACGAACGCCAGCGGCAGCAGATTCGGCAATGCATGCCAGCGCAGCCGCTGGCCGAAACTCGCGCCTGCGGCAGTGGCGGCGAGCATGAACGGCATCTCGCGCAGCCGCGCGCTTTCGGCGCGCATCACCCGCGCCAGATCGATCCACACATAGCCGCCGATCGCCACCAGCAACAGCCACAGCGAGCGCTCGAACAGGGTCAGCAGCAGGATCACGATCAGCAGGAACGGCAGCGCGCTGGCCATGTCGAGCACGCGCAGCATCAGCCGCTCCGGCCAGCCGCCCGCGAGCCCGGCGCTGGCGCCGAAGCCCAGGCCCACCATCAGCGCGACCAGACTGGCGAGGAAGCCGACGGTCAG
>JBAQRU010000377.1:0-19994 GCA_049296025.1 Lysobacteraceae bacterium | reverse complement strand
GGCCAGTCACGCGGTCGAACTGTCGACGGAGCACAGTGCGCGGCTGCTCGCCCTCGCCCGGCGCGAAGGCGTCGGGCTGGGCACCATGGTGCTGAGTGCCTGGGGCCTGCTGCTGGGCAAATACATCGCCGAAGACGAAGCCCTGTTCGGCTACGCGACTAGCGGCCGCTCCGCGCCGTTGCCCGGCATCGAATCGACCATCGGCCTGTTCATCAACACCCTGCCGATGCGGGTGCGCGCGGAAACCGGGACCACGCTGTCGACCTTGCTGCACGACGTGCAGCGACAGCAGCTCGATCACGAGGAACACGCCGCGGTCGCGCAATCGGACATCCAGCGCTGGTGCGGCGCGCGACCGGGACAGGCGCTGTTCGACACGCTGGTGGTGATGGAGAACTACCCGCGCGATCGTTCGCGGCTGTCGGCCTCGGGGCATGCGGGCCTGCAGGTCCGCGAGGTATCGGGCACCAGCCTCACCACGTTCGGCCTGAACCTGGTGGTCTATCCGGGCGAACGCATCACGCTCGAACTCGCCTATCAGAAAACGCGCTTCGACGAGGCCGACGTCGCCGAGCTGCTGCGCCGGATGGCGTTGCTGCTCACGGCCTTCACCGGCGGCGGCGAACAGCCACTGTCCCGGCTCTCGATCATGGACGAGGCCGAACGCCGCCGCGCGCTGGAGGACTGGAACGCCACCGCACTCGCGTTGCCGGACGATATCGGTTTGCCCGATGCGTTCGAACGCATGGCGCGGGAACGCGGGGATGCCTCAGCGCTGGTCTTCGGCGACCAGGTCTGGTCGTACGCACGCCTCGACCGCGAGGCCCGCACGGTCGCCCATGCGCTGCGCGCCCATGGCGTGCGCGAGGGCGATGCCGTCGCGTTGAGCATGGCGAAGGGCCCCGAACTGATCGCGGCGATGATCGCGATCATGGCGGCGGGTGCCGCCTACGTCCCGATCGCTGTCGATTGCCCGGCCGAGCGCCGCGCCTTCATCGTGGCCGATTCCGGGATCACCTGCACCCTGACCGATGCGGTCAGCCGTGAAGCCGTCGCCGCCGACACGGGCACCTGCCTGTCGTACGCGGACCTGTGCGTGCAGCGCGACGACGTTCCGCTGCCGCACGATCCGGTGGCCGTCACGTTGCGGCCGCAGGATCGCGCCTACGTGATCTACACCTCCGGCACCACCGGGCACCCCAAGGGTGTGGCGATCCCGCATCGCGCGCTGCTGAATTTCTGTGCCTGGTGTCGCCAGGTGCCGTTGTTCGACCGCGGCTCGCGCGTCACGCAGTTCGCGCCCTACACCTTCGACGCTTCCACGGGCGAGATCTTCGGCGCGCTTCTGGCGGGGTCGGAGCTGCACCTGCTCCCCGAATCGCTGATCGTCGAACCCGCCGCGCTGCAAGCGTATCTGCTTGATGCGGGCATCGTGTTCTCGGCGTTTCCGCCGCCGTACCTGCAACAGCTGGATCCGGCGCGCGTGCCGCGCGACTTCACCCTGCTCACCGCCGGTTCCGCGCCGTCGCAGGAGATGGTGCGGACCTGGGGTCGGCAATGCCGGTACATCAACGGTTACGGCCCGACCGAGACCACGATCCTCTCGACCGCGTGGATCTGCGTACCACAGCAGACCGACACCGGACCGCTGTCGATCGGCCGGCCGATCTGCAACACCGCAGTCTACGTCGTCGATCGCCTCGGGCAGTTGTGCCCGCCCGGTCTCGTCGGCGAGATCTGGATCGGCGGCGACGGCGTCGCCAACGGCTATCTCAATCGGCCCGAACTCGACGCCCAGGTCTTCCTCTCCGATCCGTGGCGCGCGGGCGGTCGTATCTACCGCACCGGCGACCTCGGCCGCTGGCGCGACGACGGCCAGATCGAATTCGTCGGTCGTCGCGATCGCCAGGTGAAGCTGCGCGGTTTCCGCATCGAACTGGACGAGATCGAGAGCCGTCTCCTCGCGCATCCGCAGGTCGCCGAAGCGGTGGTCGCCGTGCGCGGCGACGACCAGGACCGGCGCCTGCTGGCCTGGGTCGTGAGCGAAGGCACGCATGTCGAACTCGTCGACGAGTTGCGCGCCTTCCTGCGCGAGTCGTTGCCGGACTACATGCTGCCGCAGGCGATCGCCGTGGTGCCGTCGATGCCGCTGACCGGCAACGGCAAGATCGACGTCAAGGCCCTGCCCGAACCCGATGTCGCCGTCGATGCCGGCGAGGCGCCGCGCGACGCGCTGGAACGCACCATCGCCGATGTCTGGGCGGACGTCCTGCAGGTGCCGGTAGACAGGATCGCGCGCGAAGCCGACTTCTTCGCCCTCGGCGGACATTCGCTGCTGGCGATGCGGGCCGTCGCGCAATTGCGGGAACATCTCGGCGTCGATCTCGGCGTGGCGGACCTGCTGGGCAATCCGTCGCTGCATCGCCTGGCCGATGTCGCGCGCGTGGCGAATGCCGATGCGCTGCCGCCGATGACCGCCATCCCGCGGGATCGCCCGTTGCCGCTGTCGTTCGCCCAGCAACGCGTCTGGTTCGTGTCGCAGCTGGAGGAAGTCAGTCGCAGCTACCACATCCCCGGCGCGATCCGTCTGCGCGGACACCTCGACACCGACGCCCTGCGTCGCGCGCTCGACGCGGTCGTCGCGCGGCACGAAGTGTTGCGCGCACGGTTCGTGATGGCGGGAGAAAACGCCGAGCAGACCTTCGCTCCGGCGCAGATGGGGTTCCCGCTGGTGGTCGAGGATCTCCAGGGGACGGAGGAAACGGATCGCCTGCTGCAGGCCAGGATGCTCGACATCGCCGGCGCGCCGTTCGACCTCGCGGCGGGTCCGCTGCTGCGCGGAAGGTTGCTGCGCATCGCCGAAGACGAGCACGTGCTGCTGGTCGCGTTCCACCACATCGTCGTCGATGGCTGGTCCATCGATCTCATGATCCAGGAGATCGCCGCCTTCTACGACGCCTGCTTCGGACAGGGCGAGCCGCCCGCGCCGCTCCCGCTGCAATACGCCGATTACGCCGCCTGGCAGCGCGAATGCATGCGCGGCGACGCCATGCAGCGCGACCTCGACCATTGGGTGGATGCGCTGCGCGGGATGCCCATGCAGCTCGAACTGCCGACCGACCGCACGCGTCCCGCGCAGCAGGACTATGCCGGCGACGCATGGGCGTTCCGCATCGACGCGGAAACCACCGCGCGACTCAAGGCGTTGTGCGTTCGCCGCAAGACCACCACGTACGCGTTGATACTCGCTGCCTGGGCGGTGGTGCTCGGCCGTCTGGCGAACCAGACCGATATCGCGATCGGCGTCCCCGTCGCCAACCGCGGCCGCGCCGAAATGCAGGGCATGGTCGGATTCTTCGTCAATACGATCGTGGTGCGCGTCGATCTCGAAACGCCGGCCACGCTCGGCGACCTGATCGACGATGTCCATCGCCGGCTGGTCTCGGCGCATGCGCACCAGCAGCTTCCGTTCGAAGAACTGGTCCATGCGTTGCAGCCCCCGCACAGCCAGTCGTACTCGCCGATCTTCCAGACGATGGTGAGCCGGCAGGACAAGCGCATGGGCAGCATCCGCCTGCAAGGCGTGTCGCTGGAGATCCTGCCGTCGCCGATCCTGGGCTCGAAGTTCGATGTGAGCATCGATTTCGGGGAATCCGAGGACGCCATCGATGCGCTGATCGAATACGCGACGGCGCTGTTCGATGCCGATACCGTCCGCAGGTATTCGGGCTATCTGCTGCGCGTGCTCGACGCCATGGCCGGCGACGACACGGCGGCGCTGAGCCGACTGCCGCTGGTCGACGACGCGGAAGTCCATCGCATGCTCGTCGAGTTCAACCGCACGGCGCGCGCCCTGCCGGAACAGACCACCCTGCATGCGCTGATCGAGGCGCAGGTTGCGCGCACGCCCGACGCCACGGCGGTGGTCCAGGGCGACGTCGCACTGACCTACCGCGAACTCGACGTCCTGGCTTCGAACATCGCGTGCAGCCTGGCCGCGCAGGGCCTGGGCCCCGGCGCTGCGGTCGGTTTGTACCTTGAGCGGACGCCGCACATGATCGCGGCGCTGCTGGGCGTGCTGAAGGCCGGCGCCGCCTATGTGCCGATGGACCCGAAATTCCCGCCGGAGCGCATCGGCTACATGCTCGAGGACTCCGCCGCTCCGGTGGTGATCGCGCACCGCCGGATTGCGGACAGGCTGCCGCCCGGCGAACGCACCGTGCTGCTGCTGGAAGACGCGCTCTGCCACCCGCAGGGCCCGGACCGGAACGCCGCGCCCGGCGTGGCCGGCGACGATCTCGCCTATGTCCTGTTCACCTCAGGCTCCACCGGACGGCCGAAGGGCGTCTGCGTGCCGCATGGCGCGGCGGTGAATTTCCTCGCATCGATGGCGCGCGAACCGGGCATGCTCCCCACCGACGTGCTGTGCGCGGTGACCACGCTGTCCTTCGACATCGCGCTGCTCGAACTCATGCTGCCGCTGTCGGTCGGCGCGCGCGTCGTGCTGTGCGACAGCGCAACCGTGAGGGACCCGCATGCGCTGGCGAGCTTGATCGACAGCGCATCGGTCACCGTGATGCAGGCGACGCCCGCGACCTGGCGCATGATGCTGGAAGCGGGCTGGCAGGGAAAACCCGACCTGCGCATGCTCTGTGGCGGCGAGGCGCTGCCGCTGGAGCTGGCCAACCGCCTGCTGCATTGCGGCGGCGAGCTGTGGAATCTCTACGGTCCGACCGAAACCACCGTCTGGTCGACCGTTTCGAGGATCATGCCCGGCGACGACCGCATCACGGTTGGCCAGCCGATCGACAACACCGAAGTGTATGTCGTCGATGCGCACATGCGGCCGGTGCCGGTCGGCGTGGCCGGCGAGCTGCTGATCGGCGGACTCGGCGTCGCGCATGGCTACATCGGACGTCCCGACCTGACCTCGGAACGCTTCATCGAGGACAGGTTCGGGCCTCGCGCAGGTGGTCGCCTCTACCGGACCGGCGATCTGGCGCGCTGGCGCTCCGATGGCCGTCTGGAGACATTGGGCCGCCTGGATTTCCAGGTGAAGGTGCGCGGCTTCCGCATCGAACTCGGCGAGATCGAGAACTGCCTGGAGCGGCATCCGCGGGTGCGCGCGGCCGTCGTCGTCGGTCATCCGCTGGTCGAAGGCGGCGCGATGCAACTGGTCGCCTATGTCGTTCCGGACGGCTCGGCCGGGGTCGAATCCCTGCGCGCTCACGTGAGCGCGCATCTGCCGGAATACATGGTGCCGGCGGAGATCGTGGAGATGGCGGCGTTCCCGCTGACCGCGAACGGCAAGGTCGATCGCAAGCAGTTGCCTGCGCCGACGGAGGCCGCGCATGTCTCGCGCGCGTACAACGCCCCCGCATCGGCCACCGAGTACACCATCGCCGAGGTCTGGTCGGAACTGCTGAATGTGTCGCAGGTCAGCCGCGACGACGCTTTTTTCGATCTCGGCGGCGATTCGATCCTGCTGATCAGGATGCTGACCAGGCTCCAGGCGCGCGGGCTGCACGTGAAGGTTGCCGACATCTATCGGCTGCGCACGGTCGAGGCGATCGCCGCCGCCGTCGAACAGGACAGCAAGGCCGGCCCGACGCTGGCCGAGCGCCTGCAGGTCGAAGCATGGCCGCATGCCTTCCTCTCGCTGAACGAGGGCGCCCGCGTGCTCGTGATCGACTTCGACGCGGACGACCATGGCCGCCTGCGTGACTGCCTGGAAGGCCATTCCGAAGTGGACTACGTCAGGGCCGACCCTGCGCCTGATGCGGTGGTGGCCCGTTTGCGCGAAACGGGCCTGTCGGGTCTGGAGGCCTCCGATGCGATCGGGTGGGCGGATGTGAAGCAGGCGTTGGCGCATGCCCTGTCGCCGCCGCCGCAGGATGCCGCGCATGGCGAACGCCTGCCATTCTCCGAAGCGCAACGGGGCCTGATGTCGTGGCGGGATCGCGACTCAGCGGTGTGCATCGAACTGAGAGGTTGGCACTCGGCGGAAGAACTGCGCCGCGCATTCACCGCCGTTGCGTGCGAACAGGACCTGTTGCATGCGGCATTGGACGTGGACGACGCCAGCTGGACACTGATCGATCCCGAGGTCGTCGCTGCGCATCCGATCCCGGTGGTGCGCCTGCGTCATGGCGAGGATGCGGGGCAGGCGATCAACGAAGGCTTCGCGGCCCTGGAAGCCGCGCGCAGGTCGACCCCGCTCGCCTACACGGCGGCATGGCTGAGTCTCTCCGACACGCATCACTGCCTGTTGCTGTTGATCGACCACCTCATCTGGGATGGCCTGTCGAATCCCGCGCTTCGCCGTCGCCTGCAAGCGAGATTGACCGGCCGGGTGACGCCGTTGGCGCGCCGCTACGTGGATTTCGTCGCGGAATCGCATGCCGCGGGCGACGCCGCCAACGAAGCGGCGTTCATCGTCGAATTCCCCCGGGCGTTGATCGTTGCGGCGGCCGCCAACAATCGCGATGCGCTCGCCGGACGCGCCCATCACCCGCTGCGCATGCTGAAATTCTCGACGCCCCTGCGAACGGAAATGACGCCGGCGGAGCAGGCGTTCGAACGCTTCCGGGATTTGGCGCTGGGTTTGCTCGGCGTTCCGGAGATCGCGCTGGGCATATTGCAGCATGGTCGCCAATGCGGCGATCGCGAATGGTTCGAACACGTCGGCATGTTCCTCGACAAGGTGCCGGCCGTGGTCACTGCCGACACGACGCTGGCCGATGCCGGGCGCAGGTTGGCCGCGCTGCAAAAACGCGGTCTTCGCTATGTGGAAATGGAAGCGCGTGCCGTCGCCGCCGGGGAGGCACCCACGCTGGCGTTGCTGCACGACGAGATCATGTTCAACTTCCAGACCGACACCGGGACGACCGATCCGCGCTCCAGCGCCGTTAGCGTCATGCGCATCCGGGAGAAGCTCCGCGACTTCCGCGGACTCATTTTCGAAGCCCTGATCGAACACGGCGAACTGGTGTTCTTCTGCATCTTCCGGGGCAACGACGACATCGAGAGCATCATGAATATAGTGAAAGACGACGTGCGACTGCTGGAGAACGTTTCCTCGACCGATCTCGACGCCAAGGAAGCCGGCGCGCTGGCTGAAGCAGTCGCGGATGGATCCGACGACGACGGCTACTCGCTCGTCGTCCGCGACGTGTGCAAGTCATACGGCGATTTCGAGGCGGTGAAAGGCGTGAGCTTCCGGGTCCGCAAGGGGAGTTGCTTCGGCATCCTCGGCCCGAACGGCGCAGGCAAGACATCGTTGCTGGCGATGATCGAAGGCCTCGTGCCGATCACCTCCGGGTCGATCAGCATTCTCGGCATGGACGTGACCAGCCAGATGCGCAAGGTGCAGCCTCGCCTCGGCGTGCAGTTGCAGCAGAACAACTATTTCAAATTCCTCACGGTCGCCCAGCTCCTCAGGTTCTACAAGGAACTGCGCGCGGCGGCGGGCGGAAAGCGCGAGGGGTCATCGGCGGAATGGCTGCTGGAACGGCTCAATCTCAAGGACAAGCTCGGTTTCAAGGTCGACGAGCTCTCCGGCGGACAGAAACAGCGCCTGTCGATCGCGATCGCCCTGCTCGAAGACCCGGAGGTGATCTTCCTGGACGAGCCCACGTCGGCCCTCGATCCGCAGAGCCGGCTGTATACCTGGGAATTCATCGAACAGCTCAAGGCCGACGGGAGGAAGACCATCATCCTCACGACGCACTACATGGAAGAGGCCGAACGTCTCTGCGACGAGATCATGATCATGAACGGCGGCCGGGTGATCGCCACGGGCGAGCCGGCGGCGCTCGTGCGATCGCTCGAGGTCGCGCATGCGATTTCGCTGCAGGCGGGCCGGCAGGGGCTGGCCGGCATGAGTGCTGCGCGCTTGGCCTCGCTGCCGAGCGTGATCGCACATGAATGGGATGCGCGGGCGTCGATCCTGCGATTGACGACGCGCGACGTACCGGCGACCTTGCCGGCGCTGTTGGGTCTGGCGGGCGAATGCGGGGTGGAAATCCTGCACATCGACGTCGATCGACCGACGCTGGAGGACGTTTTCCTCTCGCACACAGGAAAGGAATTGCGCGAATGAAAAAGACATGGATTTTCTTCAGGCTGCGGATGCTGCAGCTGAAGTCGGACAAGACCGCGCTGTTCTTCAGCTACGTGCTGCCCGTGCTGTTGCTGCTGGGGATCGGCCTGCCGCTGCAAGTGCGGGATGGCGCCGTCCTCGACGTGAACTACAGGGACGATGCGGGTACCACGCAGAGCAAGGCCCTGGTCGAGGCGTTGTCGAAGCGGTCCTACCTGAGACTGCATGCCTATGCCGGCGATGCCGATGCGGCACGGGCGGAGGTCGCCGGCAATCAGTCCAAGCACTTCCTCCTGATCGCGGCATCGGCCGGCGGCGCCCTGGACTACCGCCTGTACTCCAATTCGCTCGCGGACAACCAGGTAGGCAGCGCGGCCCTGCGCGGCGAGCTGGACGCGCTGATCGACGGCCGCCCCGCGGCTGGCCTGCGCAGCCAGCAGTTGAGCAGCGAGAAGATCACGTCCTACATCGTGATACTGCTGCCCGGCGTCATCGGCATGACCCTGCTGGTCATCGGCCTCAACGGTTTCGGCGGCCTGCTGATCGAGGAAGAGCATCAAGGGTTGTTCAAGAACATCAAGGTCATCGACGTCTCGCCGGTACCCTTCCTGTCGGGACTCTTCGCCTCACGCATGCTGGTGGCCTACAGCGTCGCGGCCGTGATGTTCGCGATCGGCGTGATGGCGTTCGGTATCCCCTGGAAGATCGACTACGCGCTGTTGCTGATCGTGGTCACGCTCGGCGCGTTGGCCTTCCACGGGATGGGCCTGGCGTTCGCCGCGATCAGTCCTTCGGTCAACGCATTCAACGGCATCGTCAACTTCGTGCAGATCCCGATGATCGTGTTGGGTGGCGTGTTCTTCTCGATCCAGTCGTTCCCGGGCTGGCTGCGCACGATCTCGGCGTTGACGCCGCTGGCGCAGATGAATACCGCGATGCAGGCGCTGCTGTTCGACGGCGTGAACATGGTCGGCATCGGCAAGGTGTTGCCGCAGATCGCGGGCCTGGTCGCCTGGTCGCTGCTCTCGCTGGCTTTCGCGCGGTGGAAGTTCCGATGGTGACCGGTACTTTCCGCACTTCCGTTCGAACGGCTCGAAGCGTCCCATGCACTTCTGCCCAAGCGGTTCCGGGATTTCCATGGAATGGAGACATGATGATCGTGTCCGTGCCGATTCGCGGCCGAACCTCGCTTTGCCCCCGCCGTCGCTCATCACGCCACCCCCGGGTTTCCGATGGGGCCGGTGGCGTGCGGATGGACTCGCTCCGATCGGTGTCCGGGCACGATGCGCCGCACGTCCCGGAAGACATCTCCGCCGCCATCGAAGGCAACGCCCACGCATTTCCCCCACCGAATGACCGTCCCCGGGCTTCGTCTTGGCCGATCGTCCGCAACAGCCTGGTGTCTCCATGAAGAAGATCATCGTCTATACGCTCGCCGTCGCGGCGATCCTGCTGTTGGGTATCCTGATCGGCCGAGGCTTCGCGGCAGGATCCAGCGAAGTCACGCCGCCCGCCGCCGCCGAGCATCGACTGACGGTCACGGCCGTCCGTCCGTCGCGCCGGAGCCTTGCCGACGAGGTCGATGCCAGCGGCACGCTCGTGCCGCGCGAGGACGTTCTGGTGATGCCGCAGGTCGATGGACGCCGCGTGCTCTCGGTGCATGTCGACGTCGGCGACCGCGTCAACGCGGGCCAACTGCTCGCGGTCCTGGATTCGGAGGATCTGCGGATCGACCTGCGCAGCCTGCATACCGAATACGAGCGTGCGAACGAGGAGTACTCGCGTGCCCGTGCGCTCCAGGCGGACCAGCTGGTCAGTCGCGAATTCCTCCGGCAGAAGCAAGCGGCGGTCGAAAGCGCGCGCGCAGCGTTGAACGAAGCGAAATTGAATGCCGAACGTACCCGCGTGGTCGCCCCCAGGAGCGGGTTGGTCTATCGGCGCGATGCCGTCATCGGCGCCATCGCCGACAGCGGCGTGCCGCTGTTCCGGCTGGTCCAGGGCGACGTGGTCGAGCTGCAGGCGGATGTCCCCGAAAGTGCCGCGCATCGGCTGCGTACCGGCATGAAGGCGAAGGTCACCATCGCCGGTGGCGGGGAACCGATCCTCGGGGATCTGCGCCTGGTCACGCCGCGCGTCGACGGTCGCAATCGCACCGCGGAGGTGCGCATCGCGCTGCCCGCGGCGGAGGCGCGGTCAGTGGGCACGTTCGCCGAAGCGCGCATCGAGACCGGCCAGCTCGACGGCTGGGTGGTGCCGACATTGTCGTTGCAGCAGGATTCGAAGGGCACCTTCCTGTGGCAGGTCGGCCCCAACGGCCGGGTTTCGCGCCTTCAGGTGACGGTGCTGCACCAGACCGCGGAGCAGGTCATGGTGCGTGAATCCCTGCAGGGGCTGCTGATCGTCGCCAAGGCCGGCGCGCTGCTGCAAGCGGGGGATGACGTGAAGGTGGCGGAAAGGAGTACCTCGTGAGCGCACCGTACCGGGACAAGGGACGTTCGTCGGTTTTCTGGAGCTGCCCATGAAGTTCTCAATGTCCACGTGGGCGATCCGCAACCCGATCGCTCCCGTGCTGCTGTTCCTGTTGCTCGGGATATCCGGCCTGTTCGCGTTCATCGACATGCCGATCTCGAACGTCCCCAACGTGGTGCTGCCGGTCGTCAACGTGCGTCTGGAGCAGCCGGGGGCGACGCCCAGCCAGCTCGAAACCCAGGTCACCCGGCGTGCGGAGGCGGCACTGGCCGCGCTCCCCGGCGTGAACAAGATTATGTCCGACATCACCGAAGGGGTATCGCTCACCCGAGTCGAGTTCACCTTGGAGACGCCGCTGGATCGCGCGCTCAACGATGCGCGCAACGAGATGGCGCGGATCCGGCAGGATCTGCCCTCGACGGTGCGCGAGCCGATCGTCACCTACGCGGTGGACAACGGCACGGCGATGAGCACGTACAGCTTGGCGTGGGACGGCCATACGCCCGAAGCCCTGAGCTGGTTCGTCGACGACACCCTGACCCGGGAATTGCTCTCGGTGCGCGGCGTCTCGCGGGTGGTGCGCAACGGCGGTGCCGACGACGAAATCTCGATCATCCTCGATCCGGTGAAGCTGTCGTCCCTGGGCGTGACCTCGGCCGACGTCGCCGCCCAGTTGGCCGACGCGCAGGTCGAGATTCCCGGCGGTCATCTTGTGCTGGAGGGCGTCGAGTACGCGCTGCGCACGAAGGGCAAGGCCGCCACGCTGGCCGAACTGGGCGCGCTGCGCATCCGGCTGCCGACCGAGGGCGCGGCGCGCCTGAGCGATCTGGGCAGAATCCATCGCGGCGCGCTCGAACTCGCCACCATCACCCGTCTCAACGGCGCGCCCGCAGTCACGTTCTCGGTGTTCAAGACCGACGACGCCAGCGAGATCAGCGTCTCCGAGGCGATCGAAGAGCGCCTCCACGCCATCACGCAACAGCATCGAGGCGTCGGCTTCGAGCGCGTGCTCAGCCTCGTCCCGCAGACCGAGCGCGGCTACCGTTCGACGATGCTCACGTTCCTCGAAGGCGCGCTGCTGACGATCCTGGTCGTGTTCGTCTTCCTGCGCGACGGCCGTGCCACCATCATTGCGGCCCTGGCCATTCCGCTGTCGATCATTCCCACCTTCCTGTGCATGCAGTGGCTGGGGTTCACCCTCAACTTCGTCAGCACGGTGGCGATCTCGCTGGTGACTGGCATCCTGGTCGACGACGCGATCGTCGAGATCGAGAACGTCCATCGCCACATGCGCGCGGGCCGAACCCCGATGGAGGCCGCGATCGAGGCGTCGGAGGAGATCGGCCTGTCGGTGATCGCCACCACGCTCGTGATCTGCGCGGTCTTCATCCCCGTCAGCTTCATGGATGGGATCATCGGCCGCTATTTCATCCAGTTCGGTCTGACCATCGCCATCGCGGCGTTTTTCTCGTTGCTGGTGGCGCGCCTGCTGACGCCGATGCTCGCCTCGCGCCTGCTGAAGGCGCCGCCCGACGATGAAGTCCGCGACGGCCCGGTGATGTCGCGTTACCTGCGCATCGTCGAATGGACCTTGCGCCATCGCGCGCGCACGCTGTTGATTTCGGTGCTGGTCGTCGCCGGCTCCGTTGCGCTGGTGCCGCTGCTGCCGACCGGCTTCATGCCGTACCAGGACATGGCGCAGGCCAGTCTCAGCCTAGAAATGCCGCGCGGCAGTACGCTCGAGCAGACCGATGCCGCAGCCCAGCGCGTGGCGCGGCTCCTGCGGCAGCGACCGGAGGTCAAGTCGGTGCTCACGACCTCCGGCGAGGAGTCCGGTGGCGCCAACCAGGCCAAGATACTGGTCGCGCTGACGCCGCCGGCCGAGCGGCACATCAGCGAGCGCGATTTCGCGGCGCAGATGCAGCCCAGGATGCAGGAACTCGCGGACATGCGGGTCAGCTTCGACAACAACTACGGCGGCAAGGATGTCTCGATCGTGCTGGTCAGCGAAGATGGGGATGCGCTCACCGCCGCCGCCGAATCGCTGGAACGCGAAATGCGGAACGCGCCCGGGCTGACCAGCGTGACCAGCCCCAATCGGCAGAAGCAGCGCGAAATCATCGTCGAGATGGATTCCGTGCATGCTGCGCGCCTCGGCGTCACCGCCGCCCAGGTCGGCCATGCGGTCAACGTCTCGACCATCGGCGACGACCCGAGCCGGCTGCCGAAATTCAGCGAGATGGACCGCGAAATCCCGATCCGTGTGCGCCTGCCCAATGATTTCGGCGAGCGCCTGACCGCGCTCAACAATCTCAAGCTGCAGGCGGCCAGCGGCGAGACCGTGGCGCTGTCCTCGGTCGCGGCGCTGTCGTTCGGGCAGGGACCCGCCCGCATCGAGCGCTACGATCGACAGCGCCAGATCCAGGTCGATGCCAACCTCGACGGCATCCCGTTGGGCGTCGCGCTGGAGCGGATCGCCACCCTGCCGACCATGCGCAAGCTGCCGGCGTCGGTGACCGAGCGCAAGACCGGCGATGCGGAATTGATGGCGGACCTGATGAAGGGTTTCCTGCAGGCGATGACGATTGGCCTGCTGCTGGTCTATTCGATCCAGGTGCTGCTGTACCGCGACTGGCTGCTGCCGTTGGCGCGCATGGGCGCGTTGCCGCTGTCGATCGGCGGCGCGTTCGTGCTGATGTTCCTGACCCGGACCGAAATGGGTTTGCCCGCGCTGATCGGCCTGATGATGCTGATGGGCATCGCCGACAAGAATTCGATCCTGCTCGTCGACCACATGCTCGACCGCATGCGCGGCGGAGTGGCCAAGAACGAGGCGATCATGACCGCCTGCCGGGTGCGTGCCCGGCCGATCGTGATGACATCGGTCGCGATGGCGGCAGGCATGCTGCCGGCTGCGCTGAAGGTCGGCCTCGACGCGGATTTCCGTTCGCCGATGGCGGTGGCCCTGATCGGCGGCCTGATCTCGTCCACGGCGCTGAGCTTGCTGTTCATGCCGGCGATCTTCAGCCTGGTGCACGATTTCGAGGCGATGCTGTCGCGTCGCTTCCATCGCCATCGCGGCTGATCCAGAGCCGCGCGCCGCGCCAAGCCCGGTCGCGGCGCGCCGCATTCCCACCTGCAACCTAAACCAACATGAGAGTTCCCCCGGCTCTGCCGGGGAGGCGGTGGAAGTTTTGCGTTTCAAGGAGTCCATCCCGGACACTCCGAATCGTGAGCCGCCAGGCAAACGAAACGGAGTTTCCGGGATGGATGGGTTTGAGCGCTTAAATCACACGAAATGGGAGTGCCTGTATCACGTGGTGTTCATCCCGAAGTGCCGACGCCGGACGTTGTATGTGGAACTGGGAAAGGACTTGGGCGAGGTGTTCCGGCGACTGGCGGAGCAGAAGGAAAGTCGGGTTGAAGAAGGACATTTGATGCCCGATCACGTGCATATGCGATGAAGCGTGTACTTGAAGTGGTCTTGAGTTCGCATACGCTCAGCCCGCGAGCTGCACCCACACCGGCGCATGATCGCTGGGCCGCTCCCACGTCCGCGGCGTACGGTCGATATCCGCAGCGTTCGCCTTGTCGCGTAGCGCATCCGAAATCAACGTCAGATCGATACGCAGACCGAGGTTGCGGCGGAAGCCGGCCTGGCGGTAATCCCACCAGCTGAAGAAGCCGCCTTCGCTGTGATGCAGGCGGTAGGCGTCGTGCAGCCCCAGATCAAGCAGCCGTTTCAGCGCCGCGCGCTCGGCGGTGGAGGTGAGGATGCTGTCGTCGTTCCACACCATCGGGTCGTGCACGTCGCGATCGTCGGGCGCGATGTTGAAATCGCCCATCACCACCAGCTGCGGGTGCCGGCGCATTTCATCCGCGAGCCAGCCGTGCACGGCGTCGAGCCAGCGCAGTTTGTAGTCGTATTTCTCGGTGCCGATGTCCTGGCCGTTGACCACGTACAGATTGACGATGCGCACGCCGTTGACGGTCGCGGCGATCGCGCGCCGCTGGGCGTCGTCGAAATCCGGAATCCCTATCGTCACGTCCTCCAGCGCATGCCCGCGCGCGAGCAGCGCCACGCCGTTGTAGGTCTTCTGCCCGGCGAACACGCTGCGGTAGCCCAATCCCGCCAGCACCGCGTCGGGAAAACGATTGTCTTCGAGCTTGGTCTCCTGCAGCCCGACCACATCCGGCTGCGCATCCTGCAGCCACTGTTCCAGATGCGGCAGGCGCACGTTGAGCGAATTGACGTTCCAGCTGGCGATTTTCATGAAAGTATTTCGTAAACGCATTTCGCAGGAGCGGCTGACCAGCCATTCGGCTGTTGAAAACCAGCCGCGCGCTTTAACGGATACAGACCCACGCAAACGAGTCGGTGCACGCACTTACCCCGCCAGAAACCGGATCAACCGATCGATCTTCCCACGATACGGCGGCTTGATCAGATCGGTGGCGGTGAATCGCGCCTGCCACAGCACTGGCATCGCTTTCGTAAACGCATCGAAACCGGCGCGGCCGTGATACTGGCCCATGCCGCTGGGGCCGATGCCGCCGAACGGCAGATTGGTCGCGGCGAAATGCAGCAGCGTATCGTTGACGGTCACGCCGCCCGCGATCAGTCGCGACAGGATGGTTTCGACGACGCTGCGGTCGTAGCTGAAGGGATACAGCGCCAGCGGCCGGTCGTGGCGTTCGACGTAAGCGAGCGCATCGTCGAGCGTCGCATAGCCGTGGATTGGCAGGATCGGCCCGAAGATTTCATCCTGCATCACCTTCGCGTCGTCGCCAGGTTCGATGATCAGCGTCGGCGGAATCAGGTGTTCGGCATCGGCGCGCGACGCATCGATGCCGGCGAGTTCGATCACCGTCAACCCGCGCGCGCGGGCATCGTCGATGTAGCCGCGCAGGCGCCGGTACTGGCCTTCATTGATCACGCGGGTGTAGTCGTCGGCCGCGCCCATGTCCGCACCGTAGCGCGCCTGCACCTGCGTGCGCAGCGCGTCCACCAGCGCATCGCGGCGCGCGGCGTCGATCAAAATGTAATCCGGCGCGATGCAGGTCTGGCCGCCGTTGAACCACTTGCCGCTGGCGAGCCGCGCGGCGGCCTGTTCGATCGGGAAATCGGCGGCGATGATCGCTGGCGACTTGCCGCCGAGTTCGAGCGTGAGCGGGGTGAGATTGGGCGCGGCGGCGGCCATCACCTTGCGCCCGACCGCAGTGGAACCGGTGAAGACCAGATGATCGAACGGCAGCGCCGAAAACGCCGCGCCGAGTTCGGCCCCGCCCAGCGCGACCGCGACGCGATCGGCGGGAAACACGTCGGCCAGCAACCGCTGCAGCCACGCGCTGGTCTGCGGCGTGTGTTCGGACGGCTTCACGAACACGTGATTGCCGGCCGCGATGGCGGTGGCCAACGGCACCAGCGCCAGATTCACCGGGTAATTCCACGGTGACATCACTCCGACCACACCGACGGCTTCGTGCCGGATCCGCGCGCTGGCCGGCCACAGCCGCCAACCCACGCCCGAGCGCTTCGGCCGCATCCAGCCGCGCAGATGGCGGCGCAGATGATCGATCTCGCCGAGCACGGTCATGCCATCGGCCAACCATGTTTCGTGCGCGGAGCGGTGGCCGAAATCGGCGCGCACCGCCGCCTCCATCTCGCCCATCCGCGCCTTGAACGCCGCCTTCAGCCGCGCCAGATCCGCCATCCGCTGCGCGTAGCCGGGCTTGTTCGCCCGCCACGCCTTGCGCAGACGTTCGAGGGTGGGCGCGAGTTCGGACACCTCGTCCGCAGGCGGCGCGCGTTCGGCGTCCGGAACCGGCCCGTCGTTGTCGCTGCGGGCGGCGGTGATGGCCGCATTCGCGGCGGTCGTGGCGGCGGTCGCCGCAGTGACGGTCGTGTTCATGGGGCGAGTTTAGAACGTGCCGCAGGGTCGTGCTTAAATGCGGCCATGACCAATCCCCATCCCCTTATCCGCCCCTACCTCCACCATCTGCCCGTGCTGGGCGAGCGCGTCTACATCGATCCCGCCGCCGTCGTCATCGGCGACGTGGTGCTGGGCGACGACGTGTCCGTCTGGCCCATGACGGTGATCCGCGGCGACGTGAATTTCATCCGCATCGGCGCACGGACGAACATCCAGGACGGCAGCATCGTCCACGTCAGCCACGACGGTCCGCACGCCAAGCTCGGCGGTTTCGCGACCCGGATCGGCAGCGATGTGACCATCGGCCACAAGGCGATCATCCACGCCTGCACCATCGAGGACGCGGTGCTGATCGGCATGGGCGCGATCATCCTCGATGGCGCGGTGGTGAAGACACACGCGTTCGTCGGTGCCGGTGCGCTGGTGCCACCGGGCAAGGTCGTCGGCGAAGGCGAAATGTGGTTGGGTAGCCCGGCCAGGTTCGCGCGCAAGCTCAGCGAGGCCGAGATCGAAGCGCTGTACTACTCGGCGCAGCATTACGTGCGTTTGAAGGACGAATATCTCACTGGCCGGCCGAAGGCCTGACATGGCCGACTGGCAGTGGTGGCGGGAGACGGTCGCGGACCAGACGCAACTGCGCGAATGGCGCCGCGACGGTGCGCTGGACGCAGCCGCGATTGCCGCCGCACGCGAAGCACTGGGCGCCGCACCGGATGCCGCACTGTGGCGCTGGTTTCTGGATCGTCTCGCGCTGTGGCTGGGCGTGGCGCTGTGCGCGGCCGGGGTGATCTGTTTCATCGCGGCCAACTGGGAACACATCGGCAAATTCAGCCGTCTGTACGGGATGCAGGCGTTGCTGATCGCGACGGTCGTGGTGGGCGCACGACTGGGACTCGCGCGGCTCGGCGGGCAGGCCGCGCTGTGGCTGGCGATGGTGCTGCTGGGCGGGTTGCTGGCGCTGATCGGCCAGACCTACCAGACCGGCGCCGATACCTGGGAATTGTTCACGCTGTGGGCGGCGTTGGCGCTGCCCTGGGCGTTCGCCGGGCGCCATGCGGCACTCTGGCTGCTGTGGGTCGCGGTGGCGAACATCGCACTGGGCCTGTGGGCCGACACCGTCGGCAGCGACTGGATGAACGACGAGCGCAGCCTGACCCTGGTGGGCCTGTTCGATGTCGCACTGTATTGCCTCTGGAGCATCGCTTCGATGCGCTGGGCCGAGTTCGCCGGCCATGCCGGTCCGCGATTCCTTGCCGCTGTCGCCCTGCTGTGTCTGAGTCCACCGGCCATCCTTGCAGCGATCGACCACGTGGCGCCGGAATTCGGATACGAACTCGGCGCATGGCTGGTCGCCATCGCGGTGCTGACCGCATTCGAGCTGCATCGCCGCCGGGATCGCGCGGTGTTCGCGATGCTGCTGGTGGCTGCGATCGGCGTGAGTACGGTCTGGCTGTACCGGTTGGCGACGTATTTCGTGTTCACGCGTCATGACGAACCCGCCGTGCTGTGGCTGGTGTTGGCCATGGTGGTGGTGGGCGAGGCGACTGCGGGTGCGCTGTGGCTGCGGCGGATGGATCAGCGAATGAAGCATCGCGAGGCGCGCGCATGAGCCTGTCGCACGGGACGCAGACGCTCTGGACACGTCTGCGCGCAGCCGGCGCGGTGACCGGCGAAGCACCCGCGTCGAACGACGGACTGCCGTGGTATCTGGCTGGTCTGATCGGCGTGTCCGCGTGGATCGCCGCGGGTCTGCTGTTCGGGTTTTTCGCCACGCTGTTCGATCAGATCTGGAAGAGTCCCGGCATCGCCGTCACGGCCGGTGCGCTGTGCATCGCAGCAGCGCTGGTCCTGCTGCGGATCGCGCGCGGTCGCGAATTTTTCGAACAAAGCGCCATCGCGCTGAGTCTGGTCGGCCAGTTGCTGGTCGGCATCGGTTTCAGCGAATGGTTCGGCGATACCGCCGGTTGGGCCGGCAGCGCCGCCGTTGCGCTGGTGCTGTATGTATCGGGCGCGCAGACGATGCACCGCTTCCTGTGCGGTGCGGTGTTCGCCGCAGCGGTGTTCGCGATCTGCAACGAACTCGACACCAGCGGCTACGGCCCGTCCCGCATCGCGCTGCCGGTGTTGGCATGGCTGGCATTCATGGCGTGGTGGCGTGCGGAATACGAAGACCTGCGCGCGCTGCCGGTGTCGCCGCTGGCGTGGGCGCTGAGTCTAGCGGCGCTGCTGATGGCCTTCTTCAGCGATCTGGATTGGGGCCCGCCGGATCAGGGCGCGATGATGCTGCGGATCTGGATCGTGAACATCGCCGTCGCCGTGTTGCTGCCGTTGACGGTGTGGCGGCTCGCGGGCGCGCGCCGTGTGCTGCCGTTGCTGTGCGCCGTGGCGCTCGCATTCGTCTGGCTGCGCGCACCGGGCGTGAGCCTCGGCGTGATGCTGATGTTGACCGCGTTCGCATCGCATCGCCCGGCGCTGCTGGCGACCGGATTGATCGGCACGGCGGGCTATCTGGTCCGTTACTACTACCAATTGGATGTGCCGCTGCTGGAAAAATCGCAGTGGCTGTTGCTCGGCGGCGTTGGGTTGTTGGCGATCCGTTTCGTGCTGGCGCGTACCGTGCAGGGAGGCCGCGCATGAAGCACTGGCGCTTGATCCTGCTGTGGGGCGGTTTGCTGCTGGCGCTGGTGGTGGTCAATCACGGCATCGTCCAGCGCGAGCGGATTCTGTCCGATGGTCGCGTGCTGTTGCTGGAATTGCAGCCGGTCGATCCGCGTTCGCTGATGCAGGGCGATTACATGGCGCTGCGGTTTGCGGTGGTGGATGACATCCGGGATGCGTTGGATCCGCTGAAGTCGAAATGCGAGCCGGCAGTCGCGGGCAACAGTGCGGCGGCGCTCAAATGCATGGGCGAGAATTTACATCTTGATGGTCCTGAACCTCGAATCCGCAAAGACGGCTACACCGTGTTCGCACTTGATGCCGATGGCGTCGGCCGCTTCATCCGCGTGCAAGCGACGCCGCGACCGGTCGCGCGCGGTGAAATCGCGGTGCGTTATCGCCAGCGCAACTGGTGGGAAATCCGCATCGCCAGCAATGCCTGGTTTTTTCCGGAAGGTCAGGCCAAGCGCTATGCGCCCGCGCGCTACGGCGAATTGCGGGTGAACGATGACGGCGAGGCGTTGCTCACCGGCCTGCGCGACGACAAGCGCAAGCCGCTCTGAACCCGCAAAACAGGGCAGTTTCCACCTGCGGGAGCGGTGGAAGCAACGCGACATGCCGTGAATCCGATGTCGGCATGAGCGGTATCGTGAAGATCACCGGTATCGATGGATATGTCGTCGTAGGCTGGGCTGAAAAGCCCAGCGCTTTCGTTCAGCGTCAAGCTGGGCTTTTCAGCCCAGCCTACTTTTGTAGCCGAATAGTCGGTCAAGCCGCGATGCGGATCAACCCGACATGCCGTGAATCCGATGTCGGCATGAGCGGTATCGTGA
>JBAQRU010000376.1:0-3353 GCA_049296025.1 Lysobacteraceae bacterium | reverse complement strand
CTCGAAGAACGCGCGCCGTGCCTGCGAAAAATCCGTGCTGCTTCGAATGCGGGACATCGTGCCTCCTTGTCGCAAAATGCGACAGCCGTTGCGACGGTCGTAGCAATAAACACCACAAACCGCGACGCAGCGCAATCGACAGCTGTTGTGCAATGCAACATCGATTGTCGCAAGTGCTCGCCGCGATTGGATTCGAGCGATGCTGCACTGCGTCAGCGGTGCCTTGGCACCGGACTTGCAACAGGTGAGGACACATCTTCCACACGGAGTCCGCCATGAACGCTCTCGCAAAACCGTCCGGTCACGACCACACCGCGATCTTCAAACCGCAGTACGACAACTACATCGGCGGCAAGTGGGTCGCACCGCACGGCGGCGAATACTTCGACAACATCACCCCGATCACCGGCAAGGTCTTCACCCGTATCGCGCGCTCGAACAAGGACGATATCGAAGCCGCGCTCGATGCCGCGCATGCCGCCAAGGACGCGTGGGGCAAGACTTCCACGACCGAACGTTCGAATGTCCTCAATCGCATCGCTGACCGGATTGAACAGAATCTCGACCTTCTGGCGCATGCCGAAACCTGGGACAACGGCAAACCGATCCGCGAGACGCTCAATGCCGACATCCCGCTGGTCGTCGATCACTTCCGCTATTTCGCAGGCGTGATTCGCGCCCAGGAAGGCGGGATCAGCGAAATCGACCAGGACACCGTCGCCTACCATTTCCAGGAGCCCTTGGGCGTCGTCGGTCAAATCATTCCGTGGAACTTTCCCATACTGATGGCGGCATGGAAATTGGCGCCGGCACTCGCGGCGGGCAATTGCGTGGTGCTGAAACCCGCCGAACAGACGCCGGCCAGTATCCTGGTGCTGATGGAAGTCATCGGCGACTTGTTGCCGCCCGGCGTGCTGAACGTGGTCAACGGGTTCGGTCTGGAAGCCGGCAAGCCACTGGCGTCGAGCCCGCGCATCGCCAAGATCGCGTTCACCGGCGAGACCACCACCGGCCGCCTGATCATGCAGTACGCCAGCCAGAATCTGATCCCGGTCACGGTCGAACTCGGCGGAAAATCTCCCAACATCTTTTTCGCCGATGTCATGGACAACGATGACGATTTTCTCGACAAGGCGATCGAAGGCTTCGTGCTGTTCGCGTTCAACCAGGGCGAAGTCTGCACCTGTCCGTCGCGTGCGCTGATCCACGAATCGATCTACGAGAAGTTCATGGCGCGGGTGTTGACGCGGATCGCTGCGATCAAGCAGGGCGATCCGCTCGATACCAGCACCATGGTCGGTGCGCAGGCATCCAGCGAGCAGTTGGAGAAGATCCTGAGCTATATCGACATCTGCAAGCAGGAAGGCGCCGAAGTGCTGATCGGCGGCGAGCGCAATGTCCTCGGCGGCGATCTTGCTGGCGGCTTCTACGTCAAGCCGACCGTGTTCAAGGGCCACAACAAGATGCGCGTCTTCCAGGAGGAAATCTTCGGGCCGGTGGTGTCGGTGACCACGTTCAAGACCGATGAGGAGGCGCTGCAGATCGCCAACGACACGCTGTACGGTCTCGGCGCCGGCATCTGGAGCCGCGATGGCAACCGTTTGTATCGTTTCGGGCGTGCGATCCAGGCCGGACGCGTGTGGACCAACTGCTACCACGCCTATCCGGCGCATGCGGCATTCGGCGGCTACAAGCAGTCGGGCGTCGGCCGCGAAAACCACAAGATGATGCTCAATCATTATCAACAGACCAAGAATCTGCTGGTCAGCTATTCGCCGAAGGCGCTGGGCTTCTTCTGATCCGCTGCCGCCGCCGGGCCTCGCGCCCGGCGGCGCTGGAGACACGCCATGTCCGATCCGCCGCTGCAGGTGATGGCGACCCTGAGTGCATTGCAATTGATCGACAAGCTGCGCGCGCGTCACGGCGCGCTGATGTTCCACCAGTCTGGCGGCTGCTGCGACGGTTCGTCGCCGATGTGTTTCCCGGAAGGCGAATTCCTCGTCGGCGACAACGACGTGCGTCTGGGCGAGATCGGAGGCGCGTCGTTCTATATCAGCCGACCGCAGTTCGAGTATTGGAAACACACGCAGCTGATCATCGATGTCGTCGAAGGGCGCGGCGGCATGTTTTCGCTGGAGAACGGCGAGGGCGTTCGCTTTCTTGTGCGATCGCGATTGTTCTCCGACGATGAATTCGCGGCGTTGGTGGCTGCGGGTCGGGTTTAGAAGCGGATTGGCAGGCTGTTTTTCAACAACCTGCTAGGCCTCTACAGCAGCGGCCGCGGGCGGATGTACCGGATCGGCGCTGCGTCGCGTCCAGAAATCCGACGCCGGCCATCGCGATTCCATGCGATAGAACGCGGTCAAACGTTCGCGATAGACGCGGTGGATATCGAGCAGATGATCCGCATAACGTGAAAGCGCGTCCGCATCGCCTTTCCCGTATTCAACGATCGCCTGTGCGCCGCGCAGGCCTGTGTACAGCGCGTTGGAAATGCCTTTCGAAGACAACGGGTCGAAAGCGAGCGCGGCATCGCCCACGGCGATCCAGTGTTGCCTTTCGGCAGGCGGGCCTGCTGCCCGGTCGAGATGACTGCTGGACGCATCCGCGCCATGCGGCGAAGACGACGACCGGTAGCCGTGTTCGTCGCAGAGCATGCGCATCCGTGGAGCGGCTTGCAGCGCGTCCCAGAGACCTTCGCGCGTGAGCAGGCTGCGACGATCGGCGAGATCGGCATCGCCGAGGAAGGCGACAAGGCGTTCACGCGAGGGCAGCAGTACGCTGTACCACCAGCCGTGTTCGACGGCTTCGATCCAGGTACGGCCGTCCCGATCGGTATCGGCATCGCTGTGCAGGCGCATGTGGAAAGCGAGCAGCCGGTCGTAGTCGATCCGTGTCGCGCCGAGCTGGCGCGCGAGCGTGGCGGCTCGGCCGCTGGCATCGATCAGCCAGCGGCACTCGATGGCATCTTCCGTACCCCGCGTGCGCAGCTGAAGGCGGTAGGGCTCGCCGTTCGACGCCGATGCGGTCAGCGACAGTTTCGCCTCGCGCACGATCTCCGCGCCCGATACGCGCGCATGCTCGAACAAAGTCGCATCGAAGCGCACGCGGTCCAACTGCAGGCCATGTCCGTGCAGTTGGAACATGAAGTCGTTGGCGTGCGCCGCGTCGTCGCCCCAGTACGCCAGCGTGCCGTGGCAGGGGCGGTGGCCGTCGGCGAGCACGCGTTCGTGCACGCCGAGATCGCGCAGCAGATGGCGTGCGGATGGCGGCAAGCCTTCGCCGATCTTGTACTTGCCGTGCCGCGGCGAACGCGCGTTGCCGGCATCGACCAGCAGCACGCGCAGGCCGGC
>JBAQRU010000375.1:0-25577 GCA_049296025.1 Lysobacteraceae bacterium | reverse complement strand
GTATCGGCCCGCGCGCGCCGGCAGCGTGATCGCGCCGGTGATGCGGTCCGGGTATTTGCGCTGCAGGCGCGCGGCCAGCACATCGCTGGAGGGCATCGCGTTGGAGGGCGTCACGCGGATCGGCGTGCGGGCATCGGCGTGCGTTGAAGCGGGCATGGACGGCATGGCGGACTCCTGCGAAGCCCGTCTTGGTATACCGCGTCCGTCTCACGGGCTGCGACAACCGTATCGACGGGATGCGTGCGCGCTGGAAACCCGGGCACACTAGCGCGCCCCGTCGGGCCACCAGACACCGTATGACCGCGCGCAGTGAACCGCTTCCCCTCGTCGATCGCCCCGGCAGCGAACGTCTCGCGCTGATTGACTCACTGCGCGGTTTCGCGCTGGCCGGGGTGCTGCTGGTGAATCTGGGCGGCTTCTCGCTGTACTACTTCATGGACGACAGCGCGCGCGCCGCGCTTCCGTCGGCCGGATTCGATCGCTGGGCGTGGCTGCTGGTGCAGATCCTGGTGCAGGACAAGGCGCTCACCCTGTTCTCGCTGCTGTTCGGTCTGGGCGTCGCCATGCAGGTGCAGCACGCCGAATCGAAGCGCACCGGCATCGGCCCGATCGTGCGCCGGTTGGCGGTGCTGCTCGTGATCGGCCTGATCCATGCGCATCTGTTCTGGTGGGGCGACATCCTGACGATCTACGCGGTACTGGCGTTCGGCCTGATCGCGCTGCGGCGTTTGCCGGATGCCGCATTCCTGATCGGCGGTCTGGGTCTGGGCCTGTTCTGGTTTCTGCTGGCGCCGTTCGCAGAATGGCTGAAACCGGACGACTGGCCGGAGCAGACCCGCGTGTACGCCGACACCTTCGCGATTTTCTCGGGCAACGACATCGCCGCCACGCTGCGGCAGAACGCGCACGTCGCGCACTGGATGTGGCTGGACCTATGGGGCGTGCTGCCGTTCGTGTTCACGCGTTTCCTGCTCGGCTATTGGGCCGGACGAAAATTGCTTCTACACGATCCCGCCGCGCATCGCCGGCTGCTGCGCGCGATCGCGATCGTCGGCGGCAGCGTGGGGCTGGTTGCGGTGATCGCGATCGAATGGATCGATGCCGCGCAGCTCACCGGCACGCTGCTGCACGCCGGACGCTACAGCGAATTCGCGCTGCGGCTGCTGCGGCGCATCGGCCCGCTCGGCATGGGAGTGGCATATGCCGCAGGATTCGCGCTGTTGTTCCTGCGACCGGGATGGCAGCGCTGGCTGCAACGGCTCGCGCCGGTCGGGCGGATGGCGCTCAGCAATTATCTGATGCAGACGCTGGTGTGCCTGTGGCTGTTCTACGGCATCGGTCTGGGCATCGGGCCTGCGTACGGTTATCTCACGCGTCTGCTGGTATGGGTCGCTGTCTTCGGCGCGCAGATCGGCTTGAGCCATTGGTGGCTTGCGCGCTTCCGGCTGGGACCGGCGGAATGGCTGTGGCGTTCGATCGCGGAAGGGCAGCGCTTGCCGATGCGGAGGTCGGGGCACGCGCCGTCATCGGCATGAGCATGCGTTTCGGTATCATGCCCGCGTGGGCGGCAATGGGGTCCGCCCGGACGCGAAGATGAGGACGACAGCCATGCGGGTGAAGTGCGAACTCGCGCCTGTCGATGTCTGCGCGCGCGCGTCCACGCGTCCGCTGCGATGGCCGGGCGCCTGCGGATGAGTCGCGCCCTGTCCAACACCGCCTATTCGTCGCTGGCGCTGTATGTCGAATACCTGTTCGGGCTGATCGCGTCGATCGTGATCGCGCGTGCGCTGCTGCCCACCGACATGGGCATCTACAGCCTGTTGGTGTGGGTCGCGGCCAATGCGATCGTGGTCGCCAACGCCGGCATCACCATGGCCGCGATCAAGTTCATCGCCGAACTGCGCGGCGCCGGCCGCGACGACGCCACCGCACTGCTGGTGCGACGACTGCGGCGGATGCAGCGCACCATGCTGCTGGCCGTGATCGTCGTGCTGTGCGCGATCTTCGCGTTCGCGCATGGACGGATCGCGCCTGGCGTCGATCTGTGGCTGCTCGGCCTGCTGATCCTGTCGATCGCGTTTCGCGCGCCGTACATGTTCAACATCGCGGTGCTGAAGGGCGGACAGGATTTCCGATCCACAGCGGTGATCGCGATCATCGGCGCCAGTTTCAATCTCGCGCTGGTGATTCTCGCGTGGGCGAAGGCCGCATCTCTGGAAACCTTCGTCGAGGTCTACGCGCTGTCGAGCCTGGTGTTCTATCTGGTCTCGCAATGGCGGGCATCGCGCTTCGCGCGCATCGCGTCCGACACCGGCGCGTCGCTGTCGCCGGAACTGGAAACGCGGATGCGCCACCACCTGCGCGTGGTCGCGTTCACGACCGTGTTCGGCACCATCGGCAGCAGCGAGATCGAACTGCTGTCGCTCAATCTGCTCAGCGATGCCGCGCATGCCGGCCTGTTCAAGGTCGCCAACGCGGTGGCGGCGGGCGTGGCGCTGCTGCTGCCGGGCATCCTCAGCGCGCAGCTGTTGCCGATGATGGCCAGCGCGCAGGGCCGCAGCCAGGGCGAAGCGAACCGGCGTTTCGTCGAGATGACCGTATGGCTGTACGTGCTGGGCGCGCCGTTGATCGCGGCGGGCGCGGTATTCGCCGACCACGCGATCGAGTGGCTGTATGGCAATGCCTACGCCGAAGCGGCGCCGGTGCTGATCGTCTTGCTGATCGCGCGCGTGGCCAGCGTGCTCGGCCAGGGCGCGACCGCTTTCCTGATGAGCGCCGACCGCCAGACCGCGTTGATGCGGCTGACGCTGTCGTTCTCCGCACTGCGCCTGATCGGCGCGTTCGCCTGCACGTACGCATTCGGCCTGACCGGCGCGATCTTCTCGACCATGGTGTTGGCGCTATCGGGATCGGCCGTCACCATCCTGCTCGCCATGCGCGTCTCGGGCACCGGCATGCCGTGGGCACGTCTGCTGCGGATTTCGGCGGCGGCACTGCTGCCTGCGCTGTGCTGCATTCCGATCGCACGTTCGCTCCCGCCGCTGTCGGGGCTGCTGGCCGGCACGGTGGTGTTCGCGATCGGCTACCCGCTCTCGATCTGGCTGCTGCGCGGTCTGGACGAGTCCGATGCCGCCGTGGTCCGCGCGATCGCCGCGAAATTCGGCAAGCGTCTGCCCGGGCGTCGATGAGCCATCGTCCGGGCATGCATTCGATGCCTTTTGATACGATGGCCCGATAGCAGCGAAAACAACGAAAGCACGACGAGCGCACGGGGAACACATGGGGATCATCGATTTTTCGGAACGCGTCGCGCGCAATGCGTGGCGGATTCCCGTCGTCGGCAGCGTGCTGGCGATGGATGACGCGCGCAGCTTCGCGAAGATGCCGCGCGGCCGCTTTCGCGGCGTGCATGCGAGCTTCGCCGAAGCCGAAGCGGCCATTCCACAGGGCAGCCGCGTGGGCTACGACCACGACGCGCTCGCCGGGATGTATCGCGACCGCATCCAGAAGGCGTGCCAGAGCGATTACGCGGTGCTGTTCTGGCTGCGCGACCTGCTGGATGCGCAGACCCGGCTGTTTGATTTCGGCGGCCACATCGGCGTCAGCTACTACGGCTGGAAACAATATCTGCACTATTCGCAGGGAATGCGCTGGACGATCTGCGACATGCCGGCGATCGTCCGCGAAGGCCAGACCTTCGCGCAGGAACAGCACGCCGACAGCCTGTTCTTCACCGACGACCTGGGCACCGGCAGCGACACCACCATCTTCATGGCCGCCGGCTCGCTGCAGTACGTCGACATGAGCCTCGCCGACATCCTCGCGAAGATGGGCGCGCGCCCGCAGCACCTGCTGATCAACAAGATGCCGCTGTACGACGGCGACACCTTCGTCACCGTGCAATCCACCGGCCGCGCATTCCATCCGTACCGGATCAGCAACCGCGACGAATTCGTCGCCGGCATCACTGCGCTGGGCTATCGCGCGGTCGACGATTGGACCAACCGTGAGACTTCGTGCCGCATTCCGCACACGCGCGGACGCGACATCGATGCGTACAGCGGGTATTACTTCGTTCGCGATTGAGCGTTCGAGCAGAATACGATCGAAACCCCGCATCAGCGATAGCGTCGAAGGTCGACGAATCCTTGTGCAGGGTCATCGAGCTGAAGTTGCCCCCATTTGTCTTCAAGCTGACAAAACCGGTCGATTGACCGGCGGAAATCGTTCTTTGGCTCGTCATTCCCGCGAACGCGGGAATCCAGTGTCTTGACGCTGCGCAGACTGATTGAACGTCATTGGGTTTTCGAAGCCGCTGGGTCCCCGCATTCGCGGGGACGACGGTGGCTTTTAAAGCGCTCGAAAAAATTGGTGGCCCGTGGCCGATGGTACGGCTTACGCGGCAAGCGCCGATGATCCGAGAGCGCTAGGCATGCTGCGCTCGAGCGTCGGGCGCGCATCACGCCCGGCGTTTTCCGAACCGCGACAGCAGGCGCCCGAAGAATCCGCTGGAAAGCGTCTCCTCGTTCGCCGGCTCCCGTGCAGCATCACCCACCGCGCCAGTGCCCGTGCCCAGCTGCGCATCGCATTCCGCCGCGATCTGCGCCAGGGTCTGGAACACGAACGCACGCGGGCTGAGACTCACGCCGTGGCGCGTATGCAGCATCGCGACCGCGCGCATGATCAGCAGCGAATGGCCGCCCAGATCGAGGAAGTTGTCCTGCACGCCGATGGCATCGATGCCGAGCAGTTCGCGCCAGACATCGGCGAGCCAGCGTTCGCTCTGCGTCGATGGCGCCTGCGACAGACGCGGCTTGGCGGCGGATGCCGTGGACGCGATCGGCGGCAGCGCATTGCGATCGACCTTGCCGTTGGGCGTGGTCGGCACCTGTGCGATCTCGATCCACGCCGTGGGCAGCATGTAGTCCGGCAGTTCGCCGCGCAGATGCGCGCGCAGCGTATTGCCGTCGACGCCCGCTCCGGCGCGCGGCACGATGTACGCCGCGAGGATCGCATCCTCGCTGCTGCGCGCCGCCGCGACCACGACCACCTGCGCGACATCCGGATGACGCGCGAGGATGCTTTCGATTTCGCCGGTTTCGATGCGGTAGCCGCGCAGCTTGATTTGCTGGTCGAGGCGGCCGAGATGCTGCAGCTGGCCATCGCTGCGCCAGCGTCCGAGATCGCCGGTGCGGTACATGCGTGCGCCCGGGGTCGCGGCATCGGCGAATCTGTCGGCGATGAATTTCTCTGCCGTAAGTTCATCGCGCTTGTGATAACCCAGCGTCACGCCGGCACCGGCGATCACCAGTTCTCCAGTCACGCCGACCGGCACGGGCATGCCGTTGTCGTCGAGCACATGCACCTGCGTATTCGCGATCGGACGGCCGACGACGATCTCGCCCTGCCCCGGCCTGACCTGCGCGCAGGTTGACCAGACCGTGGTTTCGGTCGGGCCGTACATGTTCCACAGCGCGCCGACGCGCGGCAGCAGCGCTTCGGCGAGATCGGCCGGCAAGGCTTCGCCGCCGCACAGCGCTTTCCACTGCGGTCCGCCGCGCCAGCCGGATTCCAGCAGCAGTCGCCACGTGCTCGGCGTCGCCTGCAGGGTGTCGACCCTGTGATGTTCGAGCAGCGCACGCAGGGCGACGCCATCGCTGGCTTCGTCGCGCGCGACCAGCACCAGATCCGCGCCCACCGCCAGCGGCAGCAGCAGTTCGAGCACGGCGATATCGAAGGACAGCGTGGTGACCGCAGCCAGACGCGATGAGGCATCGAGTCCCGGCGCGACCCGCATCGATTCCAGGAAATTGATCACCGCACGCTGCGGCACGCGCACGCCTTTGGGTTTTCCGGTCGAACCCGAGGTGTAGATCAGATACGCGAGCGCATCGGAGTCATGATGATCGAACCGGAGCCCGGACATCGCTTCAGTCGCAAGCGCATCGTCGAGCGTCAGCCGATGCGTGGCGTCGAGCCCGAGATCGTTATCACTGTCGTCGATCACCAGCGCCGCGTCGGCGTCCGCGACCATGAACTTCAATCGTTCGGCCGGGAAACCGGGGTCGAGCGGCAGATACGCGGCACCGGCGCGCAGCACGCCGAGCATCGCCGCGAGCATCGACGGCGAGCGCTGCAGATGCAGACCGACGACTGCGCCACTGCCGACATCACGACCACCGATGCCGCGCGCACGCAGCGCGGTGGCGATGCGATCGGCCTGTGCCGAGAGCGCGGCATGGCTGATCGCGCCCTCGGTCGACAGCACCTGCGCGCGATCGCCGTGGCGGGCGATGGCATCGTCGAGATAATGCGACAGATCGCGATCATCGGGCATCGGCGCCGCAGTGTCGTTCCACGCGGCGATCCGCGCCGATTCGGCAGGCGTCATCGTCAGCAGCGCGCGCAGCGGCACGTCGTCGGACGACGTCGCGAGCGCACCGACCAGCCCGTCGAGCAGCGCGAGATAGCGCTCCACCAGCAGCGTCGCGGTGTCGGCGATCAGAATGTCGGTGTTGTAGTTCAGGCCGCCGACCAGACCGTCGGCGCCGTCGAGGAACCACAGCGCGACATCCTGCGCCGCCGCCGGCTGGAACACCGGCACGTTGGCGTGGGCAAGATCGCTCCAGCGGCACGGCCGCTGACGCGCATCCTGGTACGAGAAGAACGCCTGATAGATCGGGAAGCGGCTGGTGTCTCGGTGCGTGCCGAGCACGCGCACGAGATGCTCGAACGGCACGTCCTGGCAGCCCAGCGCATCGATCATCTCCACGCGTGCGGTCTGCAGCAGACTGCGGAAGCCCTGTGCCGGATCAACCTGCAATCGCAGCGGCAGCGCATTGACGAAGAAGCCCATCACCGATTCGAGCTCGGGCAGATTGCGTCCGCGCACCGGCGTGCCGATGACCAGATCGCGCTGCCCGCTGAGCTGATGCAGCAGCAGCGTCCACGCCGACAACAGCACCGTGAACAGCGTCGAACCTTCGCGCTGCGCCAGCGCGCGCAGCGCATCGGCGGTGTCGTCCGGCACGCGCAGCCATGCGGTGTCGCCATCGCCGCTCTGGGTCGCCGGTCGCGGCTTGTCGGTCGGTAGCGCCAGCGCTTCGGGCATGCCCTGCAGCTTGCTGCGCCAGTGATCGAGCTGTCGCGTCAACTCCGGCCCGTCCATCCATTCGCGATGCCACGCCGAGAAATCGGCATAGCTCACCGGCGGCAGCGCCAGCGACGGTTCGCGGCCATGACGGTAGGCGTCGTAGAGCGCGGCCATTTCGGTATAGAACAGATCGAAGGACCAGCCGTCCCAGATCGCGTGATGGGCCATGAAGAACATCACATGCTCATCGTCGCCAAGTTTGTACACGCAGGCGCGGAACAGCGGCCCGTGCGCGAGATCGAACGGCAACGCGATCCCGTCTTCCATCCGCAGCGCGAGTTCGGCTTCGCACGCGTCCGCAGCGAAGTCGGTCAGATCCTCGAAGCGCAGCGTGGTATCGACAGTCTCGTGCAGTTGCTGGAACGGCTCGCCCTCGTGCATGCCGATGGTCGTGCGCAGCGCGGCCTGACGCCGCACCATTCCGGCGAAAGCGCGCGACAGCGCATCGCGATCCAGCGCGCCGCGCAGACGGTGCGCCGACGGCACGTTGTAGACGGTGCGGCCCGGATGCAGTTGTTCGAGATACCAGATCCGCTGCTGCATCAGCGACAGCGGCGCGCGTTCGCCGTGCGCAAGCGCCACAACGGTCGGCAGCATCGTCGCTTCCTGCGCGGCCAGCCATGCCGCGAGACCGGCGACGGTCGGGTGATCGAACACCACGCGCATCGGCACGTGACGATCCAGCTCGCGACCGAGTTTCGCCGCCAGCTGTGCCGCAAGCAGCGAATGCCCGCCGAGCGCGAAGAAATCGTCGTGCGGACCGATCTTCGATAGCGCCAGCGCGTCGCGATACTGCTGCGCGACCTGCGCCTGCCTAGCGTCGGGGAAATCTTCGGGTTCGCCGCTGTCGATCGACGGCGATGCGTCGGTCGGCGCCGGCAGCGCCTTGCGGTCGATCTTGCCGCTCACCGTCAACGGCAACGCTGGCAGCGCGATGCAGCGCTGCGGCAGCATGTACTCGGGCAACAGTTTCGCGGCATGCGCGCGCAAACCGTCCTCGCTGGCGCGGCTGCCGTCGAACGCCGACTCGGGTTGCGCAACGACGTAGGCGATCAGACGCAGATCGCCCGGACGCGGTTCGTGGGTCACCACCACGGCCTGGGCGATGTCCGGATGCGACAGCAGCACCTGCTCGATTTCGCCGAGCTCGATGCGGTAACCGCGCAGTTTCACCTGGAAATCAGTGCGGCCCAGGCACTCGACCACGCCATCGCGACGCCAGCGCGCGAGATCGCCAGTGCGGTACAGCGGCTGGCCGTCCGCATCGGGGACGAAGCGTTCGGCGGTCAGCTCGGGGCGATTGAGATAACCGCAGGCCACGCCGTCGCCGCCGATATACAGCTCGCCGACGACACCGACCGGTACCGGCTGACGATGCGCATCGAGCACCAGCAGCCGCGTATTCGCCAACGGCACGCCGATCGGAATCGGTGCGTTCGCGTCGACGACGCGATGATGACTCGACCAGACCGTGGTTTCGGTCGGTCCGTAGACATTCCACAGCTCGGCGACGCACGGCAGCAGCGCGGCCGCGAGATCGGCAGCGAGCGGTTCGCCGCCACTCAGGGCCTTGAGCCCCGGATGGCCGCGCCAACCCGATTCGAGCAGCAGGCGCCAGGTCGCGGGCGTGGCCTGCATGATGTTGACGCGATGCGTCTCGAGCAGCGCGCGCAGGCGATCGGCATCCGCCGCGTCGCGACGGTCGGCAAGTACAACGGTCGCACCCACGGACAGCGGCAGGATCAGTTCGCACACCGCGATATCGAACGCCAGCGTGGTGACCGCGAGGACAACGTCCTGCGCCTGCATGCCCGGCGTGCGCCGCATGCTCGCGAGCAGATTAGCGACATTGCGATGGCGGACCCGCACGCCTTTGGGGCGACCGGTCGAGCCCGAGGTATAGATGATGTACGCATCGTCCTCGGCGTCAGCGCTGACATCGCGCAATGCGGTATCGCCGCGATCGGGAATTCTGTGCAGATGCAAGTGCACAGTCGATGCCAATACGCTGTCGAACCGCGCCATCGATGCCGTATCGCCCAGCAGGATGCGCAGCTGCGCATCCTCGATCATGAAGCCCAGCCGTTCTTCCGGCAGCGCCGGGTCCAGCGGCACATAACAGGCGCCCGCGCGCAGCACGCCGAGCAGTGCGGGCAACAATTCAAGATCGCGTTCCAGCAACAGACCAACCCGGTCGCCGCGCCGCACGCCGGCCGTCTGCAAAGCGATCGCGATCGCCGCACTGCGATCGGCGAGCTGCGCATAGGTCAGATGCTTCGACCCGGCCGTCACGGCGATGGCATCGGGCGTACGAAGCGCTTGATCAAGGATCAGCGCTTCGATCCGGGTCTCGCGCGGATAGTCGGCTTCGGTCGCGTTCCAGGCATTGATCGACTGTCGGTCTTCGGGCGTGAGCACGGACAGCGCATCGAGGGTGCTGCCGACATCAGCGACCGCAGCGCGCAGCAGGATCTCGAAACCCGAGAGCCAGCGTGCGACCGTCTGCGCATCGAACAGGTCGGCGTTGTACTGGCATTCCAGACGCATGCCGGCCGCGCCGAGATCCACCGCATTCACGAACAGCTCGAAGGTTTCGAAACGACGCGCGTTGCTGTCGAGATCCAGTTGCAGTCCCGGCATCGCATCGTGTTCGCCGGTCAGCGCCTGATCGATATTGAAGATCACGCTCATCAGCGGCAGACGGCTGCGCTCGCGCGGAATCGGCAGCGCGCGCAGCAGTCGGCCGAAGGTGATGCGCTGGTGATCGTAGGCGTCGAGCAGCATGCCGCGGCTCTGATCGATCAAGCGCTCGAACGGCAGTTCGCCGTGCGGCTGTATGCGCAGCGGCAGCATGTGCACGCAATGTCCGACTAGGCCTTCCTGTCCGGAGGCGGACTGCCCTGCGGCGGGCACGCCGATGACGACATCGTCCTGCCCAGTGAGCCGATGCAGCAGCGCCGAAAAACCGGCGAGCAGGGTCGCGAACAGGCTCGCGCCGCGACGCGCGCCAAGCTGGCGCACATCGGCGAGCAGGTCCGCCGGCAGCACATGATCTTCGCGTCCCGCGCGCTGGGTGCGGATCGACGGACGCGGCCGATCGCAGGGCAGATCCAGCACCGGTCCGCCGTCGGCGAACAGCGCGATCCACCACGCAAGTTCGTCGGCCGGATCGGCATCCGATGCGGACTGTTCGACCGCGTAATCGGCGAACGAAGGCGCTGCGGCTTGAAGGGCGTCCGGCCGATACTGCGCGGCCAGATCCTTCACCAGCACCCAGAACGACCAGCCGTCGAGCACGATGTGATGGCCGGTGAGCACCAGCACGTGATGCTCGGGCGCAAGCCGCACGATCTCGGCGCGCAGCAGCGGACCCGCGCCCAGATCGAAGGGTTCGGAAACATGTCGTTCGCAGATCGCGGCGAGTTCCGCCTGCGGGTTCTGCGATGCGGAGACATCGCGCAGTGCGATCTCGAATACTGCCGCCTGCGCGGGAATCTTCAGCCACAGACCGTCGTCGGAGAACGTGGCGCGCAGCGCATCGTGGCGCTGCGGCAAGGCCTGTACCGCCGCGCGCAGGCGTTCGACATCGAGCGCACCGCGCAGATGCAGCGAGACCGATTCGTTGTACGCCAGCGAGGCCTCGGTGCCGAGCTGGTCGGCGAGCCAGATTTCGCGCTGCGGTTCGGTGGTCGGCACGACGCGCGTGCCGTCTTCGGCGAGCGCCTGCTCCCTGCGACGGACCGGGAAGAATTCGCTGGCGATCATTTCCGCCGCCGCATCGCGATACGCGGCGACGATCAGATCGATGTCCTCGTCGGTGTGCGAGGTGGTCAGGAAACACGGGAAGTTGTCGAGGATGTGGATGCCTCGATCGCGCAGCATCACGTAGATCAGATCGCCGTACGGCAGATCCTCGGTGAACACATTCCGCCACCACGACGCGAACGTGACCAACTTGAACGGCGCGCCCAGTTCCTCCATCGCCGCGTTGACGCGCTCAACCATGTTCGCGGTGCGTGCTGTGAGCCGCAGCTGTAGTTCCGGACCGGCGTCCTGCAGATGTTTCAGCGTTGCCTTCGCAGCCGCCAGCGCCAGCGGATGACGCACGAAGGTGCCAGCGAAATAGGTCACGCCGACGGTCGGCACCGAATCGTCGCCGTAGTCCCAGTGGCCGCCGTCGAGCGCGTCCATGTAGGCGCGCTTGCCGGCAATCACGCCGATCGAGAAGCCGCCGCCGACCACTTTCCCGTAGGCGGCCAGATCGGCCTGGATGTCGAACAGACCCTGCACGCCGCGCGGATGCGCGCGGAAGCCGGTGACCACTTCGTCGAAGATCAGCAGCGAACCGCTGTCCTCGGTGAGCGTGCGCAGTTCACGCAGGAATTCGACCGGCTGGAAATCCGGGCGACGGCTCTGCACCGGTTCGACCAGGATCGCGGCCAGCTCGTGCGCGCGTTCACGCAGGATCTGCAGCGATTCCTCGGTGCCGTAATCCAGCACCAGCACGTTCTGCGCGGTCGACGGCATGATCCCGGGCGCGGCCGGCACGCTGCGCAGCTTCTTGGTGCCACGCACGATCACTTCGTCGAAAATACCGTGATAGGCGCCAGTGAAGATGGCGATGGTGCTGCGGCCGGTGACGGTGCGCGCGATGCGCATCGTGCCCATCACCGCTTCCGAACCGGTGTTGCAGAACGCGACGCGGTCGCTGCCGGTCAGGTCCGCGAACAGTTCGGCGGTTTCGCCCGCCAGCACGTGCTGCGGGCCGATCTCGTAGCCCAGATCGATGCGCTCGTGCAGCGTGTCGCGCAGGAAGTCCGGCTGCCAGCCGAACAGGTTCATGCCGAAGCCGTTGAGCACATCGACGTACTCGTTGCCGTCGAGATCCCACATCCGCGAATTGCGCGAACGTTCGATCACCAGCTGATACGTCAGCTCCTTGGTCAGCGGCCGGAAGCCGTTGACCACGCGCGGATCGGCCATGCGCTGGCGATGCTGGGTGGTGTAGGCCTTGGATTTTCCGGTGCGGGTGACGTAACGCGCGATCAGCGCATCCAGGCGCGTGCGCTGTCGTGGCGTCATCGCGTCGGCGCGGGTGTGGATGCGCGCGATCGCACCGAAGGCTTTCTTGACGTCGTACGACATCGGGCCTTCGCTGCTGTCATCGCCGCCGGTCGGTTGTGCAGCGACCTGCACTGCGGTGCTCGCAGTGGATGGCGCCGTCGAGCCCGCCGGTGCGCGGCTCGCGTCCAGATGCGTCGCCAGCTGCGCCGCCGTGCCGTACTGCTCCATGATCTGCCGGAACGTGACCTTGACCTGGAACGCGCGCTGCAACTGCAGCGCCAGTTGGGTCAACGCGAGCGAATCCAGACCGAGTTCGAGCCACGGCGTATCGGTTTCACTGGTGCCGATTTCGAAACCGGACACGTCTTCGATCAGGGCCACGAGGCGCGGCAGGGTATCGCTGGCGTCCGCGATGTCGTTCGTGACGACCGCTTGCACGATGGTGCTCGCGGGTTCGGCTGTGAGCGGCGCGTTGGGCAGCACGTCGGCAACAGTCGCCACCTTCACCACCGCATCCACCCAATGCCGATCGCGCGCGAACGGATACCCCGGCAGCGGTACGCGACGACGCGATTCGTGCGCGACATACGCTTTCCAGTCTGGCGCGACGCCGAGTGTCCACGCCTGACCCAGCGCCTGCGCGAGCAGCGATGTTTCCAGCGCGTCGCTGTCGCCGAGACTGGCGATCGCGACCTGCGTTGCACGGCCTTTCGGCGCGCACTGTTTCGCCAACGTCGCCAGCGTCCCGCGCGGTCCGACTTCGATCAGCAAACGATTCGGGTCTTCGAGCAGGCGCGATGCGGCCGGGGCGAAGCGCACCGGACGTCGCAGATGCTCAGCCCAGTACTGGGGATCCCGGGCGTCGGCATCACTCAGCCAATCGCCGGTGACCGTGGACACGATCGGAATCCGTGGCGCGTGCAGCGTCATCGTCTGCAGCTGCGCCAGCATCGGCGCGACCACCGGCTGCATCATCGCCGAGTGGAACGCGTGCGAGGTCATCAGCCGTTTGGCGGCGACGCCATCGGCGGCGAGACGCGCTTCGAGACGCGCGATGTCCGGCGTCGGGCCGGCGACCACGCACAGCGCGGGCGAATTTTCCGCCGCGAGTTCGACGGTGTCGTCGAGATAGTGCGACATCGCATCGGCGGACAAACGCACCGACAGCATGCTGCCCGCCGGCTGCAACTGCATCAGCCGGCCGCGCAGCGCGACCAGCGCCAGCGCATCGGCCAGCGACATCACGCCCGCCAACGTCGCGCAGACGAACTCGCCGACGCTGTGGCCGATCAGCGCGCCCGGTTCGACGCCCCACGACATCCACAGCCGCGCCAGCGCGTATTCCAGCGCGAACACCGCCGGTTGGGTCAGGTGCGTCGCGACCAGCACGTCCGGCGCATCGCTGAAGAACAGCTCGCACACATCGTTCGCAGTGTTCGCACCGATCTGCATCTGCGACGCAAGCACTGCGCAGCAGGCGTCGTAGGCATCGCGGAACACCGGCTCGGCGGCGTACAGCCCGTGACCCATCGCCGGGTACTGTGCGCCCTGCCCCGGGCACAGGAAGGCGACTTCGGGCGCATCGGTCGTCGCCATGGCACCAGCGGCGCTGGTCGCAGCCAACAGTCGCGCGGCTTCGGCACGGTCCGCAGCAACCACGCTGCGGCGATACGCGAACGCGCGCCGGCCGATGCGCGCGGTGTGCGCGATATCGGCGAACGACAGCATTGCGGCTGCGTCCGCATCGTCAAGACACGCATCGTCAAGATATGTCGCCATGCGTTGCGACAAGGCCGTCAATGCCTCCGGCGTACGCGCCGAAAGCGTCAACAGCTGCTGCGGACGCAGCGAAGGCACGGATGCGTTCGCAAGCGGCGCTTCCTGCAGCACCACGTGCGCATTGGTGCCGCCGAACCCGAACGCACTGACGCCCGCGCGGCGCGGCTGCGCGCCGCGCGGCCATGCCTGCAGCGCGGCCTGCGGCACGAACGGCGAGGCATCGAAATCGATCTGCGGATTGGGGCGGGCATAGCCGATCGTCGGCGGCAGCATTTCGCGATGCAGCGCCAATGCGGTCTTGATCAGACCGGCGGCGCCAGCGGCGGTCACCAGATGACCGACGTTGCTTTTCAGCGAACCGATGCCGCAGAAACCGCGATCCTCGGTATGACGACGGAAGGCGCGGGTCAGGCCGGCGACTTCGATCGGGTCACCGATCGGCGTGGCGGTGCCGTGCGCTTCGACGTAGGAAATGCTGCGCGCATCGATGCCGGCGCTGTCGTGCGCCATCGCGATCACGGTCGCCTGCCCGGCCGGATTCGGCGCGGTGAAACTGGCGCGATCGGCGCCGTCGTTGTTGATCGCGCCACCGAGCAGCACCGCATACACGGTGTCGCCATCGACCAGCGCATCCGAAAGCCGGCGCAGCGCGAGGATCGCGACGCCGTCTGAGAACACGGTGCCTGCGGCATCGGCGTCGAAGCTGCGGGTGTGGCCGTCGCGCGAGGCCATCGCGCCTTCCTGGTACAGATAACCGCTGTTCGGCGGACAGGTGATCGCCACGCCGCCCGCGAGCGCCAGATCGCAGTCGCCGTTGCGCAGGCTTTCCATCGCCATGATCGTGGCGACCAGCGATGTCGAACATGCGGTGTGCACGCTCACCGCCGGACCATCCAGTCCCAGCTTGTAGGCCACGCGGCTGGTCAGATAGTCCTTCTCGTTGGCGAGCATGGTCTGCATCTCGCCGAGGCGCGCGACCAGATCCGGCCGCGACTGCACGTGATGCAGGAAATACGATGCGTTGTACATGCCGCCGAACACGCCGACCCGTCCCGGCACGCGCTCGGGCACGTAGCCGGCGTGTTCCAGCGCATGCCACGCGGTTTCGAGGAAATGCCGATGCTGCGGGTCCATCAATTGCGCTTCCAGCGGCGCGATGCCGAAGAACGCAGCGTCGAAACGATCCACGCCGTCGATCACGCCGCGTGCGCGCACGTAAGCAGGATCGTCGATGAGCGCGCGCGGAATCGAAGGATCGAGCTCGTCGGGCGCGAACACCCGGATCGATTCCTGGCCGGCGCAGAGATTGCGCCAGAACGCTTCGATATCCTCGGCGCCCGGGAAACGGCCGGCCATGCCGACAATGGCGATAGGCGCATCCGCGCTTGGTGTCTTCGCTGCCGACGATGGCATTGTCAGCGCCGATGCATCGCCATCGAGCAGGCGCGCGACGCCGGCCGGCGTCGGCGCTTCGAACAACTGCGCCGGACGCAGGTCGCCGATGCCACGGGTGCGCAGCGTCAGCAGCACGCGCAGCGCCGACAACGAATCGCCGCCCAGTTCGAAGAACGCATCCTGCATGCCGACGTGATCCAGTTCGAGCACGTCCGCGAACGCAGCGCAGATCGCGCGTTCGCGTTCGCTGCGCGGCGCGCGATACGGATGCTGCAATTCGGGACGTTCGCGACTCGGCACCGGCAGCGCCGCGCGGTCGAGTTTGCCGTTGGCGGTGATCGGCAGCACGGGCAGGCGCAGGAATGCCGACGGCACCATGTAGTCCGGCAGTTCGCGCACGAGCGCTGCACGGGCCTGCGCAATATCCCAGACATCGGCGACGACATAGGCGATCAGCCGTTTGCCGCCGCCCGAACCGGGCTTGGCGACCACGGCGCAGGCGCGCACGCCGGGAACGCGCGACAGCACACTCTCTATCTCGCCGGGCTCAATGCGGAAACCGCGGATCTTCAGCTGATCGTCGACGCGGCCGACGAATTCGAGCACCGCGTCCGCACCGGCATCGCGCCAACGCACCAGATCGCCGGTGCGGTACAGACGCTCGCCTGCGTCGAAAGGATCGGCGAGGAAGCGTTCGGCATCGAGATCGGGACGGCCGAGATAACCGCGCGCCACGCCGCGACCGCCGATGTACAGCTCGCCGGTGTCGCCTGCGGCGACAGGCTGCTGCTGCGCGTCGAGCACGTGCACGTGGGTGTGTGCGATCGGCCGGCCGATCGGAATGCTGGTGGCGTCTTCGGCCAGATCGCGCGGAATCGCGTAGGTCGTGGCGAAGGTGGTGCACTCGGTCGGGCCGTAGCCGTTGTGCAGGCTGATGTCCGGCAGCGCCTGCAGCGCGCGGCGCACGTGGCTTGGCGATAGCGCTTCGCCGCCAGTGAACAGTTGGCGCAGGCCGCGCAGCGACTGCGGCGATTCGTCGATCACCGCGTTGAACAGCGCGGCCGTCAGCCACGCCGTGGTGACGCCCATTCCGTCGATGGCCTCGGCCAATGCGCGCGCATCCGGAACCGGCGCGGTGAGGATCGCGCAACGACCGCCGTTGAGCAGCGGACCCCACAGTTCCAGCGTCGATGCGTCGAAACCCAACGGCGCTGCATGCAGGAAACAGGTCTCTTCATCGAGACGGACGTAGTCGACATCGACGACCAGACGCAGGATCGAACGATGCTCGATCTGCACGCCCTTGGGCATGCCGGTCGAGCCGGAGGTGTACATCACGTACGCCAGATTGGCGGCTGGTGCGGTGTCCTGCAGGCGTGCGTCGAGTGCGTCGCAGACGGGCTGCTGATGCTCATCCATGCCGATGACATCGAGCGTCAACGTCTGCGCCGCTATTCCTGTCAGCACGCCCGCATGCGCGGCATCGGTGACCAGGATCGTCGCGGCGGCATCCTCGACGATGTGACGCAGGCGCGCGGCGGGATACTCCGGATCGAGCGGCAGATAGGCGCCGCCGGCCTTGAGAATGGCGAGCGCGGCGACCACCGCCTGCGGCGAACGCGGCAGACACAGGGCGATGGGGCGATCGGCAGCGGCACCGAGTTCGCGCAGCCGCAGAGCGAGCGCGTCCGAACGGCGATCGAGTTCTTCGTAATCCATTTGGCCTTCAGGCCAGGACAGCGCGACGCGGTCCGGATGGCGTTCGGCGCATTCGCGAAACAGACCGTGCACAGTGGCGTCGGTGCGATCACCATCCGCACCGCCACTGCGGGTGTTGGTAACGGATCCATGCTTGTTTTCGTTGCTGGTCGGATGCGTCGTCACGGATGGCAGGCTTCGATTCTGGAAATGATGGCGAGGATTTCGTTCATGGGGACCGTGGCGTTGTTCAGCGCGGCATCCGAGTTCCAGACGCTGCTGCCGCCGACATCGATCCATTGCATCCGGGGGCCGTCGGCCCAGCGCTGGCGGAGTCTTTCCATGTCCGGTGTGCGTTGCGTGCACAGCACCGTGGTCAACCCGGTGAAGGGCGCATCCTTCGCCAGATCCATCGCGGACAACTCGCCGTGCAGACGCGCGCTGATCGGCGTACCGAGCGCTTCGCGGAGCATGGATTCCTGACCTTCCGCAGCATCAGGATGCGCGGTGGTGGATCTGCCGAATTCGGCGTCCATGTAGGCGCGATGCGCACGGCGCAGCTCGCGCAGATACTGCGCACCGTCGACCACCGGATCCCACAGCACCACATGCGCCGCACGCAGCCGTCCGCGCTGCGCGCAGAGCGCCGCAAGCGTGGCGCCGAGGCGCAGACCGACCAGAACGATGCGCGACACGCCGGATTCCCTGCGCAGCACGTCGGCGGCCGCCTCGATATCCTCGATCCATGCGTCGACGCCGAAGTCTTCGATATCGCCGCTCGAATCGCCGGTGCCGGCGTAATCGAAACGCATCGCGGCGTAGCCGGCGTCTTCGAGTTTTCGCGCCATGACCCGATACGCGCGATGCGCGCGGGCGGCTTCTTCGCCGAATGGATTGCACAGCAAAACCGCAGCGCTGCGCGCATGCAGTCGCGGCGAGAGATGCACGGCTGCGAGCAGATCGCGGTCGTGTGCCTGGAAAAATCGGATTGACAAGCGGTGCCCCCCACCGTGTACTTACCCGTTAACGCATTTTCCGGTCGGACCCGGCAACGCATGTCCCCGTCATCAGCCTGCAGCAATTCCAACATCTCCGAGCGCGTGCTGCGACTGGGGGAGCATCGTACACTTGTCGCGGTCGCCAGTGCACCGCCCACGCCACGCGGTGCGCCCGCCGTGCTGCTGGTGAACGCAGGCGTGATCCACCGTATCGGGCCGCATCGGCTGCATGTGCGGCTTGCACGCCGCCTCGCCCAGGCCGGGCATCCGGCATTGCGCATGGACCTGTCGGGGATCGGCGACAGCGGCGCACTTCCGGAGCGGCTCAGCTTCCGGGCAAGTTCCGTCGCCGACATCCGCACCGCCATCGATTATCTTGCTGCGGACAACCCGGCCGCATCGGTGATCGTGTTCGGCATCTGCTCCGGCGCCGACAATGCGCTGGCGGCGGCGGAAGCGGACCCGCGCATTGCAGGCCTCGTTCTGGTCGATCCGCCCTGCTATGTCTCCTCGCAGGCGCGCCTGCGCTCGTTGCGATCGCGCCTTCGCCATCCTGCCGCGTGGATGGCACTCCCCGCCAAACTGCTGAAACGCTTGCGCAGCCGGTTGTCGTCGTCCGCGGAAGCCGCGGACGCAACCTCCGGCGGGCGCCAGCCGCCGCCCCTCGAAGACTACCGCCGCCAGTTGACCGGGCTTGTGGCGCGCGATGTACGCATCCTGTCGATCTACTCGTCGGCGCAGGGCGTGCGTTACAACCACGCGGACCAGTTGCACGAATGGTTTCCCGAACTGCGCGGGAAACTCGACAGCCTGTATTACCCCGACGCCAACCACACGTTCACGGAAATCGCACAACAAGGCGCGCTGATCTCGGCGGTCACGGACTGGTGCCAGCGCCGCTTTCCAGCCGGCGCTTGACATCGCCTTCAGCGGGGCGCTCCGAATGCGGCAGCGCGCCGACCGACCGGCAGCCCCGAATCCGAAGCAGGCTCAGCCCGTCGCCAACTCATCCAGATCGAAGTAGCCGTTGAAGCCTTTCATGTAGACCGCAGCGCGGTGCCCGAACAGCACGACCGCTTCGGATCGGGTTTCGAGATCGGCATCGTCCATGACCGTGGATTTCACCCGGGTACCGATCGGGTGCTTCCGGTTCCATGCGACGACCTTTTCGCTGGCGCCTGACGACTTGCCCGACCCATCGGATTCCACTTTCGCCGGAGCCGTCGATGGGAAGAAGCCGTCCAGCAGCGCGTCCGGCGTTTGCTTGCGGATCATGTCGACGAGTCGGGTCAGCACATCGCCTGGACCGAATTCCTCGAACGTCATCGTTTCGCCGCGATCGCGGGCCAGCGCGAGCAGGTACTGCACGCTCTCGGACCACTGCACGGTGTTGGCGATCTGACGCGAGAGCGTGTCGAGAATCGCATCATTGTCGTAGGGTCTAGCGGTGATGTTGGAAATCACCGGAATCTTCTGTTCCGCGAACGTCACGTCCTTCAGGAACTCGCGGAACTGTTCCATCGCGCCTTGCATGAACCTGGAATGGAACGCGCCGCTGGTGTTGAGCGGGTAGAAGCGGATCTTGCCCTGCTTGAACAGCGGCTGCGCCGTGGCGATCTGCTGGGCCGAGCCGGAGATGACGATCTGAGATGGCGAGTTGTAATTCGCCAAGGACACTTCATCCAGGCCGTTCTTCTCCAGAATCTCCTCGATTTCCTGCTTCGAGGCATTCAGCACCGCCGCCATGCCGCCGCCGGAAATCTGGCTCATCAGTTCGCCGCGTTTCCGCACCAGCTTCAGACCCGTTTCGAAATCGAAACAGCCTGCGGCCATCAGCGCATCGAATTCGCCGAGGCTGTGACCGGCGAGAAAGTCGGGCGCCTGGCCGGTCTGTTCGATCTTCTTGAGATAGGACAGTGCGTTGACCGTGTACAGCGCAGGCTGGGTGAACCGGGTATTGCCGAGCTCGTCGCGAGGATCCTCCAGGCAGAGTTCCTTGATCGAGTATCCGAGGATGGCATCGGCCTTCGCGGTCAGGTCCCTGAAGTGGTCGAACAACTCGCCGCCCATGCCCTTGGCCTGCGAACCCTGACCCGGAAACATGTAGGTTTTCATCGGTATTGCTCCATTGAAATGAAATATTCCGACCGCCGACTCAACTCTTGCGCACACAGACTGCGGTGTTGACCCCGCCGAACCCCATGCTGAGGTTCAACGCATTTTCTATCGCATGCGACGCGGACGTGCCGCGCACCCAACCGAGATCCGGCTCGATCGGATTGTCCAGGTTGCGACTGGGATGCAGCGATCCCTCGCGCATCTGCAGCAATACGGCGATCAGCTCAACCGCACCCGCCGCGCTGAGCCCGTGGCCGATCACCGACTTGGTGGCATTCAAACGCACATGCGTCAATCCGCATTCGCGGAGTGCCGCAAGCTCGGTGATGTCGCCGATCGTCGAGCCGGTGCCATGCGGATTGACGTAATCGATGTCCGCCGCAGACAAGCCCGCGCGCGCCAACGCGCCACGGATCGCTTGCACTTCGCCGTCGACCGACGGATTGGGATTGCGGTTTCCGTCCATCGCCATCGCCCAACCGGCGAGCTGCGCATAGGACTGAGCACCGGGACGCTCTGCGGAGCGTGCGCGTTCGACCACGACCACACCGCAGGATTCGCCGTAAATGAATCCATCGCGATCGCGATCGAAAGGACGACATGCGGACGCGGGGTCCCTCGCATATCGGTCCGAGCCCATCGCGCCCAGCGAGCGGAAACCCTGACACTCCCAATAGGAGATATCCATCAGCGCACCCATCGCGATGCACACATCGACACGACCGGAACGCACCGCCTCGATCGCCTCGATCACCGCAACCTGGCCACTCGCGGAAGCGCCGCCGATCGTGTACGCGAAGCCACGGATGCCGAAGATCTCGGTGCACAGCCCGCAGAGGTCGCTATCCATGAAACCCATGCCGTACGTCGGCCGCAGGAAGGTCTCGCGGTTGCGGTAGGTATTGTGGGTTTGTACCAGCTCGCGCTGTTGGAAGTTCGAGCCGCCGATCACCAGACCGATCCGCTGCGGATCGATCTGGTCCAACGCCGCGTCGTGCCAGGCTTCGTGCAGAGTCGCCAACGCGACGTGCCCTGAAAACGAGGCGGTACGCAGCAGACTCTTCGAGACCGATGCCGGCATCGCCAGATCGCCGATCTCGGCGCCGATGAAAGCGGGGGGCGCATTGTCGGCGACTGTCTGCGCGTCGTCGTGCACCGGAAGCTGACGGCCCGGGCGGCCCAGAACGCCGAAACGATGCCGGCCTTCCAGCAGCGCTGCGATGAAGGCGTCCTTGCCCTGCCCGATCGACGTGGTGACCCCGATTCCACTGACGATCAGGCCATCGAGATCATCCCCTTCAAAATCAGGCCTTGGCATGGATGATGCCGGCCAATTCGCCGATATTTTCGGCCTTGGCCATCTCCATCAGCGGGATGTTCAGCGACAGGCTCTCGAGCGTCATCATGATGATATCCGCGCGATCGATCGAATTCGCGCCGAGCGCTTTCAGCGAATCGGTCGACTGGAAATCGTGCGACTCCAGCCCCGGCAATACTTCACGGGCATGACCGATGATGATTTCGAATATCTCTTCTTTGTTCACAGGGTGTTCTCCAACGGTTTGCGGAATTTTTGTCGCATCGCTTACTGAAGGAAGCCTCGATGCGGTCTGGGAGCTTGTTCAAAAGCCAATTTACTAGCCTGCAGATGAGCCTGTTCATGATTTTTCACGAGCGTGCGAAAAAAAGTCATGAAAAGTTTTTTTGAGTTCCGGACTTCGTAACGCGAGCTGGCGCATCGCGATCAGCTGTGAGCTGAATCGACGCAACGGTTTGCGGAGCGATTCGACCGGATGCCGTTCTTTTCGGCAGGAGATGTGCTTCCATGCGAATTCCCAACGGCCCAGGCTCGCCTTGCGGCATCGGGCTGGCTTCGACACATCGATGTCGAGGGTGCACGCGAAGACCTTCTTCGCTTGGATTCCAAATCATGCTCGCTCGCTTCCTCTGCTGGCTATCACGTCATTTCGCGAGCCGCCTTGCGGGGACGGCCCGATATTGCGCTGCAACCCCGATGCATCGACGGAACGGCCGGAACCGGGTTCGACGATCCATTCCCTTTGTCTTTACACGCGGTATCACGGAATTCGACACCCCACTTGGCCAGCGCCGTCGCAGGAAAACCAACGCGACACTGCCCGTACAAATCTCACCGCGATCTTGGTGGCCGTCGAATCATCGGGAATCGAGCAGTTTGCTCTGGGTTTACCCCTTCCTGAGACGAGACGCAGCGAACGAGTCCCTATCGGCGAGTTGCACGCGGATATTGTAGCCCAAGACCCCGGGAACTTCCGGCCGGGGGGATGCAAGCATGCATGCCCCGGGAAGATGCCCACCTCAAGCCCGAAACGACAGGAGACGCAGCGGATATCGTGACCCGGCATCAGGATGGACTGGGCCGACAGGTTACCGACGTTCCATGACGTTTCGTCGAACGGATGTCCGCCGGTGCGCGATCGAACTTTTCGAATGACCATGCCGGATCCACGAGCATGGCTTGATGACGATAATCGCCGAATGCCGATGATGGGCGTATTTTTTTCGAAACGGCCCGGCGTCAGATTTCGTCGATACAAAACAGCTGTTTCGAAGCAATCATGCTTTCGTGCGGATAACCGAAGGCGTTGTTGACGTATCTGACACCATCGATGTGGACCGAACGGTTGATATGACTGTGCCCATAGACATGGAGGCTGGAGCCCAGCTTGCGGAGCTCCATTTCGATCCTGGTGCCGCCCAGCACCGGATCGAGAATCCGGTGTTTCCGCGGAACGTAGAAAGGCACCAGATCGATGCGAGGCAGGAAATGCGAGAAGGTAATCACTCGGGTGGTGTCGCCGGTGTCCAAGTGCGAATTCATTTCCGCGAAATGCACCGCCACCTCGGCGGGCCCGACCCCGGCCGGCCATCGGCAAGCGCGATAGTCCGCCCACATCTGCATGAGTTCTTCGGTCGGTTCGCCGAAAGAGTAGTCGTACCATCCCAGCAGCGGGGCGATGACTACGCCGCCTTTGCGGAAAGATCGCATCGACGCGCCGCTGGCCTCGACCGTGGCTTTCACTTCGACGAACTTCTGCAGCGATGTCTTTTCCTTTTCCTTGCCCAGAACCCAGAGATCGTGGTTACCGGGCACGAACAGAACATGCTTGAAGCGCGCGCTCAACTCGCTTACGCACCATGCCAGTAGCGTCAATTTGTGGGTGACATCTCCGGCGAGAATCAGCAGATCGTCCCGATAGTCGTATTTCGAAAGATTGCCAACCCATTCCGCATTCGCATCGTAGTCGACATGGATATCCGATAACGCAAATACCCTCATCGCAGTCCTTCGCTTTTCATTAGCGACACGCTCCCATCGTTCGCCGAATGCCATGGCTGCTGAATTACCGTGACAGTTGATCGTGTCACAGGCTTCGTGGACGGTCAACACGAGCGAGCATGGACCGCCGCACCAGTCGCTGCTGCCACGACGCCACCCATGCTGGTCAAATCGATTGCTCGCACAATCGATCCTTTAATCGATCCTTTATCCGCGAGGATTTCCATCTTGAAATTCCATCGGGCGCCTGCATCGGCCAAACGCGCATCGCCATCTATTCCGGGAAGCATCGATTTGCAGACGCATGCATCCGTTGAAGAAAGCATGCGCATGCAAAACCTGCCCCCGCCACCACGACATTGCTGTGGATTTCCCCCAACAACCGCACACGCGAAGATCTTGCGATTGGAGTGCTGGTTCGAACGGGCGATTCCACATCTGTCGGCGTGCCGCGACAGCATCCCGATATGCGAGGAAGGGAGGAAGCCGCCCATGAAGCCCGCTTCCCACCTGAACCGCCCGGAAAAGTTCCCGTACCGCTCAGTTCAATATTAAGGTTTTGTTATATGCAAATCCTGAGAATGCACTTCACCGACGCGGGAACTCTCCTCTCTCCCCTGCCCGCTTCGGCCCAATAACAACCAAGAGGTCATCCTCCATGAAGCGTTCCCTCCTTGCCCTGACCCTGCTCGCCGCCCTCCCGTTCGCCGCCTCTGCGGCCGAAGGCGTGTCGTACAACTATGTTCAGGGCGGCTATGTCGCCACCAATGGCGACGGCAATGCCGATGCCGATGGCTTCGGTATCGATGGCTCGGTCGCCGTCCACCCGAATTTCCACCTTTTCGGCGGCTACAACCAGCAGGAAATCGACAATACCAACATTGATGTCGACCAGTGGAAGGTGGGCGTCGGCTACAACTACGAAATCTCGCCGAAAGCCGATCTGGTCACCCGCATCGCCTACGAGAAGTACGACGCCGGCAGCGGCTTCGATTTCGATGGCTACAGTGCCGAAGTCGGCGTACGCGGGGCACTGGGTACCAAGGTCGAAGGCTATGCGATGGCCGGCTACGAAGACTTCGAACAGTTTGACGGTGACTACTACGGCCGCCTTGGCGCCCAGCTGAAGTTCAACCAGAACTGGGGTCTGAACGGCGACGTCAAGTTCGCCGATGGCGACACCCAATGGTCCGTCGGCCCGCGCTTGACCTGGTAATCCGCTCTACCCAACACATCACCCGTGCAGGGTCGGCGTACACCCACAAGTACGCCACACCGCGCCCCACCTTAATCCGTGACGCGACCTGGAGGCCCGGCGAAAGCCGGGCTTTCTTGTTTCCAGCGAATTGTTCGACATTGCCACTGATCAAGATTTCGTTAAAATGCGCCCGCCAAGAAACGGCGCTTATCCGAAACTTTTTTAAAATCAGGGGTTTGAATGAAAAATCGATTTTTGCTGGCACTTCTGCTGGCGTGTTCGCCTTTTGCCGCCTCCGCCGGCGAACTGAGTTACAACTACGTCGAAGCCGGCTACAGCGAGAGCAAGCTGAGCGACAACGGCTTCAGCGCCAGCGGTGACGGTTATGCCATCAAGGGCTCGATGGCTTATGGAGACAAGTTCTACGGCGCCATCGGCATGCATGCCGACAAGCTGGACAGCGACTACAGCGTGGAACCGTGGGAACTGACTGGCGGCTACCGCCATGCGATCAAGGACGGCACCGATTTCATCGCGGAAATCAGCTACATCGGCGTCAATTCCGAAGTATTCAGCGACGAATACCACAACGACGGCTACCGCGTTGCGGCGGGTCTGCGCTCAGCGGTGTCGGAACACGTCGAACTGGGCGCCAAGGCCACCTGGACCACTGTCGAGAACATGGACGACGTGCTCGGCGTGAACCTGAACGCGCAGGTCAAGTTCAACGGGACCTGGGGCGTCTACGGCCAGTACCACTACAACGAATATAATTTCCTGGGTGGCGACTTGGACAACTGGCAGATCGGCGTTCGCGCCAGTTTCTGACCCGGCAGCCGGCCAGCATCATGACGT